>CAZJPB010000103.1:0-1558 GCA_964547785.1 uncultured Pseudomonadota bacterium | reverse complement strand
GTAGTCACTTCAACGCGACGATTTTCTTGAACTTTTTGTCCAGGAAGATTAACAACTGGTTTATCAGCGCCGTATCCCATAACTTTAATCGTATCTTTGCTAACACCTTGACTTACAAATTCATCAGCAACTTTGGTTGCACGATGTAACGCAACAGCTCGGTTATAAGCATCATTCACAAAATGTTGATCTGAGTGACCATCAATGCGAATTTCTTTACCTTTTACAATCGCATCTTTTGCAAGATTAATATCAAAAGCAACGGTTGCTTTTTGATCTTGTCTAATTGCAAAACTATCAAAATTAAAAAAGACTGGCTTAAAACCTAAAGTTTGTGAATCTTCTTGCCAAGAAATTTCACGATGTTCATCATGCGTATCTAAGCTCAAAGTTATCTTTCTTGATGATCCTTCGTGACTATCATCAAGCAAAAATTCTTCTAAATCTTTGCCATCAGCGCTCATAGATTTTTTCTTGTCAGAAAGAGGAATACCCGCTCCTGCATGCATTACACCTTTTTTATCTTCTGATTTACATTTCTTTTTCATGCAACCAGTTAAAGCTAAAAGAGGAACAACCAAAAGAAGAATATTAAAAAAACGTTTCATAGGAAAATCCTTTGTATTAGAGAATTTTTTGTTACTTTATATGGTTCGTAACGGTATCATAATTTTTAAAAAATAACTATTTTTATCAAGCTTAAGATAAGTTTATACATACGTACATAAAAAATGTGGTATAAACGTGTAAACAAAAGCAAAACCTATAAATAAAATAGTTTATGCTTTATACTAAAATAAAAAGGGTAGAATAGAAAAAAACATTTTACTGCGCATTTACCCACAGCTAGAGGGAAGCATGAAAAAAATTTACATCAATGATGAGTCATGGCAAACACGAGTAGCGATTACACAAGATGATACATTACAAAATATTCATTTTTGGTCGCAATCAGGAAACTTGATAGAAAAATCATTTTATCAAGCATTGGTTACTAAAGTGTTGCCAGGGATTCAAACGGCATTTGTTGATATTGGTCAAGAAAAATCTGGTTTTTTACACATTTCAGAAATTGATCGTGAGCTTGCTATTAATCGCATGTCTCAAAGCTTTGATGAACTAGAGCCTGTTGAAAAAAAAGAACAGGAACATCGTTCTTCTAAATCAGCCGATATCGCAAAAATTTTAAAAGAAGGTGAACGCCTTCTGGTTCAAGTTAGTAAAGAACCTGTGAACGAAAAAGGCGCAAAATTAACGACCTGCTTTACATTGCCAGGTCGCTTTTTAGTCTTAATGCCAACCATTCCTAGGATTGGTATTTCAAAAAAAATCGAAGCTCGAGAAGAACGCGCACGATTAAAAGATATTGTTGCTCGTCACGTACCTGAAGGAATGGGCGCAATTATTAGAACTTCTTCGGAACTTCGCACAGAACAAGATATTGCTGCGGACATTTCATTTTTAGTGGCAATTTGGAACGAAATTTTAACAAAACAAAAAACTGCTCAAATCGGTGAAAAAATTTACGAAGATGTCGCGCTGCCTTTTCAGATCGTGC
>CAZJPB010000102.1:0-1562 GCA_964547785.1 uncultured Pseudomonadota bacterium | reverse complement strand
CTCTTACGATCCTGCTGATAATCCTGGCAATACCTATACGGGAAGTGGCACTGTCATGCAACGCTCAGTAACTTTTTGTATGGCCGGTCAAGCAACAATGTCTGGTCAAACACTACAAACTCAAAATCCAATGACTGTCACCGCAGCTAACCTTCCAATGTCTACAACAGAAACACAGGCACCAATTTATATAAATCTTGCACAAGGCTTACCAAATTCTACAAGCGGCCCTGGTAGCACTGCTAGTAATGATTATTCTTTTAACCAAACTGATATAAATAATTTTTTTGCTGTTCCTCATCAATGGGCTGTTGTTGCAAAAATACTCGATACCGGAGGAAACATTACACCAACTATTTTAGGTCTTGTTAAATTAAATCCGTATGATTTCCCATTAAATTTTACTACAAGTATCATGCAAAGTGCTTTTGGTCTTACTGCATTACCAGCTCCAAGCAGCGGCACAATTCCTGCAAACTTTTCGCAAAGAACTATTTTTGATGGTATTAGTTCTTTATATTCTATGGCTTTTCCTAAAAACAAATCCGCTGATTATAGCTTTGCTTATTTGATGCTACAGGGACTCATGAATGGCTACTTAACCAGTAACACCTATAGCAGCATATTTTCATCACAAGAATGGCCACAAAATACAAGCTATTCTTCTATTTACAAAAAATACTTTTCCAGCCAAATTTACTTGAATCCATATTTATACTTAGATCAGGTATTTCCAACTCCAGCTACATCAGATTGGCTAGGCACAAGCTCTCCTCTTGATTGGGCTTACTTACGACTCATGATGGCTTCTCGATTGCTCGTTCAATCAATTTATTGTCCTTACGATGCTTTAATTTTACCAGCTTCTTATCTTGTAAATGAACACCAAAAATCAGTCTATCAACAACCTCAAGGTCAATCTTATGCAACTTCTGTTGTTGAATATATGCTTACTACTCCTGGCGCTGCAAATGAAAACTTCACGATAGTTATGCCAAAAGGCAGTCAGTCGTCAAAACAAAATTTATCAAGTTCAAGAACTATTTTTGGTCAAAACTATATTTTAAATAACGCTAAAGCTCAAAATCCATCTCAAAAAGATATGTGGTTATTGCCTGTAGCAGCATCTTCATAAAGATTATTATAAAAAAAGGAATTATCATGAAAAAAAATATAATCATTTTTTATCTCGTGCTTTCGGCAATAATAATCCAAACAATAGATGCTTCTTCTACTGCATTACAAGGAGTTTTATGCACATTCAATCTTCCATCGCCGCTAGGACAGCCTGGCTATCAGTTAATTATTCCTCCTCTGAACACAACCGCAACTTTTTTAGATGTGAATCAATCATACAATTGGCAATCAACCAATACGGCAAATCCTAGCATTCCATACCTGCAATGGTGGTCAAGTAGCAATTACGCTGGCATATTTTATGGTTTAAATCCTATTTTTACACAAGGCTATTTTTCACCGTGTGTCTTAAGTTCAGGCAATCCTTTAATTATTCAAAGACCAAATCTTTCATCCATTTCAAACTCTGTAAACAGCCTCTTTTC
>CAZJPB010000101.1:0-1582 GCA_964547785.1 uncultured Pseudomonadota bacterium | reverse complement strand
CCGCCTGATGCATGTTTTTTTCTGTGCAATCCAAAAGCATGATATAAAGATGTTTGTTTTTCTGTATCAAAAACATTATTTAATGTTGCAGAAATCTGTGTTGCCTCACGATTATATTTCCTAAGCTCTTCAATAATTTTTTCAATAATTATTTTTCCGTAAAAATTATCTTTTAATGCTAAAAAATTTATTTTTATTTCAGTAGATTTTTTTTCATAGATTACTATTCCAACTAATGCACTATCAACCCATATTCCAAATCCATCATTTTGAACTATAGTTTTTATATGCATTGGTGCATAATATTGACCTAATCTCTGCATTTCACTTTCTAGAATTTTAGCTTCTTTAACATTAATAAATTGAATATCTACTTTCACTTCAGATGCAGCCGCTGCACCTTCAGATGCCCCTTCTGTTGCATCTTCTAATTCTGCTAATCGCGCTTGTTCACCTGTTGTAGTAAAGTCAGATCCTGCAAAACTCAATGCATCATCTTCTGCTGCGCCAGCTGCTCCAGCGTCTGCTACTGTTTTTCGTTTTGCGTTTATAAAAAAATCTTCATCAGCCTGACCTTCTCCATTGTCAAATAAACTTGTAGCTGTAACGCTCGTAGCGCCTGCTCCTGATGCTCGTGGTGTTGCATCTGGTCTTAATGGTGTGCTTACTGGTGATGGTTGTGGTGTTGTATCGTCTGACTCTTCGTCTGAATGACTTTGATCTGTAGCGCTTGCAGCTCCTGCTCCTGATACTGATGGCATTCTCGTTGATGATGCCGCTGATGACTCTTGCATTAATGACATTTCAAAATTAGTTTCTCTAGGTTCTTTAAAACCAAATTTTTTATAGATCGCTCTTTGTTGCTCTTTTATGCCACTAAACGTTATGCCAAAAAAATTTGCTTCTAATTTGATTATAGTTGGATTATCATTTTTAATTTTTTGAATAATGTTTTTATAATTTCGATCAGTACGTAAATTTTTATACAAAACAAACATAAGTATTTTTAATATTGAAGAATTAGAAGCTTTTTCACCAATTAAAACTCCAACTGTTTTTTCACCTATCATTATTTTAAAACCATAACAACCTTGTCCACATCTAGTGCAATACTCTAAACAACCAACCGAATAAATTTTTTCTCCAATCTTCAAATATTGTAGACGTTCACGCAAAACATCTTCTGTTACACTAACACTATAATCTATAGCTTCAAATGTAATGTCATCTAAAGATTCAAACGTATCAAAATCATCAAATGCATCCGGAAAACTCTCTAACAGAGCTGCAAATTCATCTTGAACTTCTTCGCGAACAGCATCTTCAGTAGCTCCTCCAGTTGCTGTTGCATCTCCATGACCAGCAGGAGTTGCTGAAGTAGCTGTTGTTGTAGCCGCAGAACTTGTTTTTATATATTTTTTATATAACCAATAACTGATGCCACAAACTGCTGCCACTGTTGCAACTGCAACTGGATGCTCTTTGCAAAATGATGCTGTTGCTGTCCATGCTGTAGATAACATTTGACTGCCAAAAAATGCTTGGGTTTGTAGACTCATTGCGCACAGCAATGTTAATAGTA
>CAZJPB010000100.1:0-1734 GCA_964547785.1 uncultured Pseudomonadota bacterium | reverse complement strand
TTTGATTCAAGACTTGCATTTCAACGATGTAATGATTGTTTTGAGCGTCAGTACAGCGAACATCAACAGCTGATTCTTTAAAATGCTTACTATCTTTCATGTTGACTGGGTTATTAATTTCAACATCAATTATTTTTTCAGATTCTTTTTTTTCTAAAATACTGTTTAAAAAAAATATCAAAATATCTTTGTTTGCAATCGTGCCAAATAATTTTTTAAAGACAAAATCTATTTTAGGGTCTAAAAAAACCATCTTTATTCCTTTATATTTTATGATTTTATAGGTTTAATAATCATAATAAAAAAAGGATACTAATTTTAGTATCCTTTTTGTTTTGGTAGCGGCGCAGGGACTTGAACCCCGGACCTTTGGATTATGATTCCACTGCTCTAACCAGCTGAGCTACGCCGCCATACATATTTTTATTAAATGCTTAATTTTGTAATTCTCGTATTGCCTAAAATAAAACCAAACATAGATTTCAAAAAAAGCAATCCTGTTACTAATGTTGCACCGATACCAAACATCATTGTTACCGCAAATCCTTTTACTGGACCTGTTCCAAATTTATACAAAACAATAGCCATCAATAATGTGGTAATATTTGCATCTAAAATAACAGCTAAAACGTCAGAAAAACTTACATCCATAGCTGCTCTAAAATTCATTCCTGCTCGCATTGCTTCACGAACACGTTCAAAAATTAAAATCGAACAATCAATGGCCATACCAACTGTTAACAACATACCTGCTATGCCTGGTAACGTTAGCGTTGCATTAAGCCATGACATACAAAAAAGAATTAAAAGCAAATTATAAAGAAGCGCAAAAAATGCCAACAGACCACTCACTTTATAGACAATCACACTAAATAAGAAAAGCAATAACATGCCTATTAAACAAGCCATAATACCTTTTTTAATAGACTCCTGACCAAGCGATGGACCGATGCGACGTTCTTCTTCGAACTTGACTGGCGCAACAAATGAACCGGACTTAAATGCTACAGCCAAATCTGAAGCCTCTTCCCATGTAAATCTTCCTGTAATGTTACCATTGGTATGAATAGTAGATTGAATAGTTGCCGCTGAAATAACTTGATTATCAACGATAACTGCCAAAAGTTTTCCATGATTTTTGCTTGTTAATTCATAAAATTTATCGCCACCTTCTGGCCTAAATTCGAATGAAACAACTGGTTCTGTGCCCGTATTGCCACCTAATGCTGGCTGCGCATCTTTTAAATCTCGTCCCGTAAGATCTGTATAATCTGGAACAAGATAAAACATCTGTCCTCGACGACCATCTTCACTTCCAGGAACAATCATCATTCCTTCAGGAAGCGCATAATTATATTTTTCTAATAATTCTTCTTCTGAACCTGCAGCATCTTCTATAAGTTTAATTTCGAGCTGTGCAGTCTTACCAATCATTTCTTTTGCACGACCTGGATCATCAACATTAGGAAGCTCAATAACAATATCACGCTCACCTTGACGAGATATTGCAACTTCAGCAACACCTGTTTTATCAAGTCTTTTTCTCAAAACATCAATATTACTTTGGACTGCCCAATTTTTCACTTGCTGTAATGCATATTCTGGCAAAGTCACGACAACTTGCGTTCCCTGATCATTATGCACACTCAAATCATTGCTGTGACTTTTTAAAAATTTAATAGCTTTTTGTGTTTCCTCTGCTGTTGCAAACGTTAAAATAAAAGAATGACCTTC
>CAZJPB010000099.1:0-1745 GCA_964547785.1 uncultured Pseudomonadota bacterium | reverse complement strand
CCTGCGTCGGAATTCAATAATGCATCTATTTCTTCTTCGGTTAAATAATTTTGATTATTAATTATTGCTAACTCTCGTAATTGGGCTACATAATGCTCATTTTTATTTCCCTTATCTCTCTTTTTTTCAAACACGAGAGGCCTTAAATATTTTTGTTCAAAATCATCCACCCATTTTTTCTGCCCAAAATCATCTATTGTCTTTCTTATATCGTCGCTGGCGCGAAATTGAATCATGCTACTTTCTCCACTTTTCCGGCTTGATAACGAATAATCTGTCGCAAGTTAAAACCTAGAACGGAAGAGTAGCCAGCTGACAGAGTAGTTTTGTCAGACTTCATGCGGCTTCTGCCCATTTGACCTTTGTGTTTTATGTGACCAATTATAGGCTCTATACCAGAGCGTCGATTTTGTAATTTTTCTACAGCTTCAGCAGAATGTAGCGGTCCCTTTTTAATATTACCAGGGCGTGCTATTCCTACTTCTTTTACCCCAGCCATGAGTAAAAGGTCTTCATTGCTGCTAGAGTAATAGCCTTTGTCTGCTGTTGCAGATTCTATTGCGTTTACACCAAAATAATCTTGGTGCATTTTGATCATCTTATTAATAGAGTACTTGTCATGCATTCTTACATCTGTGTTGCCTAAAACCATCGCAAAATTACCGCCCAATCTCATAAGTTGATAAGCTCTACCAAATTCATAGTTTTTATGCAGCTTACCTTTGTTGAAACAAGCAACATCACCTAAATGTAACGACAGACTTAATTTGTTGTTAGCCTCTAAATACAAGTTTCGTGCCAAGTTATCTAAATATGGCTCCCCAACATCTAACATCTGATTGATTGAGCGCTTAATATTCCATGGTAAATCAACCACCCAACGCAAAAGATTTTTGCTGGCCGATTTTGCAGCACATACCACAGGAGCTACAGCTTGCACTAAGTTCTGCAATTTATATTTTTTCTCTGTATCGCTATATTTCTTCGAGTTAAAAACAAAGTCTCTGTACATTGCCTTAATTTTCTTTAAGTCAACGGAAAAAACATGCACTTTTCTTTTATGAAAAAAATCAGTTACATGATTAGTAACATGGTCTGCAATCTTTTTTGATAGGACAGCTAATTTTGCTAACATCTTTGCCTGCGTTGGATATGTCATATTTGCTTCTTGCACAGTAGAGTCTATATCGATATTGCCGCAATTTGCAAACCCTGCTTCAGTTGCTGCAACTGCCATGTGGTTTGCAATTAAGCGCTGGGTTTCTGGAGTAATACGCGAGCGGAATTCTTCTATTTTTGTATGATCTGGACAATGCCAATTATCAACAATACCCAGACCACAAAAAATCTGGTGAGCAGCATTGTCTTTTACATCATATTCTATTTGTCGATCTGTTTTATTAAGCATTTGTTGTAGGATGTAAATTGCTAGGTGCATTCTGACTTTAAGCTTGCGACCAAGCCACCATTTTCCACATTTCGTAGATGCTTTTAAATCTGGCAACACCATCTCGAATAAAGTAGCCCAGCAAATGAAGTTTGCCAGCTTAACCAAGGGATGCAGATCGTCTATTTTTGTTGTCACGTTAGCGCCAAAAACCTTGTTTTTTATCCCAGAATCACAGATACTCATCGATTAAAGGCTCCTTTTTTTAAAAAATGATGATTGCTTTGAACACTTTCAACATTCTACTAAAAGAGAGCCTTTCTTTCATCATAAATGGTTAATTTCGCGCCAGCGACTA
>CAZJPB010000098.1:0-1767 GCA_964547785.1 uncultured Pseudomonadota bacterium | reverse complement strand
AATACTTGTTTTTTATGATATAATTACAATTAGAATATACTATCATAGAAAAAATTGAAAAGAAAATATAATGAAACACATATACAAAATAATGCTTTTAAGCGCTCTCAGCATTGTCGGCGAAGCTCACGGAATCAGTAATTTACAATATTCTGCATTAGAATTTGCCGGCATAATAACTGCTTCAGCTTTTTTTACCTATCAAAAACGAAATGTTCCGATTTGGTCTACCTACAAACATAGCGCTAATGAGGCTATAGAAGAAAATATTGCTCATGGTCGAAATTCTCACTATGCAAATAATATTTTTAATGAAACACCAGATCTCATACGCGATACCAAACAAAATTTAGCTGAGTTTGCAAGTTGGAATATTCTTTCAAGTTTAACTTTAGCGTCGTCAATATTAATATTTGATTCTTTCTTTACTCCAAACACACTAAGATCTTTTTTCTTACCTTTTATATCAACCTTATCGGTCATCACATTCGCTAAATGTTATGATAATAGTAAAAAATATTTTCAAGCAGCAACAAAGACTTTAAAATATGCAACTTTAAAAGCTGGCAAAGTAGCTATTATTGGTGTAGTAGGATTATTTGCTTTAGAAAAAATTACAAATCTTATTGCTTAAAAATAAAGTGCTCCTTATTTTTTTTACTTATTGCGCTTAAAATCATTATTACTTATTCTTTTTGTTTGTAATTTTATACAAGCAAAAAGGAGTTTTTATGATTCTGCAAGATTTTGAAATTCAGGTAAAAGATTTTTTAACCTATCTTGATGTAGAGCGCAATTTAAGCAAAAACACACAGCGCTCGTATCAAAGCGATCTTGATCTATTTATACAATTTTGGAAATCGATCGTCGACGAAAATGACATCTCATTACGAACGGCTTTAGATCGTTATTTTGTAGCACTCTTTCATCAGCAAGTTGATAAAAGTTCAATTGCTCGAAAAACTTCTTGTTTTAAAACGTTAGAACGTTTTTTATGCGCTCGCGGGCACAAAGTTGCTTTTAAACTCAAAAGACCATCGGTCAACAGAAAATTACCAACTTATTTGAACGTTGATGAAATTGTGTATTTACTCGACACGGTCAAAGATACTGATCTCAAAACAAAGCGACCTATTCGTGATAAAGCTATTTTTGAACTTTTATATGCAACTGGAATTCGTTGCTCTGAACTTTGCTCCATTACTTTTGCGCATATCGATATAACCCAAAAGACCATTCGAATCATGGGCAAAGGACGCAAGGAACGGATTGTTTTGTTCGGCACAAAAGCGCAAGAACGCATTCAAGCATATCTTGAAAAAGAACGACCAACGGTATTTAATCCTAACCAAGCTCTTTTTGTAAATTATAAAAACGAACCCTTGACCCCTCGATCTGTCCAACGGATTATCGAAAGTTTTAGATTTTTTTTAAAGGGCCACAAAAACATTACGCCGCACAAATTACGCCATTCTTTTGCGACACACCTTTTGAATCAAGGAGTTAATTTACGAGAAATTCAAGAACTGTTAGGACACAAAACGCTTTCGAGCACAGAGGTTTATACGCACGTTACACAACAAGAATTAATTAAAGAATATCACGAAACGCATCCCTTTAATAACAAAAATAAAATCATCGAATAATATAAAGCACAACACATTGAGCTTAAAACATTGAACTTAAATAATGCTTAATCTTCTCGTTCGTCTTCCTGAGGCGCGATCCAAGCGCCGTGAGGATCCAGGATTTACTGAAATTAAAAAG
>CAZJPB010000097.1:0-1770 GCA_964547785.1 uncultured Pseudomonadota bacterium | reverse complement strand
AAGTTAAATTAATTATGGATAAAGAGTTTCAAACATCGTTCATACCAAAGAAAACTGTTATCGAAGGCCCTAAAAAAGTTAAATCTGGGGGCGGTATTGTTAATTTATTTTCTTTTGTTATTTTTATTGTATCTCTTCTGTCTATTGGAGGGGCATATCTATATAGAGAGTCAGTAAAAACAGATATTACTGAGTTTAAAAAATCATTAGCTATAGCCAAAAATCAATTTGAGCCAAGCCTGATCACAAAACTTCAGATTCTAGACAAAAGACTAAATGCTGCAACAGTTATTTTAGACCAACACGTCGCTGTGTCTCCAATATTTGAACTTTTACAAGATTCGACACTTCCAACAGTCAGGTATTCAGACTTTACTTACGATATTGATAGTACGACGAATCTTGTAAATGTAGAGATGAAAGGTGAGGCGAAAGGTTATAATTTCATCGCGCTTCAAGCAGATTTGTTTAATGAAAACAAGTTTATTAAAAATCCTATTTTTTCTGATCTTGTGCTTGATCAAAATGGAAATGTTGATTTTAATCTGACATTCAGTGTTGATAAGTCCTTGGTTTCTTATGAATCGTTCTTGGATCGGGAAGAACCAATATTATTTGATGAACAAATATAATTTATGAGATGGCTTTTACCACTAATTTTAATAGGAGCAGGAGTTGCGGGTTTTTTGCTGATAGCCCAGCCTATTTATGATGAAGCAACAACTCTCAAAATAGAAGCAGATAAATATAACGAAGCTCTTGCGAATGCAAAAATCCTTCAAGCAGAGCGAGACCGACTGACAGATAAATTTAATAGTTTTAAAGCAGAGGATTTGGTGCGTCTTGAAAAAATTGTTCCTGATAGTGTTGATAACATTAAACTTATTCTTGAAATCCAAGAAGTGGCGCAGGATCGGGGTATTTTGGTAAAAAATGTTGAGTTTGAACCAGAGCAATTCCTAGAGCCAGATCCAAATGCTAGCGCCGAGGCTAAAGCAAAAGAAGAGGCTGCAAAAAAACAAGCCAATCTTCGAAGACCAGGAGCGGCAAATAATCTTGATTACGAAGCTTTTGATTTAGAGTTTTCTATTGAAGGTAAATATTCTGCTTATGTTGAATTCATGAAGCTTCTCGAGCGAAGCTTACGTGTTGTTGATGTTCGAGCGATTACATTCACCCCTGGAACTTCAGAAGATAAAGATAAAATTTACATAGATAACTATAAATATACATTTAGGATTAACACTTATCGTCTAAAAGATTTATGAGTAAAGGCTTAAAAATATTTTTAATGATCCTTATATTAGTGGTGTTTGGAGCCATCGCATATTTTTTACTTGGCAATGAAGATTTTTCTCTAAATGTATCTCCAACAGCTTCGCCTTTAGCAACGACAAGTAACGAACCCGTTTCAGGACTCGCCGCTCAAAATACTGCTGAAATAGATGCTGATCAAATTGGACAAGAATTTTTAACCCAACTTCTAAATATTAGATCAATCAAACTTCGGGAAGATATTTTTAGCCGACCAGCATTTATTTCACTCACTGATTTTACTATTGAGTTAATTCAACTTGGTAACGAAGGAAGAGTAAATCCATTTGCACCTTTTGGAATAGATGGCTCGACGCAACTGATCGATCCCCTTACTGGATTACCTATCGTTACTACTCCAACACCAGAAGGAAGCACCACTCCAACATCTGGTGTTGGAAATGTAATCCCTATTCCTCCATCTGGGACTGGTACAGGAGCTAGTGCGTCTTCATC
>CAZJPB010000096.1:0-1814 GCA_964547785.1 uncultured Pseudomonadota bacterium | reverse complement strand
AAGTTAAATTAATTATGGATAAAGAGTTTCAAACATCGTTCATACCAAAGAAAACCGTCATAGAAGGCCCGAAAAAGATTAAATCGGGAGGCGGTATTGTTAACTTATTCTCTTTTATTATTTTTATTGCCTCTATTTTGTCTGTGGGTGGGGCATATTTTTACCGAGAATCTGTAAAAACAGATATTACTAACTTTAAGAAATCTTTAGCTATCGCTAAAAATCAATTCGAGCCAAGTCTTATCACAAAACTTCAGATTCTTGATAAACGTTTAAACGCGGCTACGACTATTTTGGACCAACACGTTGCCGTGTCTCCAATATTTGAGCTTTTACAAGACTCAACACTTCCAACGGTCCGTTACTCAGACTTTACATATGATATAGACACTGCGACAAACTTGGTAAACGTAGAGATGAAAGGAGAGGCGAAAGGTTACAATTTCATTGCGCTCCAAGCAGACTTGTTCAACGAAAATAAATTTATCAAAAATCCGATTTTCTCTGATCTCGTGCTTGATCAAAATGGAAACGTTGATTTTAATCTGACATTCAGTGTTGATAAGTCTTTAGTTTCTTATGAATCGTTCTTGGATCGGGAAGAACCTATATTATTTGATGAACAAATATAATTTATGAGATGGCTTTTACCACTAATTTTAATAGGAGCAGGAGTTGCGGGTTTTTTGCTGATAGCCCAGCCTATTTATGATGAAGCAACAACTCTCAAAATAGAAGCAGATAAATATAACGAAGCTCTTGCGAATGCAAAAATCCTTCAAGCAGAGCGAGACAGGCTAACAGACAAATTCAATAGCTTTAAAGCAGAAGATTTAGTGCGTCTTGAAAAGATTGTTCCTGATAGTGTGGACAACATAAAGCTTATTCTTGAGATTCAAGAAGTTGCACAAGACCGTGGTATCTTAGTGAAAAATGTTGAATTCGAACCAGAACAATTCGTTGAACTAGACCCAGCCGCTACTGCTGCTGCCAAAGAACAAGCTGCTAAAAAACAAGCAAACCTACGAAGACCTGGCGCTGCGAGCAATCTTGATTACGAGGCGTTCGATCTAGAATTTTCTATCGAAGGTAAATACGCGGCCTATGTTGAATTCATGAAACTTCTAGAAAGAAGTCTTCGTGTTGTGGACGTACGTGCGATTACATTTACCCCAGGAACTTCAGAAGATAAAGATAAGATTTACATAGATAATTATAAGTATACATTTAGGATTAACACTTATCGTCTAAAAGATTTATGAGTAAAGGCTTAAAAATATTTTTAATGATTATGATATTGGTGGTTTTTGGAGCCATTGCGTATTTTTTGCTTGGTAACGAAGATTTTTCTCTAAACGTATCTCCGACAGCCTCGCCACTTTCAACAGGCACGAATGAGCCTGTTTCGGGACTCGCCGCTCAAAATACTGCTGAAATAGATGCTGATCAAATCGGACAAGAATTTTTAACTCAACTTCTAAATATTAGATCAATCAAACTTCGAGAAGATATTTTTAGTCGACCAGCATTTATTTCATTAACTGACTTTACTATCGAGTTAATACAACTTGGTAACGAAGGACGAGTAAATCCATTTGCACCATTTGGAGTTGATGGGTCGACGCAACTCATTGATCCACTTACAGGGCTACCTATTGAGACAACGATGTTAATACCTGAAGGAACTAGTCCGACATCTGGTGTTGGAAATGTGGTACCTATTCCTCCATTAGGAGCCGGAGCAGGCGCAGGAGCTGGCGCGTCTTCATCCTCACCACTCACACCATCATCAAATTTAAACAGTAATTAAAAAT
>CAZJPB010000095.1:0-1825 GCA_964547785.1 uncultured Pseudomonadota bacterium | reverse complement strand
CAGGATCGATGGTGTGCGCAGTTGTTTTGTGTGGTAATGTTTTGGAATCGATTTTATTTTTGTAACGTTTTAAAAAATTATAAGCAATACGCGGAGGAATGCCTGTTCTTCCGGTGTGTTCAGTAATAATAACAAGCGTTAATGGTGGATGATGTTTGTAACGAAAATTGCTTGCAAGCCAACTGTGCTCAAGGAATTCTTTTTTACCAGTATTTGATTTTTCAAGACTTGCAGTTTGAGCCGTACTTGTTTTTGCATGAACAACGAAATCTTGTGGCAGTTGATTAAGCCAACGAGCCGTTCCGTGTGTAACAGCAGCATGCATTGCTTTTTGTAAAAAGAGTCGTGTTTCTGTTTTGATAGCAAGTGGTTTTTGTGTAATTGGCAAAGATTCAATAATCCGTGGAGTGACTAAAAAACCTGTTTCGATCGCTGCAATCATGCGCGCAATTTGTAAAGGTGTTGCAAGTAAATAAGTTTGTCCAATTGATGCTGATAATGTTTCTCCGCGCCACCAACGTTCATGTTTTACTTTACGTTTCCAAGCGCGTGATGGAATAAGACCTAAAGCTTCTGGCAAGATAGAATCAGTTTTTTTTCCAAGACCAAAAAGTTCTGCGTAATGAGAGATGGTATCAATATCCATTTTTTTAGCCATTTCAAAAAAAGGAATATTGCAAGAATGGGCTAGTGAAAATTTTGTAGTTACAAAGCCATGCCCTTCTTTTTTTACACATCCATAGTTTCTTCCTGCAAATACGGTATAGCCACAACATTCCCACGAAGAATGTTGTTCGATGATATTCGTTTCTAGGGCTGCGCTGAGCGTGATAATTTTAAAAATTGAACCAATTGGATAAGCAGCATTAGAAATACGATTTAAAAAAGGTTTTTTTTCTTGTAATGCTTTCCAGGTTTCGTTGTCTAACGTTGAAGTAAAAAGATTAGGATCAAATGTAGGGCGAGAAACACAAGCGCGCAGTGCTCCTGTTTCAGGATCCATGATAATTAATGCACCACTTAAGTCCTGCGAAAAAACATCTTCAGCAATAATTTGTAAATCAAGATCTAAGGTTGTAACAATATTTTGGCCTTGAAAATTTTTTTCAATTTCAACTTCTGATAAATGAACACCAAGTGAGTTAATAATATGCATGATTGAACCAGGTTTTCCGCGCAAAGTATCTTCGAAAATTTTTTCAATTCCTGTCTTGCCTTCGCACGAATTATGCAAATAAGAAAGATAGCCAATACTATGAGGAGCAAGGGTTTTGTAAGGATAAAAACGTTTAAAGTGCGTTGTGAATCGTATGTTTGGATTATCAGAAAAAAGCTCAATAATTTTGCTTAAATGCACAAAAGAAAGATCTTTGGCAAGGCATATTTTTTTAGAATAGCGCTCAGAATTTTGCAGTTCTTTATCTTGTAAAAAAAGATTTTTTTCTAAAATAACTGAAATTTTTTCTAGTGTATCACGCTGATCGAGGGTAAAGATTTTATTGCCAGATCCTTGCCAGTAAAGATCAGTAACCGGTCGATTTGTTGCAAGTACAGAACCATTGCAATCAAGAATATTGCCGCGAAGGGAAAGTGTTTCTTCTATTCTCGTAAAATTTCGCTTGCTTTGATAGGCAAATGTTTCGCCGAGCGTAATTTGTAAATAAAATAATCGAGCAATTAATATAGTTATAATGCCGATAAAAAATGTTTTATAAAACGTGATTTTATAGGTTGGATTGAGTTCTTTAAGTTTCATATAGCAAGAAACCTTCAGCTTAAAAAAATATCGTGTTTAAAAACATGCCATAACTCTCGTCATCCTCAG
>CAZJPB010000094.1:0-1851 GCA_964547785.1 uncultured Pseudomonadota bacterium | reverse complement strand
CGCATAAAATTTAATTTTACTTTTTATGTGGTCTTTTTTATACTGATCTGTACGTGTTTTTGCTCAAAAAATTAAGATTATTAAGGAGCTCTTATGATATCTGCTACAGAATTTCGTAAAGGTACAAAATTTTTACTTCGCGATGAGCCGCATATGGTTCTTGATTTTCAGCACAACAAAATGGGTCGCGGTGGCGCCCTTGTTCGTGCAAAATTAAAAAATTTAATTACTGGATCAACGTTCGAAGAAAATTTTAGATCTGAACAGAAATTCGATGATCCGCAATTAGAGCGTAAAGATATGCAATATCTTTATTCTGATGGAGATTTATATAATTTTATGGATCAAGATTCTTACGAACAGATTTCTGTTAGCAAAGATATTTTAGAAGATGTTATTGGCTTTCTTAAAGAGCAAGAATCATACGATATGCTCTATTTTAAAGATCGTATTATCGGCGTTACGCCACCTATTTCTATGATTTTTGAGGTTAAAGAAACTCCGCCCGGCGTTCGTGGCGACACAGCTCAAGGTGGTGCAACAAAGCCTGCTACGTTAGAAACGGGCATTGTTGTGCAAGTTCCGTTGTTCGTGAACGAAGGCGATAAGATTAAAGTCGATACACGCACCGGGGTTTATGTTGAACGCGTCTGATCTTAAAAAAAATACTGATTTTTCTTCTGATGAAGTAACTCATCAAGAAGACTTACAAGATGATCTTTTAGTCGAAGAAGAATCATCATCTCCTGAAGCTACTAAAATTGCAGCATCTAGAAGAGATTTTAGGTCGCTTGTGTTCCATTTTTTATACGCTATGGAATCATTTGATTATTCTGTTTCTTTAGAATCAATTATTTTAAATTTTAATAGCGGTTTTGAAATTGACGTTCCTGTTGATGGCGAAGTCGCTGTGTGTGTTTTGAGTATTATCGAGCACAAAGATGAGCTTAATCAAGCGTTAGTTCCTTTGCTTGCCAATTGGCGCATCGAGCGATTAGGTGTTTGTACGCGTCTTGTGCTAACTATTGCGTTGTGGGAATTGTTGCATACTGACACTCCTGCGGTTGTTGTGATCAATGAAGCCATCGAGCTTTCTAAGTGTTTTTCAGAAAAAGATGCTTATAAATTTGTAAATGGCATTCTTGATGAAGCTGCAAAAAAAATGGATAAGCACAAAAAATATGATTATAAAGATATTTCCTCTTTATAAAAAATAATCAAATTTGTTATTACAATAAAAATATTTTAGCTTAAAAAATATTAAATTTTTAAAATATGTCATAACTCTCGTCATCCTCAGGAACGAAGTGACGCAAGGATTCATCAGCCGTTGCGCAAAGCGTTATGGCTAGATGTCGCGTCGTAGTGAAACGAAGACGGACCAAGCACCGTGAGGATCCAGTTTTATTGGAATTAAAAAATTATACT
The DNA here is from genome assembly GCA_964547785.1 of uncultured Pseudomonadota bacterium. GTDB lineage: Bacteria > Babelota > Babeliae > Babelales > CAIQNR01 > CANNBR01. The sequence continues at coordinate 423 of CAZJPB010000094.1, read as the reverse complement.
CTCAAATAAGCTTGCATGAATAAAATTCTTGCAATTCTATAATTTCAAATAGTAATCTCTTTATTAAGATGTTTTGTTATATATGCATTTTTGATAATTTTTAAGGAGCGTTACTATGAATTTTAAAGCTATAAGCAATCATAAAAAAAAGAAATTATTATATCTTGTATTGATTGGTTTTTGTTGTACCAATCTTTACGGAATGAGCCAAAATCTTATGGGCGATGATATGGCTCAATCGCCAGAAGAAGGGTTTTTTGATGCTGGAGATTATGGATTTGAGCAAACACAGCAATTTGCATCGCCTGATGCAAATTCGATTGCACCAATCAGTAATTCTTTTTTAGATCAAATGCCTGCTTCTCAGACTGTTTCTCAGACTGTTGCCCAACCTGTTGTTGAAAAAAAATTAGATATTGCACA
>CAZJPB010000093.1:0-1871 GCA_964547785.1 uncultured Pseudomonadota bacterium | reverse complement strand
CACTTCGTTCCTGAGGATGACGAGTATGAAGAAGAAGCTTTATTTCTAAACTGAAAGTTTTAAGCTATATCATTAGTTTTCTAATTTCAGTAAGTCCTGGATCCTCACGGCGCTTAGATCGCGCCTCAGGAAGACGAACGTAAAAATAAAGCATTATTGTTAAGTTGAAAGTCTTGTATTTTTGTGCTTAATCTACAGGTTCTGTAATTAGAAATCTTGTTTTAGATGCTTCTTGTAAAGCTGTTAATTCTCGAGTTATTCCAGGAACGTTTTGTTCAAGATTATTGCGTGTGATTTCTTTGAATGCATAGCCAGAATTTCTTATTTTATTTTGATGTTCTGTAAGCACTGCAAGTGCTGTAACTCCAATCATGCCGGCAACGCCTAATCCAAGCGATCCTAGGCCAGAAAATCCTTGTGTTATTGCAAAACTAATCCCACTAGAAAAACCTAAAATAGACGCCCTAGAGATTAATTTTTTCTTGCCTATTGGTCGTTCTCCACCGTTTAACATTCTAAAAAAAGAAGGTGCAGCTGCATATCCAGCAACTAATCCTACGCCAGCAATAACAGGAAGCGTTGCTCTGCCAAAAGTATTTTGTAAAAAACCAAAAGCTGATGAAGCCATAGTTCTTGCCATTGGAATTCTAGGTAACCAAGGTAAGGCGCAAGCTGCAGCGGTAGTTAAACCATATCCAATATTTAATTTTTTAATTTCTCGAGTTGTTCTAGAATAGATTTGCAAACAATGAAGAGGTCGGTCGATGATTGCAGGGCCTTTATTAGCATAATCTATAAGCTCATTTTGATAAATATCTAATTCAATATCGGTGATGGCAAATCGTTCTGTTGCTGTATTTAATGCAGTTTCTAAAGTTATTTGAGCTTCTTGATTGTCTAATCTAGTTATATTTCTAATTATATTTTTTTTAAATAAAGCAATGTCAGCCTTATCTATAAATTCTATAGTTGATTTATGTAAAGTTTTAATAATGCTATTTAAGCGAAAATAAATGTTACGATATTTTGCATCAAGAGCATTAACATATGCTTCGTATTCTTCAGGATAATTTTCTTGAAAATTCATTAAAGTAGTTTTAACATTTTTCGTCAACACGGTATTTACATTTTGCGAATCTAAGAATTTTAAAAACAATTTATCTAAACATAGTAATTGTGATTCTGTAATTTCATTACGAACTATTTTTAATTCAATTTCATCGATCCAGTGCTTAAGTTCATCTCGATAGTTTTGAGCAGACATTTTTGGAAAATCATCTAAATTCCATTCAGATTCAGGATCAGCAGCGCCAGCACCATTTGCATCTAGTTTTGGTCCGGTTGCTTTGTGAGCAGGAGTTGATTTTTCTTGTTTTCTAAAGAATGCTTTGACTGATTCATCGTCAGGTCGAGCTTGGCCATTTGCGCTTACAAAACTATCATCTGATGCAACAGGAGATGGTGATCTACGTGATGCGACTTCTGTTGCTTCTGCGGGTTCTGTAGGTTGTACAGTATCCTCAGAGCTTGCAGATACAGAAACAGATAATGGGTTAGTAGTAGGTGTAGTTGATGTTCTTTGAGTTGCTAAAGGGGGCGTTGGTGCTTTTGAAGCTTCTGCAGATGCGCCTGAAGCTTGTTCTGTTATGCTTGCAACTTCTTGATCTTCAGGATCAGAAACAACAAAAGAATTAAATCCGTTGCCTGTTGTTGCGCCAGGTACTGTTACGTCAGCTAAATGAGCTTGATCGAAAGTTTTTGTTTGATCTTGGTCTTCCAAAGCAGGCTCGGGAGATGCCGGAGGTGTTGGAAGCTCTTCTGCAGTAGCGCCAAATAACGATAAGCTTGTTATTAACAAGCACAAGATTACA
>CAZJPB010000092.1:0-1900 GCA_964547785.1 uncultured Pseudomonadota bacterium | reverse complement strand
TTTTCTACTTGGATTTGACGTATTTTTTTAAAATCAATAGGATTATCAATAGCCATTTTTAATGCCTCCTGTTGATTAAAAGTCATTTGGCTTTTCATCTCAATAGGTGTCATAATAATAGGTGCACCCATAGTAATTAGTGCTGTTTCTAACGCCTGCCTGTCGGCAAGATGCATTTCGGTGTCTAATCCACCATCTGTTTCAGATGTTTTGTTTATTTTATTATCGTAATAATTATTAGCGAGTCCTTGCACTGTATTTTCTACTCCAATTTCTTCAAACCATTCACCCTTTACGTTCTTGAAATACTTTCCGGTTAATTCTTTTGCATAATCTTTTACACTTAATTTTCCATCACGTATCAATGCAAGTTTTGTGGCATCTAATCCTTCTCGTTTCATAAAACCATACAAACCACCACCTGTGGCAATGTTTTGCTCCATTGGATTTATTAAAGAAGATGTGCCTGCTGAAATTCCAATTATATTTGATAAGACATCAGCATTGCGTGTATCTAAACCTTTTTTTACTGCATCATTGAATACATCACGTTTTGTTTGTTGATAAGCAATACCTACCTGTGCTAATTTCTGCGCTTTTTCTCCACTGCTGATAACTCCGGCACCTTTTGTTCCAAGTATTAAAATACCCATATCAACTAAGGTATTTAATCCACTATTAGTAATACTACGTGGGTTAAATTCAGTATTTATATCATACTTGTTTCTGTCTTTATTGTAGGTATCTATTGCAGATTTTGACTGTAAAGCACTCACTTTAAAGTTATTTTTATCACGTACATCAACAGGATTACCTTGTTTGTCAACGATAACCTTATACCCATCAACATCGGCAACACTATTTATTCCACCTGCTTTTACATCTGTAGATTCAGGTATTGCGTCTACTAATTTATTTGATAATCTGTCACCCCAATCTGCTACTTTATCTGTCCAATCATAACCTTTGTCTATACTTGTAGCAAGTGCAGGAATTTCAGCTATCATTTTAACAATATGCCCTGCTCCATATGCTATTTTATTTCCGAGATAATATAATTCATCTGCTGGATTGTATATTTTATCGTTCTTTGCTAATTCATCTGCAAATACCTGTCTTGCTTCTTTTTTTTCTTGTTTTTCTTTTACAGAAGAAAACCTTTCATCATTTATCAGCGAGTTACCTTTTTGTACTATTTCGTTTTTCTTTTCCGACAATGCAACGAATTTATTAAAATCTTCATCATTTAAAATATTAGGATTTTGTTTCGCTTGCTGCAAGTAATCATCGCCAAACTTACGTTTCAAAACAGCATCATAATCGCTTACTCTTTCTTTTAATGCATTGTAATGTTTTCCTATTAATTCTTGTTCGTACTCATACTGATATTCAGGTCTTGATTCTGCTTTTTGTTCTTTATATTCTGCGTTGCTTTTATTATTAAATCCCTTATCTGTAAGGAATGAATTAAGTGATTTTTCATCATTTTGTAATAATGCATCATCATCTAACTCTTTCCAGAAATCTATTTGTTTTTTGTCTGGCGTATTATTGTATATTTTTACTAAATCATCTTGCGTTTTTGCTTTTCTTAATTCAGGATTTACAAATAACGTGCTTGTGCGGTAATTTTTTTTACTATCACTATTGTCTTTAATTATTTTAACTTCTTTTTCCGCTTGTTTTTCTACAATGGGTTGTGATAATTTTTGATATGTGTTATCTAATTTTGTATTTCCTTTTGCTGATTCGTTTGCAATAATTAATGCATCATCCAATGAAGGCATATTGCTAAAATCTTGCCTTGCGCTTATGAATTTTTGCTCTGTTTCTGGTGTCTTTAGTTTTATTGTCGGCTTCTGTATTGGAAACCCTAACTTTAACCCAAAATCTGGCATTG
>CAZJPB010000091.1:0-1916 GCA_964547785.1 uncultured Pseudomonadota bacterium | reverse complement strand
AATCTGGTGTTAGTTTATGTTGTGAAATTTGCAACACAGAATTGGGCGCTAGACGTAATTTAATAAGACATCTTCAAACAATACATCAAGCAGTAGAGAAAAATATTTTATGCGAACATCCTTCACATGAAGATCAAACAAAGCCTTGTATTTATGCAACATCTAGACAAGATCTCATGGACAGACACTTAAAAAGTAGCCACTCACATTTAAAAATAGATTGCAAATACTGCAATTTATCATTTTATGGCAAACCACGATTTGATTTGCACGCAGAAACATCTAAACACAAAAATGCAGAAAAACTGGCTTTAAGAGTAACTCGTCCAGATGCTCAAAAATTACCTAAAAAGAAATAAATAAGATGATTATTATTTTGTTAGTGTTCAGTTTATTGTCTTCTAAAATATCTTTTTGCATGGAAAACCAATATCCATCTCTTCCTGATGATTTCAGGTTAGCTTTAACTAACGTAGCAATGAGACATGAATTTCTTCTTTTTGATGATTTAGGTCTAGCATTAGTTGGCCTAGAATCAGCAGAAGCTATTTCTGCAAAAGCCCAACCAAGTCAAATTAAACCAGTACCCGGTCAATTTGTTATGCCATCAAAACCAAAGCCTATTCCAAAAAAACATCTTGATGGGTTGCCTCCTGCACGTGTTCTTCCTCCTGCTCCTCAACCTACCCCTTCACCTTTAAAAAGAAATATTTTATCTGCTGAAGACAAGGAAAAAATTGCATCAATCGAAGAAACATTTAATAAATTAATACAAGAAACACCAAAAAAAGAATACCATTGTGCATATTGTGGTCTTTTTTTTATACCCACCAAAAAAAATCCAGACTATTTTATACTCCACAGTTTAAAGGGGCGATACAAATGTCACTTAAAAACCCACAGAAGAAATCTTCTCAATCGCATGGAATACAAACAAAAACACCATTCATGCGAAACTTGTGATAAAAAATTTTCTACTCACGCAATACTTGGTTTCCATAGAAAAACCTGCTCGCAGCTTAAACAAAAATGAGGCTTTGAAATTTACTATCTTTCAAAAGCCTCATTTTTATATATATCGCGTATCTTAACTATTTGGTAAAATACGAAAAACAACTGTTTTGCATTTTGCACATTGACCTTTGTAAGCCTTTCTTTGCTTGCCCCCTTTTGCCTTCATCATCACTTGCTTGCCATCAACTATTGCACATTTTGCTTTACATTTAACACAATATCCTTCCATTGAGTTCTCCTTTTTTTTAAGGTCGATATTTTTAAACTACACAAGTTACCGTATCATACTCTTCTTTTTTAACTCAACAAAAAAAGTTTTCTTGAAATTTAAAAATCAAAAGCTATAGTTAACGCTGGATTTCCACGAGAATCTGTATCAAAGGAAAGTGCAAATCGTTCATGTTTTTTTATATCATTAAAAGTTTTATTTGCAGCAACGCCAAACATAACACCTAATCCAGCTCCAACAAAAACTTGTGATATATAATGCCTATTAGTTGCAACATTTAGCGCCATAACTCCTAGCGTAAAACATGTCAGAGGTACACCCCACCATGGTCCATTTTGTAAGCCCCAGTAGGCTGCTAAATACGCAAACATTGCAGAATGACCTGATGGAATAGCGCCATACAAACGCTGTTTACAATATTCTTCTTTGTACGGTCTTTGCGAAACTTCGTGCTTTACCAATTCCTTTAAAATAATTTTTGAAACATAAACCCACAATAATCCTGTTACAAAAACTTGTGACTTTCGTCGCAACATTTCATCACGAGCAAACCAACTCCATGCTCCAAACAAAAGAAAAGGTATCATGACCGCATCATCACTTGTCGTAAATGCTTGAAGAAATTCACCCGGCGTATTTTTATTTTTATGCAACACAGGAACATAAAATTGTC
>CAZJPB010000090.1:0-1932 GCA_964547785.1 uncultured Pseudomonadota bacterium | reverse complement strand
TAATCTTAAGTATGCTTATTTTTTCAGCATACCAAACAACGATCTACGCAGCAGATAAAAACAATCAAACACCTCGACAACATCGCGCTGCAGCAACCGCTTTTCCAGAAAGTTTTGTTGCACAACCTGCTCTTGCTCCAAATGAACTTTCTGCAAACGAACAGCCAGCTGCTTCAGAAGTACTTGCTGTAGCTTTACCTAATGCAAATGCTTATCCGCAAAATGTTAATAGCCCTGCACCTAGAGCATTAACAGAAGCAGCAGATGGTCGCATGTCTCTTTTAGACAATACAACAAGTGAATCAACTGATACACAAGCGCAGACTACTGCTCCTTCTCAACCTACGCTACAAGAACCAAGAAAAAATCCACAAAGGCCTCTTAGTGTCGAAGAATTATCTGCCGCAGCAGCTCGAGAACGAGCACGAATAGCTCGAGAACAAGAAGCTCTATTGATAGCTACTCAAGACCCTTCAAGAAGAAAACCCGAGGAAATAACTTTGATTTTAAAGCCAGGCTTAAAAAAACAACACAACATTTTTTAATTATTTATTAGAATTGTTTTTTTTAATACATTATTTTATCATAGCAAAGGATTTTTTATGAATATTATAATCTTAAGTATGCTTATTTTGTCAGCATACCAAACAACGATCTACGCAGCAGAAGGCGGCGATGAAGAACAACAAGAGCGTCTAATACCAAGAGTAGAAGGAAGCAATGAAGATCAAGCGCAACAGCTAGCGTTAGCAGAACAGCGTCTAAAACAAGCAATCGAAGGCGCACCAGTACAACAATTATCTCCTGTTGTCCCAAAAGCAATTAGTAATCCTATTGAAGTACTTTTAGATAACACTCATCTTCAAGAATTTAATCCTGGCTTATTTGGTGCTTTAGCAAAGTTTCAAAACATGCGACATGATCCTAAAAAATTCCACGAAGATGAAATAACATTAGCAGTTCAAGAAATAAAGCGTAATTTAGGAGAATTTAGCATTTGCTTTAGCCCAATTTTTTTTGAGGTACTTGAACTAGATCTTTTTCATCAAAAACTAGAAGAAATAAGCAAAAGAGTCGTATATATGCCTGATAAAAGAACTGGTCGTAGTAATGATGCATCACCGTATCAAAATGGGAAAAAATTAACAGATCAAGAAATTACAACAACCGATAACCTTTCTGAGATGGAATTTACTTCTTTGATATCTTTGTTATCGCCAAGGACAGGTTATCATTCAACATCTAGAATTATTCATCCCAAGACTTTTTTTAGTCTTGATCCAATACCATTAACAAATCCTGCTGCAGTAGCTCAATTTTTTTCTGGATCATCTCCTTCTGTATCAAGAGAATTAGCGTTTGCAAGAAGTATTCCTGCTACACCAATTTCAATGAATCCAATAATCGGTTTATGGGTCTTAGGTGGCGCTATAGTTGGAAATTTAAATCATTGGTGGGCTTCAAAAGTTAACGCAAATGTCCAAATGGCTGGCAATGTTGAAAAAAAAGAAATCGAAGAAGCTGAAAGAAAAAATTCTACTGCAAACATAATGAGACAACTTGATGCCGCTACTGCCAAAAAAGCTGGACAACAATTTAAGCCAGAGAGATCAGCAGAAGCAGTAACAGATCTTGGAGATTTTGCTGAAGACGCAGCTTTAGATGATCAACTCGCTCGTGCTATAAAACAAAGTGCAGAAGAAGCTGGCATTCCAGTACCTGCTGATGAACATAGCGTTCGTGAACACGCAAGAGATTTATATTCTGGTCTTGCTGCAGGCGCTCCAGCAGCCGCACAGCATGGCTTTATGCTTTTAGGCGATCAGCCAGGTCACACTCCTGCCGCTCCTGCTTTGCTTCAACCTAAAAAACGACCACGCCCTGCACAAGCTGCAACCACTGAAGAATTAGCCGCAGCAGCTGCTCGCGAAC
>CAZJPB010000089.1:0-1988 GCA_964547785.1 uncultured Pseudomonadota bacterium | reverse complement strand
GAAGCCCAAAAAATTTCTCAAGAATCTTTTTTAGATCTCTATCAAAAAGGTTTTATTTACCGAAAAGAAGATCCCGCACTCTATTGCACAACCTGTCGAACTGCAGTTGCACAAGCAGAACTTGATGATATTGAACTTGCTTCATCATTTAATGATATTGTTTTTAGTTTGCCTGATGGCACCGAACTTCTGATTGGCACAACACGTCCTGAACTTTTGCCTTCTTGCGTTGCATTGCTCTTTCATCCTGAAGACGATCGCTACAATCATCTTGCTGGTAAAACTGCAATCGTTCCTTTATTCAAGCACGAAGTCCCGCTGATCGCTGATGTACTCGTTGAAAAAGATAAAGGCACTGGTCTTGTGATGTGCTGCACATTTGGCGACAAAACAGATATCACCTGGTATAAAAAACATAATCTTTTGTATCGCCAATCGATTGGTCTTGACGGAATCTGGAAAGAAACAACAGGCATTCTTGCAGGACTCAAAGCTGTACAAGCACGAGAAAAAGTTCTTACAGAACTTAAAGAACAGAATCTTTTGCGATCACAACGACCAATCACGCATACTGTTAACGTTCACGAACGATGCAAAAAAGAGATTGAATATGTCGTGCTTTCGCAATGGTTTTTGAATATTATTGATCATAAACAAGAACTTTTAACGGCTCTAGATCGCATTACCTGGCATCCACATTTTATGAAATCACGTTGCAAAGATTGGATTCAAAATTTGCAATGGGATTGGTGCTTAAGCAGACAAAGATTTTACGGTATTCCTTTTCCAGTCTGGCATTGTACACACTGTAAAGCTATCACCGTTGCAGCAAAAGAAGATCTTCCTCTTGATCCGCAAGCACAACTATTTACAAAAGATTGCACATCATGCAATCAACAGACGCTTGCTCCTGATACTGATGTTATGGATACCTGGAATACATCATCTTTAACACCTTATATTTGCAAACAACTTTTTACCGACAACGATCCATTTACATCATCAGATCATGCAAAGCCTTTTTTGCCAATGAGCATGAGACCACAGGCGCATGATATTATTAGAACTTGGGCTTTTTATACAATTATCAAAACATTGTTTCACGAAAAAGTAATGCCTTGGAATGATATCGTTATTTCTGGTCATGTTTTAAGCAAAGATCATGATAAAATTTCAAAATCACAAGGCAACACTCCAGCAGATCCTGAAAATTTATTAAAAATATATCCGGCCGATGTCTTACGTTTCTGGACCGCCTCTGGAACACTAGGTCATGATATTTCTTTTTCAGAAACACAACTTAAAATCGGACAAAAACTTGTTACAAAATTATGGAATGCTTTCAAATTTATCGAAGAACATACGTATCAGAAAACAACGTATGCAGAAAAACCTGAATCATTAGGATCTTTGAATGAATGGTTACTCCATCGTGCCTCTGAGACCTTTGATCTTTACGCGAAACATTTTGCGCAGTATGAATTTAGTCTTGCGCTCAATGCTGTGGAAACATTTTTCTGGCAAGATCTTTGTGATAATTATCTTGAAATTGTAAAAGATCAGTTTTTTAAACCTGAACAATATACAAAAAGTGAAGTCGCTGCAACTCGATGGACGCTATACACAACAGGCCTCAGAGTCATTCAATTGTTCTGTCCGTTTATTCCTTTTATTACCGAAACTATTTATAAACATTTGTATCAGCAAGATATAAAAAAAGACATGCTTTCTATAACTGATTTTGCAACGATTCAGCAGCCTCAAGTTTTTGAAGAAAGCAAAAATGCAATCTCACTTTTGCTAGGCATTATTGCATCAGTAAGAAAACTCAAAACATCTCAAACACTTTCATTAAAGACACCTTTAGAAACAATAACACTCTATGGCGTTACTAAAGAAAACTTGCACGCATTAGTTCCACAAGAAGCACTGTTAAAAGGCGTTACTCAAGCGCATATTATCGTATACGAAACGGGAACAATCGAACA
>CAZJPB010000088.1:0-2051 GCA_964547785.1 uncultured Pseudomonadota bacterium | reverse complement strand
AAAATCGATTCCAAAACATTACCACACAAAACAACTGCGCACACCATCGATCCTGAATATACACTTCCTTTAATGATGCTTGAAACAACTATCGATCAACCAATTGAACAGGATATTACCGAGGAAGATTAAAAGCATATTTTTTAAGTTCCTGCATGACAATCGTTTTTTTCATGCCGTACAATTCACTCATCCATCGTTTTTCTTCTTTTTTTGTTGATGGATCAATAATAACAAGTGTCGGCACACCCTGAACATCATACATAGCTTTTAACGTTTTATAAGGTTCTGTATTCTTATCAGAAGCATCTACCGCAAGCAAAATATAATCTTTTTCTAAAATTTTTGAAATCTGCTCATCTTGTAAAACAGTTTTTGTAATCGCGCTACAAATCGAACAATAGGGCGTAGAAAAATCAATTAATATTTTTTTATTTTGCGTAATTGCTTCTTGCAAAGATTCCTTCCAGTCTGTTTTCCATGCAAGATGAGCTAAAGGTGTTGTATCTTTATAATAAAATTCTTGTAACGCTTGAATCGCAAAAAAAATAGCTACAATAATGCATAGCGAACCAAAAATATTTTTTATAATGCTCCACACCATTGATTGAGAGCTTTTATGCACATAATACGCACCAATAAAAAAGAAAAAAAGAAACAGACCTATAAAAATAGCATAGGCTGGCAAAATTGCAGAAAGATAATATAAACACATCCCGAGCAACAAAAATCCAAATACTTTCTGTATTTCGATCATCCACATTCCTGCACGAGGCAATAACGAAAGCGAACTAGAAAATGTTCCAATAATAATAAGTGGCACACTTAATCCGACACCAAATGCAAAGAGCAAAAGCAGGCCCAAAAGCTTGTGTGCCATCGTTGCAACCAAAGCAAGGATTAATGCTAAGCCAGGAGAAAGGCACGGAGATGCAAAAGTACCACTGGCAAGACCAAATAAAAAAATAGAAACCGCAGATCCTGATTTAGAAATGGTTTTGGTATTTTGCAAAAAACGAGGAATATATAAATTGTAAAAACCAAATAATGAAAATGCAAAATAACAGAGCAACGCAACAATCGCGCACACAAAGAGCGGATTTGCCATAAGATATCCAAAAGCTTGCCCTGAACTAGCTGCCAACAGACCCATTAATGCAAAAGTCGTTCCTAAACCAGTTGCGTAACATAATGACAATAAAAAATTTCGCATTAAGGACGACGTACCTTGCGATTGCAAAATACCAACCGTAATAGGAATCATCGGATAAATGCACGGAGTCAGACTTAATAGTATGCCCAACAGAAATGCAAAAAAGAGACGTAAGGGATAGGACTCTGTATCAGTAATGTTCTTTTTTATATTCTGTATCCACGCAGTCCACGTTTGATGTTTTACTTCTTCTTTCTCTGTTGATTCCTTATCATTGAGCATCTGATCGTTAACAGCTACAGCATCTTGAGCAAGCTCAGCATTCTGATCTGGAGCTAAAAATGTTACCGGAAATAATGATTCTTGCGGTGTTTTTTGTTTATTTGATGCGATAATAACATGCAGTAAGGCTTGTTGCACATCGTGACTATCATCACGCTCTGCTTCCATTTCTATGGTAAAACTTTCATCAAAAACCATGCGATGTTCTTTAAAATAGGGATCAAAAGTTGCTGCAATTTTTTCAGATGTTTTCCATTCAGTTAAGGTGATCGAAGGACTATCAATTGAACATAACAATTCTTTTTCATACACAACTTCGTGCGATTCTAAAGTTATAGTTAAAGATATCTTTGTTTTTTTGTCAGAAAGATGTGTTTCTTTGTACGAAAGTTGATACGCAGAAAGTGCAAAAATATTAAAAATAAGCGCGAATAATAAGATCTTTTTCATAAAAGCCTTTCTTTATAAAAAGATAAAAGTTTGCAATTTACCATCGATAAATTACACTAACTATACTTTTTTCTTTATAAGTAACAAGTTGGGGCCGTAGCTCAGTTGGTAGAGCGCATGGATGGCATTCATGAGGCCACCGGTTCAACCCCGGTCGGCTCCACCA
>CAZJPB010000087.1:0-2078 GCA_964547785.1 uncultured Pseudomonadota bacterium | reverse complement strand
TTGGCAATGCATAAACGAAACAATGATCATGTTTAAAATAATCTGGCAACAAAACAAAGATGCTATATTTGTCGGATTAACGACTGAGCCAGCAAACTTAAAAACTATGCTTATCGCCATGAATCTGCCAGAAGAAGCTTATCGCGTTTTGTCTGTACCTGCGCACGATATGCTACACTATCTTTGTATCGCTGATTACGGATTTTTATTACGAGAAAAACATATACTTAATTGGGTCTCTCGGCCTACAAAACTTCTTGAATACCAATCAGTAGGGATTAGCATTATTCATAACAATACTATTGCCCTTTTAGCAAAAAAGTAAAAAAATAATATTTTTATATTACTATATGTTTAATATTTTTATATTACTATATGTTTATGGCTTTAGCCTTCGTGCTAAATAAGATTTTAGCCAATCTTTATATGGAAGATTTATACCAAAATCTGTCAAATACTCATGCAATTCAAAATTTGTCTTTTTGATAAATTCTGGCAACTCTGTCATGAGTTCTTTTTTTATGTCTTCTTTAGACTTAAAAGGATTTTCGATGCGTTTTTTAACAATTATAAGATCAATAGAATTAACCGGAAGAATACGATTCATTTCATCTAATTCTTGAGGGCTCATAGCAAAATAATTTTTATGTAAAATAGGAGACGTATCCAAAGCTTTCTGCACATTGTTAGGCAATAATTCAAGCTCAGCTTCTACAATTAATTCTCTCAAGGATTCAATTAAAGCTTCTTGTTCTAAATCTCTTTGCAAATCAGCGCCTTGCGCAACAAAACAGACCGCACTTAAAACAAAAAATCCTGTTATTTTTATACTTTTCATATCTATACCTTTCTAAAGTAATAAGCATAACCATATTTACTAATATAGCTTAAAACCTTCAGCTTAAAAATGTTGGCATGAGCTTAATTTTTTTTAAAATAAGGCTAATCTAAGAGAAAAAAAGAAAGGATCTTAGATGGCAATAACAAAAGCATACGACGTAACGTTTAGAGAAAAAGTTATCAACAATGTTTTATCTGGTGGCGCTATTGAAGAAATAGCAAAGGTTTTAAAGATATCAGTATCAAGCATATATTCATGGATGAGATTGAAAAAAAAGACAGGTTCTGTTGCGCCTAAAAAAGATTACAGAAAAGGGCATGGCGCAAAAATAATAGACTTAGAAAAATTTAAAGAATTTGTTTTAGAGAATCAAGATTGTTCAGCTGGAGAAATGGCAAAAAAATGGGGCAACATATCTGCAAAAACAATATTAAAATATCTGAAAAAAATTGGGTTTACTCAAAAAAAAAGTCACTTTTATACAATGAACAAGATGCAAAAGCGCGTGCAGAATATTTGGAAGCAATCAAAAATATAGACCCTAAAGATTTTGTATATATTGACGAAGCTGGCATTGATGATAATGAAACCAATGAATATGGATGGGCGCCCAAAGGCGAGAGATTTTATGCTTTTAAAAACGCAGAAAGGACAACAAGATTTTCGATGATTAGCGCTTTAAATCAAAACAAAATTCAAGCCCCTTTAATTTTTGAAGGTTTTTGCAATAGAAGCGTTTTTGAATGTTATATTGCAAAAACGTTGATTCCAACTTTAAAACCAGGACAAATCGTTGTTATGGATAATGCTAGTTTTCATAAAGGTGGCAAAATTGTTAAAATGATCGAATCTGCAGGCTGCAAAGTTTTATATTTGCCATCTTATTCTCCAGATTTAAATCCCATAGAACATTTTTGGTTTGCTATAAAAAATTACTTTAGAAAATATATGCCAATAACAAACGATCCTACCGAAGCTTTAATAATCGCTTTTAGTTTTTTTCTAAGCTGAAGGTTTTAAGCTATATCTTTTTGACCTTCAGATATCATCACTGCTTGTGTAGCTGCTGGTTGGAATGAACTTTTTCGTTGAGCGTTAAGCTTAGTAATTAATAATGGACCATTTTGATGCGCTAGATATTCCGGTTGTTCTAATTCTGTTAACAATGCTTGAGTGCGGTCTAAAGAAAGACCTTTAACGTATCCAGGAATTTCTTTACGAGGCTTATTCAAAATAT
>CAZJPB010000086.1:0-2123 GCA_964547785.1 uncultured Pseudomonadota bacterium | reverse complement strand
AGAAATAAAAAATAAATGTATTTGACTCTCTGCCCGTTTAATCATATCTTCTTTTGGAATATTTTGTTTATAAAAAAGGAATCAGTTTATGAAAAAAAATAAAAAATTATTATTACTATTTTTAATGATTTTTCTAAATACTGTACGTACAATTAATGCAGCAAGCAGTGGTCCATTATCAGGATATGGACGAGCTATTGCAATAAATCCGTTTACACAAACCTATGTTCTTGCAGGTTTTGGTTATCAGTATAATTCTGGCAATACTCCAGGAAGCACGACTGCGCAGACGTTACAAACATCGTATGCGATGACCTGTCTTGCTCGCTATCATTATATTACTGATCGCATCGATACAACGTTTAATCCGAATGCATTAGGCGTTAATGGAATTGGAAAAGGATTAGGAACGGCAGGGCAAGTGATTACCGATGTTTTGAGTAATAGTTTTCCGTTAAAAGTTGCTATTCAAGGGGCTGTTGCGCCAGCAGATCAAAAAATAATCGTTACAGGCTATTGTTATCAATTTGGAGAAGATCAATATGATAATACCAATCGTGTTTTTGTAGCTCGTTATAATTGGAATGGCTCATTAGATCAAACATTTAATCCTAACGGTGATCTTCCAGGCGTTGCTATTTATAATATTCTAGGTGTTGCTGACGAAGGTTTTGCATTACTTTTGCTTCCTGATAAAAAAATTGTGATTGCAGGAGGCGCGTCTGGTCAGTTATTTATCATGCGATTAAATGTAGGAAATCTTGATCCTGACTATTACGATGGTTCGCTCGATGTTACCTTTAATGCTTCAGGGCCAGTTCCAGGAATTTTTACGTGCAGCGTTTTAGGTCAAATAACAAATCCTCCTTCAGGCCCAGTAGTTATAGGATATGATTGTGCATATGGCATCATGAGACAAGCTGATGGAAAGCTGATTGTGGTAGGTACAGGTGCTCCTGCGCAAGGAACTAATAGTATTATCATGGTTCGTTTAGATCCAAATGGCAAACTAGATCTTTCGTTTGGAACAGGAGGAACATTTGTGCCAGCAGCTGGTCATATTGTTACGCTTACAGGAAAGGTCATTACTAAAATTTATGGGTTTGATGATCGGGGCATTGATATAACATCGCAAGCAGATGGTAAAATTTTAATTACCGGAACAACGAATGATTCGTTTGGTAATTATTATTTTTGTGTTGTTCGCTATCTTGCAAATGGTCAATTAGATACTACATTCGGTCCGGGGGGCTTAAAGCTTACGCCGCACGGAGTGGTGAATTTTGCAGGCAAAGTTGTTATTGCAGTAAAAAATAGTCTTTTTACGGTAGCTAATCAAATTAAAGTCCAAGTAGACCAAAAGATTTTAGTTTCAGGATTTAATACTTTTCCTAGTCAAAAATTTTCTATGTTTGTAGCTCGATTATTACCTTCTGGTCATATTGATCGAACAGGTTTTAATAAGAATGGTGAGCAGCCAGGATTGCAATTCATAACGTTGAATAGCTTGGATTCAAAAGCATTTGGTATGGACATTCAGCCAGATGGCAAAATTATATTAGCAGGTTCAACATTTATTAATTCATTTATCAATCAAGTCTATGCTTTTGCCGTGGTTAAAATTAAACCAGAAGGTGGCGTTGAGCACATCACGGTTTCTTCTTTTACGCATCGTATTTTAGAAAAGCTTTTTGATGAGCAAGCAGATCAGGAAGACAAAGAGGGCCAAGAGCAAAAAGAGAAAATGTATTTTTATGTTGTGCAAGATACCTTTGAATCTTAATCTACAGGTCCTGCGATTAAAAGTCTTTTTCTAGATGCTTCTTGTAAAGCTGTTAATTTAGAAATAAAAAAGTTAATAATTTTTAAAAAAATTTTCGAACGTTCGTCTTCCTGAGGCGCGATCTAAGCGCCGTGAGGATCCAGACTTCGAAGAATAAAGCTTTTTGCATTAAAACAAAGCAACAACATATAAAATAATATTAAAAAATCAGACCTGTCTTTACAATTGTATATCATAACAAAATACTATAAAACTGTTTATGCTTCGAAGTCTGGATCCTTGCGTCACTTCGTTCCTGAGGATGACGAGTATGAAGAAGAAGCTTTATTTCTAAACTGAA
>CAZJPB010000085.1:0-2194 GCA_964547785.1 uncultured Pseudomonadota bacterium | reverse complement strand
ATTGAGTTTGGATATGAAGAAATTTATTGTATTGATAAGCATGATTCTGTGCGTGAATCAAATTAAGAGTTCAGAAATTCTTGCTGGATTGAAATCAGTATTATTTACGTATCCAAAAGTTACAGCAGCGGTTTTGATCGGCGCAGCAGCTTTTGATTCTTTGAATTCTTATCGTCTTGTGCAGGATATTGGACGAAGAAATGAAGCATTAATATTTAAGCAGCAACAATTAAATAAGTTAAAAGAAAAAGATCCAAACTATAAAGAAACGCATGATTTTGATTTTAATAATAAGCGTTGGCATTTTTTACAAGGTAAATTGTATAGAGGGCACTTTAACGATCGAAGAAATCAGCTCACTCAGTCACTTGATAAAGAAACAGAAAATCAATCTTTAGATACTGAAGACCATTATTTAGCATTAGCATTCAGCGTCTATTTTGTTGGATGTTCTTGTTTTTGTGCCTTAAAACTATTTTCTTAATCACTTTAAATGTGTACATTTTCTTTTTTTAAAGGATTAATTTTTGCTTTTTTTGTATGCGTTAGTAAAACAAAATCATTAATTTTTTCTAAATATTCGTGCATAATCTGTTCGTCAGATTCAAAATTATAGGTTGCATCTAAAACAAGAACAGGAACTTCTTGTAACGATTTTAAGATGCGTTTTTTCTTAATTAAAAATGATTCGTGTTGTTCGTGAATTTGATTAAAATATACGAGCGGAACATCTTTTTCGCTTGCGCGATTTCGTTTTTGTGCGCGCTGATGGCAAATGGTAGGCTCTGTTTGCAAATAGATAAATCCATCAGGTGTTTTGCAATGTGATGCTGCAAGAAATTCAAACCATTTTGTGTATAAATCCCATTCAGTATCATTCAAAAAACCTTGTAAGTATCCATTGTGAGCAAAGCAGTAATATCCTGAATAGATCGATCTTTCCATCATGGCAATAGAAAATGTTTCTTGAGCCTGTATTGCAAGATGTTCTTGCACGCGCGTAAAGAGGGTAAATGTTTCCATCGTATAGGACCAGCGAGAAGTGTCTTGATAAAAATGATGGAGTAAAGAAGCTTCTGATTCGTGCTTATCCCAACTTTCTACCGATTCAAAATTGACGGTAATGTGAGTAAGATGTTTTTTGATAAGGTTAAGTAGTGTTGATTTTCCAACGCCTATGTTTCCTTCGATTACGTACATTTTTAAGCTTCCTTATCATCTGAAATTAAAAAGACTTTTTAGTGTACATGAAATTATATTTTTCGCTATTAAAAAGCTTAAGTGCAGCCCTTTTGTTTTTTGTGTGATTTTTTTATAAAATAGTAAATAAGTTAGTAATAATAGTATAAAAAAATAGGATTTAAATTTATGAAAAAATATATAATTTTAACAATGATTATTTTTGGTGTAAATCAAATTAAAAGTTCAGCTATTTTGGATGGAGCAAAAGGATTAGTTTCTAGTTTTCCGAGTCTTTCTTTTGTTGGATTAACTACGGTTTCTGTAATTTCAGGATATGTAGCTTGCAATTCGTTAAGAAATATTTTTAAAAAAAGAGATATTTCGCATGCTATGCATAATCAGCAACAATGTTCTACCAACATTAATGGTCAATGGTTTCAAGTCAGACAAGGTGGTCAGTTGTATCAACAACAACCAGCAACTTATGTCGCTCAGGCTGGAGTTTCTACAGGACAAGGCATGATGCAAGGTGATCGTTACGTAGCTGTTCAAGCAGATCAAGTCGCTACAGTGTTAAATTCTAAAAAACAATGGATTTCTTTAGCCGCGTCAACAGCTGTTTTTGCGGGATCTTTATGGGTTCTTAAACGCGCTATATTTTCTTAAAAAAATTTACGCAACGATAATGCGCTGCAGCAAGGGATTAATGCGAGCAACAACTTCGTAATTAATGGTTCCTGTTTGTTCAGCAAGCATATCGGCAGTTATAAAATGCTCTGAGCCGAGTAGGGTGACTTCTTGTCCAACAGCAATAGAAGGCATAGAAGTAACATCGATCATGCAGAGATTCATAGCGATTTTGCCACGCACGGGAAAGAATTGATTATTGATTTTTACCATACTTTGGTTAGAAAGTTTGCGATCATAGCCATCAAAATAGCCGATAGGCAGGATGGCTATTTCTGTTTCCTGTTGAGTTTTGTAAGTGCAATCGTAGCCAATATAACTTTCT
>CAZJPB010000084.1:0-2225 GCA_964547785.1 uncultured Pseudomonadota bacterium | reverse complement strand
TTTTGTAGGCCGAGAGACCCAATTAAGTATATGTTTTTCTCGTAATAAAAATCCGCAATCAGCGATACAAAGATACTTTAAAATATCGTGCGCAGGTACAGATAAAACGTGATAAGCTTCTTCTGGCAGGTTCATGGCGATAAGCATAGCTTTTAACGTTGCTGGCTCAGTCGTTAATCCGACAAATATAGCACGTTTGTTTTGTTGCCAGATTGTTTTAAACATGATCATTGTTTCGTTTATGCATTGCCAAGGTTTTAGTGAGCCATTATAAACATAAACTACTGCAGAATCTGGAATTGCAAGTTCATCTTTTTTGGTTGCGCGCCATTTTTTTTTAAAGGTTTCGGTAATTGGTTCTGGTGCATCATATTGTGGCTCAGTGCATATATTTTTATTGATGTTATACGTGCTGTACAAATAATCAGTCAATGAGGTGCTTACAGATTCGATATAAAAAGGAAGGGTCAAAAGTTCTTTGTATGCATGGAATTCTATGCTTTTTAATTGCCAGAGGCGTAAAAAAATGAATGGCTTTTTCCAGTAGGATGCATTTTTGTGTATGTATGCGTATTCTTCTGCTAAAAGTCCGCGCGCTTGTATCGTGATGGAAGCGCAAAAAGATGTTATTGCTCGTTTTGCAATAAACCCTGCTAGTGGCCCTCGAGCATATAAAACATATGATTTTTTAAAAAGTTTCAGTAGCTTTTTAAGTTTATAAATTTCGTAGTTTAAAAAAAATGAGCCTATAAAAAAAGTACGTTGTATTACAAAAAAAGAAACAGCAGGATATGCTGTTTCATACATTGCAATTTTTTGTTTAAGTTTTTCAGAAATGTTTCGTTCAAAGCTTACGATATTGATTTTTTTATAAGATTTTGTTCGCGCTAACTTAAGCAAAGGATTAAAAACTTGGCTTTCGAAAATAGAATGATCTATGCCATCATACAGAACAAAAACTATATCCATGCATGTTTATGCAAAAAAATTAAAGTAAATCGACACGCATAATGTTAAAAAAACAGGCATTTTGATATAAGGAAATCCGAATAATTTATACGCAAGATTACAAAATACTGTCGCAATAACTGCCGGATACAAGGTGTTAATAAAAGCTGCAGATGAATTCATGATGGTATCAAGGCCGTAGCACGAAATAATGAATGTTAAAACAAGAACGCAGATTAACGAAGTTATATAAGAAATACGATTATCAGTAACTTTATTTTGCACAAATTCTGCTAAAACAATGGCTAAAGCCATAATCGTTGAATAACACGCGCAGGACGTTGCAATCGCTATTAAAAAGCTTCCGTGCGTTCCCATGACCGTTGAGCAGACATTCATAAAAAGTTGTGCAGGGTTGCCACTTAAACCAGGTCCGTAAAAAGCTCCTAAAAAAGCAATGCCGATATAAATGAGTGCAATGAATGCGCACGCAATGACACCAGATTGAATCGTAATTAAAGCAAGCTTGTTAAGATTATAATTATTATGACTATCGAATGATTTTTTTAAGAACATAAGAACAATCGATCCAAAAAATAATGCCGCCAATAAATCTAGTGTTCCGTAACCAACAATTGCTTGCAGGGTAAAAGTTTTAAGAGGTTCAATCGTTGCAGGAACAAATGAAGTCGTTGCAGTCATATATCCTTTAATGATGATAATAGCTAAAGAGATTAATAATGCCGGGCTAATCACATAAGCCAAGATATTCATAAACCGATTCTCTTTGTAGATCGCGATAAACGTTAAAAAACAAAAGAGCATACTAAAGCTAGAAAGCGAAAGTGCAGGCATAAAAGGTGTTAAAAATTCATAGGTAAGGGTTACGATTCGTGGCATTGCAATCAGTGGTCCAATCACAAACATAGAAAACAGAATCATCAAAAATCCAAATGATTTTCCAAGTCTTTCGAAAAAAGTTTCGTAATTGCCATCGAATAAAACAATACTAACCAAGCCTAAAAGTGGCAAAAAAATTGAAGTTGTTAAAAATCCTAAGACTCCAGACCAAAAATGAGTGCCCGAAGTAATCCCAACGCCGAGAGGATAAATAAGATTTCCCGCGCCAAAAAACATAGAAAATATTGCAAGTGATGCTGTTAGTATCGTTGAAAAAGTTTTATTCACAAAAAGACCTTTTAATCTACACAAAATAATAAAAAATTAGCTAAACTAACAATACTTATTTACAAAAAAAATGCAAGAAGTTACCCTTT
>CAZJPB010000083.1:0-2244 GCA_964547785.1 uncultured Pseudomonadota bacterium | reverse complement strand
GATTCAATTTGCCATCTTCGCAAGTGATGCATAACGCAAGCTGAGCATCGATTCCATCAGCTTCATAAGTCAAAGAAAATTTTTGCCAACGTCCTTGAATCGTGAGTAATGTTTTTAACATTCCTTTTGCATGAACTGTAATATCTTTAGAAGTTGGCTTTGGTGGCTTTTTTTGATCAGTTCCTTTTTGATCCGTGCGCGCACTCTCTTTTTGCTCTTTATCTTGTTCTTTCGTAAAATAAGCATCTTGTAAAGATAATTGCGCAATTGCTATAGGAATCCCTGCTAATGCAATTTGCCGTGCTTTTTCTTTTTCTATAATGAGTGGAACAAATGCATTAAAAAGACGTCCTTGATAAAAAATTTGCGTTACTACAATCGTGCTAATAGAAAGAATCATCAATGTTAAAACAAGAATATATCCTGGTTTTTTTGTCTGCATAAATAAAAACCTTTCTATGGCTGATAAATGCCATCATGCAAATGAATACGTCTTGTCTCTTTGTCTGCAGTCGCGCGCTGTTGCAATTCATCTTTCGAAGGTAATTCCGATGCGCCTTCACGTTCAAATAATCCAAATCCACCTGCTGCAGCAAACCAAAATTCAAATGTTCGCGTTTTTTTAAGATCATCTGCGGGCGTTATTTCTATCTTTAAAAAAAGAGGGTACAAAGGTGTTTTATATTTTTTTCGTTCATCCTGAGAAAGTGCAAACCATTCTTGAGTTGTCATAAAAGTACGCACTTTTTTTTCTTCTGAACCTTCTTTTTTCGCTTCTGCTTTTTGCTTTTCTTCTTCTTTATCCTGATCTTCTTTTTTCTTATTTTTAGCTTCTGGTAATTTTATTAATTCAACAAAAGGCGTGCATGTTATTGCATGAATATTTCTTATCATCTCGAAACTTCTGATAGGTTTTTGCCCCTCTTTTTTTGTTGCGCCCTTACTTGCTTGCTGAAAACTTTCTAATGACAATTCTTCTGATTGCTGACGAACCAATAAAAACTTGCCTTCGTTTTCTGTATCTGGAATGACACGATACGCAACACGCACAACACGCGGAAAACCTTGCCTATACGTTGGCAAAGGATTTGCAGTAACAAACGAAAGTATTTCGATACCACCTTTACCGTCTGACTCAAGCGTAAAAGCTTTTAATACTTTTTCATCTTCTTTTTGTTCATCTTTTTTATCTACTGTTTCTTTTTTTTCTTCTTTTTGGCCATCTTTTTGCGCATCTTCTTTTTTGACTGTTGGTTCAGGAGGAGCACAAATACCAGAAAAATCTGTTTCTACTTGCTGCTGAAATAATGCCATTCTGCGTTCAATAGAACTTGTAGCCGTAACTTTTGAAAAAATTTGATTGCTTTGCGATAGACTTTGAAAAAGAATTCCAGAAATTAAAGATCCAAGCAAAAGCGCAACTATAATCTCTAGAAGAGCAAATCCTTTATTATGCATCATGTATTTTTCTCTTTTTTTATTTCAAATCCATATGAAATACATTGTTGCGTTTTTTCTCTTTCTTGCTCAAACCAGGTTCCGGTAACTTGTTTTTGATACAAACCTTTAAAACGATAGAGTGTTGAAATTGGTTTAATTTCTTGCCGCGCATAGACCATTTTTAAACCAAGCGTTTCTTCTTGTTTTTGTAACGATTCTTCTTTGCGCATAACATCAGTGATCAACATATTTTTTAAAGGATAGAATCGATCAACACGAAAAGCATTAATAATAACTCTTTTGAAAACTTGCGCTTGCAAAGCTAATAAAGATGTTAAAACAAACCCTACTAAAAGTATTGCTATAACTACCTCTATAAAAACAAACCCCCTTTTTTTATGATTAGGCGGGACTTTGAAATACATCATACGTTTTAAACTGCGCAGTAAAAGGGTTAAGAACTAAACTTATTTCTTTATCATCACTACCTACAACGCCATCTTGTGTTGCTGACATATTAATAACTACTTCCTGAGCCATTCCTCCAGGCATAACAAAAAACCAAACATTTTCCGTTGTTCTTTGGCTTGCTCCACTTGCAAATTCATCAATACCTTGCACAAAAAATTGTCTTATTTCTAATGTTTCTGGAATATCAATTACGGTAGAAATATAAGGTAAAGCAATTTTTTGAAATACTGCTTCTTCTAAATCAGAACTATTAGAAACTTCTTGTTCTAAAAATACTTTTTTATTTTTGGCATCAAAAACAATTTTTTGTATTTTTTGTGTCACCAATCCTTG
>CAZJPB010000082.1:0-2257 GCA_964547785.1 uncultured Pseudomonadota bacterium | reverse complement strand
GCAAGTGTTTTTACCCACATAACTGCAAGATCAGTTCCTGGTCCAGGTTGACCGAATATTTTTACAATTCCGTCACCTTCGATATCAATAGTAGTTCCAGTAGCTTCTATGATTTGACGAATAACTTTACCACCACTTCCAATAACTGCACCGATTTTATCGGTATCAATTTTAAAAGAAACAACTTGTGGAACTAATTCTGACAGATTTTGATTTGGTTTTGACATAACAACTTTCATTTGATTAATAATATGCAATCTTCCAAGACGGGCTTTTTCAAGAGCATTTTCGAACACTTCGCGTTTTAAACCGCCTTTATACTTAATATCCATTTGAACAGCGGTAATACCTTTTTCTGTTCCTGCAACTTTAAAATCCATAAGACCAAAAGCGTCTTCAAAGCCGCTAATATCCGTCAAAACAGTAAAATCACTTTTTTCACTTTTTAATAATCCCATTGCAACGCCACCAACCATATCTTTGATTGGAACACCACCACTTAAAAATGCCATTGTTGAGCTACAAACCGTAGCCATAGAACTTGAACCATCTGATTCTAAAATATCTGAGACAATACGAATGGTGTACGGGAACGATTCTTTATCAGGAAGAATGTAGCGAAATGATGATGCAGCCAAATGACCATGACCTATTTCGCGACGACTAGGCGCGCGCAAAGGACGAACTTCGCCAACAGAAAATGGAGGAAAGTTATAATGAAGCATAAACGATCCATCAACTTCTCCGCCCATAATATCTTCTATTCGTTGTTCATCTTGACCGCTGCCCAACGTTAAAGTCGCTAAACTTTGCGTGTTTCCACGGGTGAAAAGTGCCGATCCATGCGTAAAAGGCAAAATACCAACTTCTGTTGAAATCGCACGAACTTGATCATAAGAACGACCATCAATTCGTTTGCCACCTTCGCAAATAAGTTCAGTCATTCTGACTTGAAACTCTTCTTCAAAAATATAATCGACTACTTTTTTGATCACATCATTTTCTGATATTTCAGCATCATGCTCTAAAAAGAAAGCATCTTTTAAAGTCGTAATAAATTCTGCACGCTCACCTTTAGCACTACCAAAAATACCTTTTAATCGATCTTCTGTCAGAAAACTATAAGCTCTTTTTTCCCAAACATTCCATTCTACAGGCAATTTTGATGTTTCTTTTGTAACAACTGGCAGAGCAGCTAAGATTTCTTCTTGCCACGCAACAAGTTCTTTAATAGTATTGTGCGCTAAAAATAATGCTTCTACGCAATCTGTTTCAGAAATTTCATTGGTTGATCCTTCAACCATGCAAATACCTTCTTTGGTTCCTGCAACCGTAAAACGAACATCTGATTCTAATGATTGTTCATACGTAGGATCAATAACCCACTTTCCATTCAAACGACCAACTTCTGCAATCCCCAAAGGCCCTAAAAATGGTATCTTTGAAACGCTTAAAGCTAAAGATGTCGCAAGAGCTGCTATAGTGCCAGGGGTATGTTCTTTATCAACAGAATAGACTGTGATAATTAATTGAACTTGATTGAAATAATCTTTAGGGAATAAAGGTCGAATAGCTCTATCAATGATACGAGATGTCAAAATCTCTTTATCACTCATGCGTCCTTCTCGTTTAAAATATCCACCTGGAATTTTTCCAGCAGCAGAAAATTGTTCACGATAATCAACAGATAATGGAAAAAATCCTGGAAAATCTTTTGAAGGCGCAGACACCGCGGTTGCCAATAAAACAGTTCCACCTTGCTGTAGCCACGCAGAACCATCAGCCTGTTTTGCTACATTATTTATTTTTACTTGATAGCCATATTTTGGCAACGTAAAGTCTCTCGACATGGGAAATTTCTCTCGCTCTGGTTATTTTTTGGAAAGTAAGTCGTCGATATCTTATTTTTTTAATCCAAGAACGCTTAATACTTTCTTATATTCTTGTACATCAGTATTTTTTAAATATTTTAAGAATTTTTTTCTTATCGCAACTTTTTTTAAAAGACCACGACGAGAACTTGCATCTTTTTTATTACTACTTACATGAAGCGTAAGACGAGCAATATCTGCTGTCAAATTTGCAATCTGAATCTGTGATGATCCAGTATCTTTGTCGTGTTTTTTTAATTGTTCTTGTGAATTCATAATTTTACTCAAATTTACTTAAATTTAGTTTAACATTTTTAAAGACTATACCTGTATGGTAGGCACGAGCGGGATTGAACCGCTGACCCCTGCTACGTCAAAGCAGTGCT
>CAZJPB010000081.1:0-2525 GCA_964547785.1 uncultured Pseudomonadota bacterium | reverse complement strand
AGCTTACGTTTTATATGCCATGAGCTTTTTATTGCTCATTTTTTTATTCATAAAGGCTTATGTTTCGTTACTGATTTTTATAATTTGTACTCATGCGGTAAGAATTTTTTCTATGTTGTATATGACCTTTGTAGCACAAAAAAAATATCATCTTTTACAGTCCTAATGCTCCAATTTCTGCCACCAAACTAACATAAGCCGCAACATATAAAGCGCAGGCATAAGGAAGTGGATTCATTCTTTGTGAAAAATTATTTAGACTTTTTTCTACGATAGCTATAAAAATTAAAAATGGATTAAATCTAACTACAACTTGATTACTTACCGAAATAATGTCTCCCGATAAAGCATTATTTTTTAAATTCTTTATTATGTAAGCATCATTACTTTTCGACTCAAATATCGCACTAGCATCATCATACGCAGCACTCAAACTCTTTCCATTACCAATACTTGCTGTAAAAATAGAAACGAAATTTTTATATTTTTCATTTTCTAATTCAGCAGAAACATCTCCATATGTTTTATTAATATCAGCATTAGTAAGTGCTTTAGTAGCATTTGTTTTCACTTTTGTTAATTGCGTAGTGCTCAATATTGTCGTCGGCACCGGACTGCTATCAGGAAGCGTAAGCGGCGTGTTGTTAAGCATTGTTAAACCGATAGAAACATTATCACCATCATCAATAGTTCCACCGCTTATAATATAACTATTTTGACCTCCTAAAATGATAGCTTCTGTTAAAAAATTATCTTGCCCTACGCCACTTAATAATGACAATCCTTTAAAGCCATTAACGCCAAACTTTGTATTCAATATACCATTCGATGTACAACACATATACGCAAATCGATTGTTGCTCGTGCCCCCTAAAATCAAATTCCCGTAATTATCTTCTACTAATGATTTTGCTAAATCTTCAGTACCACCATTAATAGTTGCTGTTGCATAGACTGTTCCCGTGCCATAAGGACCAAATGTTGTATCCACCGCTCCTTGAGGTGTAAGTCGTGCTAACGCAAAAAAAGTTGCAGTATTATTACTATTTGCAGCCCATCCGCCTAACACAATTGAATCATCACTTTGAATAACCATACAGGTGCAACTATTTAACAATCCGCCTGAAATAATCAAAGGTATCGTAACTTTACCACTCGTTCCAAATGTCGTATCTAACGTTCCATTGCTTAAAAACCGAACTGCAGAAAAATATTTTTTCCCATCTCCTGCTGTGCTGGTCCCTGCCAAAATTATTTTACCATCAGATTGTAAGCCTACTGCATTTGCCTCATCATTACTCCCTAAAGAAATAATATACGGCGTTACATATGCTACGCCATTTGTTCCAAAACTTGTATCCTGATAGCCATTACTTAAAACCCGCGCCAATGCAAATTTATTATTCGTTCCACCATTACTGCTTGTGCTCCCGCCCATTATTATTTTTCCATCAGGCTGCAGCACAGAACATGTACAACTATCAAAGTTTCCACCAGAAATACTATTACCAATAATTGTTATGCCATTCATTCCAAAACTTATATCTAATGGCATCCCAGCATTATTAGCCAAAAATCTTGTTATCATAAATCTTTTACCAGGACTCGTAACAGTATTACCACAGCCTATAAGATTGCCATCAGAAGCAATTTCTACAGATACAATATTGGTATCTCCGTAGCCACCAATACTATAAGGCAGATAATTTGAATCACTTAATGCACCAGCACTCGTGAATTTTGCAACAAAACAATATTGAACTCCACTCGATTCTAAATAGCCGCCACCAAAAAGAGTCGTTGCGTTAACTGCTTTTAACGATACCAATGTATTTTCTTCACAACCAACTGCAGAGCCTATAAGCGGACTGATTTTAGAAATCCCTTTTTGACCAAATGTTTGCTGCAGCTGCCCCTGCGGATTTGTAATCGCTGCCTGCAGGCAACAACCAGAACCAAAAAGCATCAACAATATTATTTGTTTTCTATATTTTTTGATCATTATAAACTCCATTTTTTTCATAACCCTATAGCTCCAGATTTTGCTATTCCATTCACATAACCAGCAACATAGAGTGCGCAGGCATAAGGAAGAGGGTAATTACTTATTGTAAACCGAAAATTTCGATCGAAATATGCAGTTAAATTAGCAATAGTTTCAAAATTAGCGTCTAATTCATCTGTTAAAAAATCAGTTAATTTATATTTATAATTTAAAAAGTTAAAATTACCCGATAAAGCATATCTCTTTAAAGAACTTATAATATATCTTTCAAGATTATTCGGAAAAACATTTAATGCTGCATCATACGCAACGCTCAAACTCTTTCCATTACTAATACTTGTTGTAAATGCCGAAACAAAATTTTTATAATTTTGATTTTCTAATTGACCTTGCGTCTCCCAATCACCTTTCACCGCCGCAACTCCATTTGTTTGCACCGATACCAATTGTGCAGGACTTAATGCCGTCGTCGGCACCAGACTGCTATCAGGAACTATAAGCGGCGTATTGTTAAGCATCA
>CAZJPB010000080.1:0-2719 GCA_964547785.1 uncultured Pseudomonadota bacterium | reverse complement strand
CTGTGCAATTATTCACATCAGTAAGCACAATTGAGCCATTTTTAGAATGAGCAGATAATAATCCTTGCATATCAGAACAGCGAATTTCTCCATTTGTTGTTTTAGTAATAACTGTTCCTGTTAAATTCGAAATTTTAATAAAACCATTTTTTGATTGTACAAAAAGCACAATAGAATGTGGTACAAAAATTTCATACGAAATAGCAGCATCGCAAGAAACAGCTTCTTGATACACTTCCATTACTGAACCATGATCTTTTGAAAAAATAAGTTCTGAACGCACTTTATCAAAATCTTGTTTTTTACCTTGTTTAATTTCCAATACTTTAATTTCTTTTTTATCATGCGAAATAATCGTAATATTTCCATTGGTTGTATGGACAGTTAAAGAACCAGTCTTTGAAAAAGGATATATTTTTTCTACAACTTCTTGATCAGTATATGCTTTGCTATCGCCAATTTTAGTCACAGAAAACTTGCTATAATTATATGACACAAACGAACAAGCGCTTACGACAAAAAAAACAATACTATACCTAAAAGTCATGATCCCAATACCTTTCTTTAAAAATTAATGTTTTTATTGTAGCAAAACTCTAAAAAACTTAAAACCTAAGATCTTTCAAAATCTGTAGCATTTAAAGGGAGTTTTTTATTGGTAAAAGGACGGAAACGATTTTTTTTACGTTTTATCTGTTCAACTTGTGCAATATCTTTGCTCACAGCATTTTTGCTCAAAAAATAATATGCAGTCGCAGCACACAATAAACCAATAATCAAAAAATAAAGATATTTTAATTGCATATGCATGCCCCACTTAAACAATCAAAAAAGAATAATAAATTACTATTATAAAGATTTTATATATTATTTCAATCGCAAAAACGTTGACCTTTCAAAATAATGCCTTATTTTTTACCGATACAACATAAGACGCAAGCTTATATTTTTTATTTCAGATAAGAAAACAACAAAAAATAAGCTTACTTTTAATAGATTATTGTAAGTATACTATAAGCAATAATGTTTAGATTAATCTTTTATACACAAGGATTTTTTGATGAAAACTATATGTTTAAGTTTACTTTTTATACATTGCTACACCTCATTATACGCTGCTACAAAAGCACCTGAAGAAGCAGCAGAAGCAACTTTAAGCCCAACTAAAAAACAAATCAAACCTCATTACGCTACGAATGCAGAACTTTTAAACACTTTTTTATACGAAACTTCTACAACAAAGAAAAATCAAGCAATGGTTGATCTTTTAAGAAATCAAGAAGTAGATATGAAAAAATTTACAACGATATTACAATCGTTTGGCAATCAATTACTTACGAGCGGTCAAAGGAAAATTTTTTACAACACAATGCTTCCATGCGCTCTTAATGAATTTCTAGAGAATGAATGTGGCACAACAATAAGTGACCAACAAGCGGTGGAAGAGCATGCTGATGCTTTAAAAAGAGTTGCTATTGTTACGCTTCAAAATTTTATCGATATTTTAACAGGCAAAGACTCTGGCCTAGAAGGCATATCAGAAGAAACTGCTTATGTTACCTTTTGCAATCCTGTCTATATGATAGATACAGCAAAAGCCGGCGATATTTTAACAGACAAAAGAACAATACGTTTTTACTGGGAACAGCTTAGAGATGGTAGCGTTATTTTTGGAAAAAGAATAACACCACAAACATCTGAACTTGATAGTGCCATTATTACGGGTCTTTTTATTAAACCAGGATCACCAGAACTAGAAACTGCACGTGAACTTTTATCCTCATTGTGCAATAAATATTTTCAAAACGTTGGGCATCTTTTTATGGGAGATATCTATCATTCCCAAAAAACAACAGACGCTTTAGGATTTACCATACCAGTAGATGGTCGTTTTTATAAATATAATGGTACCCCACTATCAAAATATAAATAAAAAAAAGGAGAACATTTTTTATGCGTATTATATTATTTTTTTTCATGCTTATGAACTATGATTTTATGCATACTTGCGCGCATCGCCAGACTAGGCCCGCAAGGTTTCCTGTATTGCCGCCACTTGATATAACATCTCAAGATGCTTTTGTTGATCTTTTTGAAGCGCGTTCAGATTATCGGATCGATACGGCATTTCATACAAAATATTTTCATGAACTTTTTTACGCCAATATGCAAGAGCCAAAGCCTTTGTATTCTAGCGTGGAAGAAGAATTTCAAAAAAAAGTAACTCATCGAAAATTTATTCATAATCCTGCAAGATATCCGGAATGGTATATACACGAACCAAGCACTTTTTATAATTTACATCCTAGAAAATATGACCCAAGAATAAGAGCCGAATGTATTATAAGGGCACAAACATTTACAAATAATTATACAAACGTTACGAATGCCGAAATAATTTCTTTTGATATTGGGCCACTAGTAAGCCAATTAAGAGCAACTTCTTATCTTGAATTAATGCTCGGATTTTATAGCACTTGTCACAAAATATTTGCTGAACCAGAAAAACGATATCAACATATTTTTTTTGCTTTAGGTTTTAACGTAACTCAAAAAGAAAAAGTTCTTGTAAAAGAAAATGTAATTTCTATATCATACGCATTTTTTAAAGAAATTTTTATCACGAATCCCGTAAAATCAGAAGAAAATCCTATCGAATTATATGATTAAAAAATAAAAACAATGGTTGTTTTGCATAAAATAACCTATACTTAATCCA
>CAZJPB010000079.1:0-2723 GCA_964547785.1 uncultured Pseudomonadota bacterium | reverse complement strand
CTGCAAAGCGGACTCAATAATTCTTTTGAATTGTTTAGAGCGCCTTTTGTCTGGTGGATTAAAGATCTTTCAGTAGCAGATCCTTTTTATGTGTTACCGATTTTAACTTTAATTGTGATGTTGTCAGGTGGCATTTTTGGTCAAAAAGGTGCGAATGTTCGCCAAAATATTGCGACATTAATTATGGCAATAGTTTTTTTTGCGTTTACATCAGGTTTAGCTGCAGGGCTTTGTTTATTTATTTTAGTCAATGCCGCTTTGCATGGATTGCAGACATGGTTACAAAAGAAAATTGATGTTGCATGATCGATAAAATTCCAGCGCTTGCTCAGTTATGTAAAGTGTTGCAACAAGTTCCTTTTTTAGCTTCTAAAAATTTATATAAAGTTACGACTTATTTTTTAGAGAGTGATCAAGAAAAGATTGAACGATTTTGTTTGGCTTTGCTCGAAGCTAAGCGTGATATAGAGCAATGCGTGATGTGTTGTGTCTGGAAGGCGCGCGATCAGCAATGTGTTTTTTGTGATAATCAAAAACGTGATCAAACGATTGTGTGCGTTGTTGAGACATGGCAAGAACTAATGGCGATCGAAAAAACAGAAGGATACAAAGGGTTGTATCATGTTTTAGGAGGTGCTTTATGCCCTCTTGATGGAGTAGGGCCTGAAGATTTAACGATCAATATTCTTTTAGATCGAATCATAAAAAACAACAGTATAAAAGAAATAATATTAGCGACTAATCAGACTCCCGAAGGTGAAGCAACTGCGGCTTATTGTGCTATGAAATTAAAAGATACAGATATTACGGTGTCTTGTTTAGCACGTGGAATGCCTGTTGGTGCGGTTTTAGAAGGGTTAGATAAGTTAACGGTGTATAAAGCTTTAGCAGAGCGACGACCATTTTAGTGGAGTATCTATGATAAAAAATAAAACAGAAGCAAAAGATAGAAGTTTACGTAAAGACCGACGAGCAAAGCTTTTACAAAAAATAGCTGAAATGTATCCTGACAAAAAAGGAGTTGTTTTATTTTGTGCAGGTTTTGAACGAGAGCGTGTTAAGTTTCATCAAGACAGCTCTTATTATTATTTTGTAGGCTTGCATGAACCAGCAGATATTTTCCTGCAAGCATTAGAAGGTGCAACGTCTTTATATAAGCCTTCCTATCAAGTTGATCGATCAGTCTGGTTGCCTGTTCATAATCAAGAAGCTGTACTCAAAGAGCTTGGAATTAATCAGGTGTTTTCTTTAGGTGCGCCTCTTAAAGGGTATGAAGCGTCTCCTTTTTTTTCCAAAGAATCACTTGAAGTGCTACTTAAAGCATTGCAAGAAGTAATAGATTCTGGTGGTTATGTTTTTACGTGCTTTGAAGATGTCATGCTTGAATGCAAGATAGTTTTGCAGCAACTTTGTTCATTTTTGCCAAATTTACGAGAAAAATTAATTGGAATAGATTCTTTGGTTGGTCAAATTCGTAGAAAAAAAGAGATGCAAGAACTTGAATATATCTATCGTGCTATAGAGATTACAGCAGAGGCTCATGAGACTGTTATGGAAAGTATTGAGCCTGATAGTAAAGAGTCAAATATTCAGGCAGTTATTGATTATGTTTTTGCGCAAGGGCAAGCAATTCAGGCGTTTACTAGTATTGTAGGTGGTGGTAAAAATGGCACTATTTTGCATTATATTGATAATACAGATCGCCTTGAATCTGGTGAATTGGTGGTAGTTGATATTGGTGCTTCTTATAAACATTATGCAGCTGATGTTACGCGTACGTATCCTATATCGGGAACTTTTACTAAACGACAAAAAGAAGTTTATAATTTAGTTCTTCAAGCTCAATCGCTCGTTGCCCAGGCAGCTAAGCCTGGAGTGTACTTAAATAATGCAGATTTTCCTGAAGAATCTTTACATCATATTGCGCGTACTTTTTTTGAAAAGCATAATGTTTTAGAATATTTTCCTCATGGAATAGGTCATTTTGTTGGACTTGATGTTCATGATGTTGGTAATCCTAAAGAGGTTTTGCAAGAAGGTGATGTGATTACGATTGAACCAGGATTATATTTTAAAGAAGAAGGAATAGGCGTTAGAATTGAGGATATGTATTGGATTATCGAAGGTGGAGCTGTTTGTTTGACTGAGGGTATTACAAAAGACATAAAACAGATTGAGTCAATTATGATGGCAGCGTTGCAAGATCTTGATGACATAGAAGAAGATAGTGAAGGAATTCATTAAGAGTTGAGAGGTTTAATTTGACCAACTCTTAGTTTTGACGTATTTTAAAGAGACTTCCGTTCATTTTTAGAAAATAAGTAATAATTTTAAAGTTAAAGGTAATGATATGTCTCGTGACATGAATAAAATGTTCGTTTTGCGCAAAGAAGATGCAACTCATGAATGGCATTTTGTTGACGCAAAAGGTAAAGTTTTAGGGCGATTAGCTACAGAAATTGCAGATCTTTTGCGTGGCAAAGGTAAACCAACTTATACTCCGCATACAGCTGGTGGCGATTATGTTGTTGTTGTGAATGCTGAAAAGATTGTTTTAACAGGCAATAAGCTTGAAAATAAGATTTATGAAAAAGTAACTGGATGGATGGGCGGTAAAAAAGAATTTAGTGCTAAACATATTATGAATACCTATCCAGATCGTATTTTAAAGAGTGCTGTTGCAGGCATGATGGCTGATAATACGATTAATGATCGTATGTTTA
>CAZJPB010000078.1:0-2726 GCA_964547785.1 uncultured Pseudomonadota bacterium | reverse complement strand
AAAAAAGAAGCATTAGTGGCACTTTGTCTAACCGTTGTGGTGTTGTGCGCTATGTTGACGCATACTATTTTGCAAGTTCATAAACTTTCGAGTGCAATAGAAAAAACAAAAATGAGTGTTTTAAAAGATTTGCGCAAAGCTTTTCCGGGCATAAAATCAAATAATGTTACGGAAGGTTTAAAAAATGCAAAAAAATCAGTTACCAAAGAAGAAGAAATTTGGTTCTCCTTTTCTAATCAAACTCGCAGATCATTTTTAAAATATTTATATAATTTAAGCACTACGATAGAGCGCGAAGAGATAGGGCTTCAATTAAAAAAAATGGTTATGAATAAAGATGTTATTCTGATGGAAGGAAGTGTGAGAAATTTTGAAGGGCTTGCGCAATTTGAACAAGAATTAAAAAGTACTGAATTATTTATGCATGTTCCAGATTTTCAAAAAACAGAATTTTCTGAATCATTGACTATTAAAGCACAAAGAGAGGCAGCATGAGTCTTTTAGAAAAAATACAACAGATAGCATTACCGTTAGAGGCATCCGAGTTTTATAGAAATCTTATTATCTATCTAGTGGCTATTTCTGCAGCTATGGGCGGCATTATGTATTATCATCATAGCAAGACTTCTGAATTGCGTACTTCGTTGCAAAAAATGTATAAAAATCAGCAAGAAGCAAAAATCATTCTTGAACGATTAAAAGTGGTTCAAAAACAGAGTGATGAAGTGAATTCATTGCTCGAAGAAGATAAAAATTTTAAATTAAAAAATTATTTTGATGAAATTGTGCAAAAAGCTGGATTAAGCAAATTGCAAGCAAAAGAGGCTGAAGTTTCTGAAGAAATTTTGCAAAAATTATATACAGAAATAAAAATTAATGCGCAATTTAATGGCATGACAACAAAACAAATGTGTGAACTTTTGCAAGCAATTGAACAGAAGCAGCGTGTTTATATCAAGGAACTTTCTATCACGCAAAAAAACAATGCATTGATCATTGCTATTACGGTTGCAACATTAAAATCTCACGTAAGCAAAAAGGAATAAAGGATTTTTAGTATGAATAAATATAAGTTAAAAATCTTTTTTTTTAGTGTGTTGATACATTTTTCGTTGAGTGTTTTTGGTTCGCAAGAAATGGCAGGCGCTCGCGTTAAAGCAGTCTATTTAGGAACTCCTGCACCATTAAAAAAAGAAAAAAAAGTGCCACTTTCGCAAAGAATATGGTTTAAATTTGTTGATCAGCCTTTATTTGAAATTGTTAATTACGTAGCAAATGCTATGAAATTAAATGTTGTTCTTCCGCAAGGCACAGAAGCTTTAACCGTAAAAGTGACGATACAATTTCCTGATAAAATTTCTCCGCAAAAAGCGTATGACGAGTTGCTTTCTATTTTAAAAATTAATGGTTATTCAGTAGTCCCTCAAAATGATTTTCATTATATTATTAAAAATGATAAATCTTTAAATTCTCAGCCATTGCCTTTGTATATTCATACACTTCCAGCAGACATTCCTGATCAAGATCAGATAATTCGTTATATTTATTATTTTGCAAACATACAAGTGCCTACTGGAGCTTCTAGCGGTTATGGTAGTTCAAGTAATGCGTTGCAAATGCTTTTACAAGATACGCTTTCGAAAGCAGCAACCTTAATTTTTGATTCTAGTATTAATGGAATGGTTATTACTGATTATGCTCGCACGATTAAATCAGTGATGGAAGTAGTCATTCAATTAGATACGTACGGTTTTACAGATTCTATAGAAATTATTCCTTTAAAAAAGACTGACGCAGGAACAGTAACGACATTATTTAAAACGTTAATTGCTCCTACAGATCCACAAACAGGACAAGCAGGAGCATTGCAAACATCTCCTCAAGCACCACTTTCTTCGGTAAATTATTTTTCTCAAACAACTCGCATTGTGCCGATCATGCGCAGTAATTCAGTCGTAGTGATGGGAAAAAAAGAAGCGATAAAACGCATTTCGGAATTTATTCAAAAATATGTTGATGTTGAATTAGACAATGGTGAATCAGTCTTGCATATTTATCCTTTGCAATATCTTAAAGCGCAAAGTTTTGCTCCTGTGTTAACACAAATTGTTGCTTCGCAAGCAGGTTCATCAAGTGTTGGTGCGGGTTTGTATGGCGGTACATCGAGTCAATCTTCAGGATCAACAAATCCAATGCCAGGACAGCAATTTTTTAAAGGGGTCGTTATTGTTCCAGAGATAATTTCAACGGTAAATGCGCCTTCTGCAGTTTCAACAACAGGTTCTTCTGCTTCGGCTCCTCAGCCTGCTCAGCAAGGAGGCAATAGGCTTTTGGTTGCAGCAACGCAAGAAGATTGGGCGCATCTTAAAAAATTAATAGAAGAACTGGATCGTCCGCAGCCGCAAGTTGCGATCGAAGTTTTGATTGTTGATCTTACTTTGAATAATGCACGAACCTTAGGGAGCCAAATCAGAAATAAACAAAATATGCTTCCGCCAGGCGTTAATTTTCAAAATTCAACGTTAGGTCCTATTCAGCTTTCTGGCGGCAACAACCCTGGATTTGACGCGTTGATGGCAAATCTTTTGCAGCTTGATAATGCAGGAAACGGAACAAATTTAGCAACGCAAATGACCGGTGGCAGTTTTGTGTTATCGCTTGATAATCCGAGTACTGGCGTTTCGTGGTTGTTGCAAGTTTTGAATGGTTACACAAATACTAAAGTT
>CAZJPB010000077.1:0-2938 GCA_964547785.1 uncultured Pseudomonadota bacterium | reverse complement strand
AGCAACTAAAGGAACTACTGAGCAATCAAGCGCACCTGCTAAAGCAAAACTAAAAAGCATGACAACTAATAATACACCTTTACTAAATGCTTACGTTAAAGGAGCATAATTATGAATATGTTTTATCTTATTTTGTTAATTTTTATCGCAATCCCAAATCAACTCTTTGGTCTAGGCGAAGGTCTAGGTGGCCGCGAAGGTGAGGACGGATTTTTATTAATTGATCATTCTGATGCGCCTACTGAACCTCTGCATTCTCACCACTACGAACCTGCAAAATCGCACACAGATCTAATAACAACTAATCCTCACGATCGCATACCAGCTCCTATAGAACGCGTAATCAGCGATATACCAGTAGGTCACGGTGATAATGGCACGGTACAAGTTGATAATAACGGCGATAATGGCAGTGGTTCTGTCGTTGTTGATCCAACAAAAGCAAAAGATCTTATTGCTGATGTTACTGGCGGTCAAACAATAAGCGGTTCTCATCCTGCTGAAAGTAATGCAACTATGCCTGATCGCGTAGCTGACACTCACAAAGCAATTCATACTCATCTATTTATCGAAGAAAGAGGGATGCCAGATCTGTCATTTGATACATTTTTAAAAAAATTTCAAAATGATCCTGCAACATTTGATACATATATTCAGAAAATCAAGAATTCACGAGAAGCTCTAATTGCTTTAAAAGAAAGAGCTGATGCTTCCGGCGACACTTCAGATGCTCAAAAATGTGACGAATTATTAAAAAAATTAAAAGATGCACAAACAGAAATAACAGAATTTAAAGAAAAATTAAAGCAAGCTGCTCCTGACTTAGCTTCATTAACAAACAAAATGAGTAATCCAAAATATAAATTCAAAGCTGAAAATCTAACAAAATTAACTACATTATTCGATGATAGTTTGAACACGGATGACCCGCAAGTTGGTAATTGTATTCGTTCTCAAGTAAAGACTCTTATTGATACAATAAGCAAAAAAAACAAAGGTTTAGGCAGATTCCAAAGAAGTTCATTACGATCTATGGTTGAAAGTATGAATAGAGTTATAACATTCTTAGTCGACTTACATAGTAATACATTAACTGACAATGAAATTTATCTTAGATTCGAAAAATTATCAAACAATCTTACTAGTAAATCAAAAACAGGAAATTTAGGATTTTCAAAAATCAGAAAACAATGGCTCGCAGAATTACAAAAAAAAATTACAAAAAAAATCAACCCTATTAAAATTAAAATTGAAGTCGAAAAATTAAAACGCAAACCACAAAGATCATCAACGCCAACATCGCCAGCACCAACAATTATTGTATACAGTAAGTCTGCCGAACAACCTAAAATTGTAACTGATCTTCATTCAGAACCAGAACCTATTACAAAACCATCAAAATCTGAAATAGAAGATACAAACCAAGCATTAATAAATGCCATTGCTTTAGACCAAACAGCAGAAACTGGATCTCGTCCTGCAAGACACAAAGTATTATCTATAAAAGACATACCATCTGTTTTTAGTGAAAAACCTGTTTTTGCTGAAAAAACAACAATCCAATCAAGATCATTAGAACAACCTACCATTTTACATTCATATGAAGTCGCAACAGGATTTCGTCCTCCAAAAATAAACCCATCAACATCTGATGTAACGATAGGTCAACAAAAAACATTACAACCTACCACTGTACATTCATCTGAAGTTATAGAGCCTGTTGCAGTTGAAAGAAAATCTAAAAGACAGCGAGCTACAGAACAAGCCGCTCAAGAAGCAATCGCAGCACAAGCAGCCGCTGAAAAACAAGCGCAAGCGGACCAAGCAGCCGCAGAAGCAGCTGAAGCATTAGCCGCAGCAAATAAAGATAATACTGTAGATGCTGCAAAAGCAAAAATAGGTGAAGAAAAAGCATTAATTGCAAAACAAGAAGCTGCACAAGCAACTGCTGCGGCAACAGAGGCTACAGAAAAAGCTACTATTGCTGAAGCTGCTGCACCAAGTGTCGTAGAACCAGCCCCTTATAGCGCGTCACAACTGCAAGGAGCTAAGATTATTGTAAATTTAAACAAAAGCAATCCTGCAAATGGCGCTATAGCCATAGCAAAGGCATATTCTCCAGATGTAGCAGCTGCGCTTATAAAAGAATTATTACCCGGCCAAAAAATGCCTGAACCAAAAAAATCAATCTTCAATAAAATTGGTCTGAAAAAATAAAGAGAAATCATGAAGAATAATAAAAATATCATTTTGCTTGGATTTTTTCTGATTGCTCACAATTTGCTTTCCGCAGCTGAAGGGCATGAGGGAGGATTTAAAATTGAACCAGATCCAGCACCTGTTGCCGTTAAACCAGAACCAATTCATAGAATCAGTCATGAGTCAGGCGAGCCAGGAATAGCAGATTGGCTAAGTGGTGAAGCGTTAAGACCGTATTTAGAGCCACATTTACAAACAGCTGTAGACATTGTTAGAAAAATACCTATTGCAGGAGCAAAACTTGCACCGCCTGATGACCCTACACCAAAACCAACAACTCCTATACTTACACCTGAACAGGAACAAGCTCGAGAAGCAGCAATTCGCGAAATACTTGCAAAAGCTCAAGAACAAACAATAATCCCTGCACAACAAAAAATAAATTTATCAGCGCAATCTTTGTCTCGCTTAATGGCAAAAGCAAATCAATCTAATGAACAAGTAACGCTTATTAAAGCACAATTAATCGCGCTAGAAAAAGAACCTGTAGCAAAACTTACAGAAACTCAAATTACTAATTTTAATAAAGAATTAACTACAATAAATCAAAAAATGGATGTTGCAAAAGATAATAGAAGCTTGTTAACGCCAGAACATTTAGAAATACTTAACAAAGAAATAACAACATTTGATGCAACATATGCAGAAATTAAAACTTTGCAACAAACTCTTTTAGCAA
>CAZJPB010000076.1:0-3101 GCA_964547785.1 uncultured Pseudomonadota bacterium | reverse complement strand
TAACGAACTTCAGCTGGCGAGCCAAGCTTGATAACGAAAGCTGTTCGCCGAAGTATAAAGTACGTAGGAGAACTGTAATTATAGTAATTACAAAAATCTTTCGTTCTAAAGAACATCAGCTGTCCGCCGAAGTGCACAGTGCGCAGGAGGACAAGCTTGATAACGAAAGTTGTTCGTAAGTCTAAAATTTTAGCTGACAAATGTGAGCAAATGTGTATCTTATGTAAAAAGTTCTATGAAATATATGCGTAATTATTACATATAATTAGTGCGCCCATAGCTCAATTGGATAGAGCATCAGACTACGGATCTGAAGGTTGTAGGTTCGACTCCTTCTGGGCGTGCCATATTTATGATAAAAAATATAATTGTGGAGAGGTGGTAGAGTGGTCGATTGCGGCGGTC
This sequence comes from uncultured Pseudomonadota bacterium, assembly GCA_964547785.1. Classification (GTDB taxonomy): domain Bacteria; phylum Babelota; class Babeliae; order Babelales; family CAIQNR01; genus CANNBR01. The sequence continues at coordinate 2,696 of CAZJPB010000076.1, read as the reverse complement.
TTGAAAACCGTTATCCCTAATAAGGATCGTGGGTTCGAATCCCACCCTCTCCTCCAGCTTTCGTTCTAACGAACTTCAGCTGGCGAGCCAAGCTTGATAACGAAAGCTGTTCGCCGAAGTACAAAGTACGTAGGAGAACTGTAATTATAGTAATTACAAAAATCTTTCGTTCTAACGAACTTCAGCTGTCCGCCGAAGTGCACAGTACGCAGGAGGGCAAGCTTAGATAACGAAAGCTGTTCGCCGAAGTACAAAGTACGTAGGAGAAAAAAGTTACTATGGATAAAATATTAAGTGCCGAAATGGCGAAATTGGTAGACGCACGGGACTCAAAATCCCGCGGTGGTGACACTGTGCCGGTTCGAGTCCGGCTTTCGGCACCATGTTACACAAAAAAGGGTATCTATGAATAAAAATTCTCGCATTATAACTCCTCCTGATGATCCAATCACACAAAAAGACAGGAATGCAATCGTACTTTCTGACTGTATTTTTTGCAAAATTATTGCAGGTCTTGCGCCAGCAACTTATATAAAAGAAACAAAGAATCTTATTGTTATTCAAGACCGATATCCTCAAGCGCCCGTTCATTTTTTAATTATTCCAAAAAAACATATTTCTGATATCAGCGCTTTTACGCAACAAGATAGTGTCATAGCTGGCGAACTACTTTTAATGGCACAAGAGCTTTCTGCAATGCGTCCAGACACAAAACAATTCAAGCTAGAAAGCAATAATGGCAGTCTTTGGGGTCAGACAGTTTTTCATACGCATATTCATTTTTTATCAGGTAAAATTAGTTAATTTTTTTAAAAATCTTGCACCTACGCCCATTCTTTAAGTAAAATAATAAAATATCTTAAGGGTTAGGGGAAAATGGGCTTTAGAAAAAGGTTTATCGACTACAAAGGTCTACATGATTTCCACGCTCGTTATTATTACTTTTTTTTCTTTATTTTCAACATCTGTCATGGCTTATATCGCTATGGCAACGCCTATTGGCCCTTGGATGGGACCGATTCTTGCTATCATAGCCCTATTAATAAAAAAATGTTTTTCAAGTTGTACGACCGAAAAAATGATTGTAGCGGTTTCTAGTGCTTCTTTAGGTGGCATTTTAGCCGTTGCTTTTGGATTTTCTTTTCCAACATTTTATTTTTTAGATAAAAACGCATTCATGAACTGGGCGGCCACTCCACATCTTTTTATTCCATTAGTTGCATTACTTGCATGCGCTGGAGGCGCTCTTGGATTATGGATTTCTTATAGCAGTTTTGACGATCTTGTAAAAAAACAAGAATTACCTTTTCCTGTCGGAACTTTAGTTTACAAAATCACCAATTCACTCGATGACAAAAATAAACTTTATCAACTGCTTTCTGGTTTTATAACAACACTTATCTATTGTCTGTCGCTCACGCTCAAATCTGTACAAAATATTATTCCTGCAACACTTTCTCTTACTAAAAAAATAACTCTTTTTAACGTCATTACCATTCCTCCTGTGCAATTTTTATTGGGCCAACTTCCTATGTTATGGTCTATAGGCTTTATCGCAGGCAGCATGATAACGATTCCTTTGCTCTTAGGGACTATCAGTAAAATTTTTATTGTTGATGTCATTAATTATTATTTTTTTCCAAATCTTGCATCATCTGATTTTGTATTTGCTTTTTGCAGCGGCATAGTCCTTGTAGGAGCAATTTCCACTCTTTTTACCATGCCGCAACAATTGTTTTTATTTTTAAAAACAATGATTCAAAATAAAAACAGAGAATCGAATCTCTTTAAAAACATATCGTATAGCTATGCTGTGCCATTATTTTTGATAACCGCTGCATTTTTTTATTGCTATAATTTTTCGTTACTTTCTGCATTCTATATTATTCTATTTTCTTGCATTTGCGCCTATCAAATTGCAGCAATAGCAGGCAAAATTGGCCTTGCACTTTTAGGTCGATTTGCAACCTTTGTCATGATTCCAGGCATGCTTCTTTTTGATCTTACTTTTCTACAAATCACTCTTCTTGCAACATTTGTAGAAATTTGCGGTGGCATCGCAACTGATTCATTATTTTCGCGCAAAGCAGCATTTCTTGCAGGCATTGATCAAAAAAAAATAACGCGCTATCAAATCTTTGGACTCATCGTCTGTTCTCTAACGGTCGCCGTGATCATCTGGCTTTTAGTAACACATTTTGAATTAGGATCAGCAGTATTATTTGCAGAACGTGCTCAGGCACGCGCGCTTTTAATTAATGCTGCGCATTTTAATCTCTACGCTGTATTATGCGGAGCTGCGTATGGATTTATTTTAAAACATAGCAAAGTCAATCCAATGCTCGTTATGGGCGGACTCTTGATGCCACTTTCGCTCACTTTAGGTCTTGTTCTTGGCGGCATTTCATCACTCTTAGTTAACAAAAAAATTGACCTTGAACCATTGTGTTCAGGAATATTTGCCGCAAATTCAATAGGTATGATCGTGCAAGCATTATGCAAATAAAAAACTATTAAGCTCAATAACAGCTTGGAATCGCTCTTGTCAAAAAAACAAAACTCCTTTATCATGATCTAGTAATGAAATACGTTATTTTTATAAAAAAGGATTGTATTTTTTTAAGGATACTTTGTCATGAATAAAAACTTTCTTTTTATAGCATTAACTATTGTTCAAGTAAGCTTTGCTGCAACAG
>CAZJPB010000075.1:0-3137 GCA_964547785.1 uncultured Pseudomonadota bacterium | reverse complement strand
AATGGAGAAAAAATATGAAATACTCTATAACTCTTTTAATCTTACTTTCTGTAGTCTCTACAGAAAACGCTGCCACTTTTGCTGCACGCGCTGCTTGGCAAAGCTTTAGTAAAAGCGCCCTAGGAAAAACTTTGCAAGGCGCTAGCGCATTATTTGCAGGTGATGCTATCTTAGGTGGCTTATATGGTCCTAAAATAACGAATGCTCAAAATTTACCTCAAACAGCTCTTCCAACTGCGCCAGCAAATATACCAGCTCCTACAGTTCCAACACCAACACCGCCAGCTTTACCAGCAGCAGATGTGACGCCACCGACACCACCGGCACCAGCAGCACCAGCTCCTCAAGCTCCAACACCAACAGCAGCTCCTAAATCAAATCCTGGTGTTTTTAAAAATCTTGGTTCAGCACTCGCCACAGGATTGTACAAAACAGCAAATGGTATTTATGACGGAACAAGTTTTGTAGTCAAAAAAATTGGTGAAGGAATATCATACGTTTATACCAATATTACTGCCGGTGATTTAGCAGGATCAGCTCTAACTGGAGTAGGCTGTTATTATTTAGCTGAAGAAAACGAACGAAGTGTTGTAAAGCATGGAATCGTTCCTACAGCAGCAACTATGGCTTTATGTATGCTTGGCAAAGAAAATACGCAAGCACAAATTATTTTAGGCGCAATAGGAACTCTTTGCGGAGTTTTAGGCTATGCTTATGCCAATGGAGAAAGCACAAGAAAAACATTTACAAAAAAACCTTTAACAACTACCGGTATCGCATTAAGTGGTGCTGTAGTCGGAACAGTTGCCGCTAACGTAACTCCTTTTACTGGTGTTCTTAGTGCTGCACTTTTAGGTGGCGCTTATTATGTAGCTAAAGGTATCTCTGCTACTGCAGTAGGAACTGGCATAAAAGATAAAATGCAAAGCTTATGGAATTCTGGCAAAACAAAAGCATCTGATGCATGGATCGGTACAGGAAATTTTGTATCAGATAACAAAGTTGCTTGCGCACTTAGCGCAGCTTTAGCTGTAAGCGTAGGTTTAATGTACCTAGGAAGAAGTGGCGAAGCTGTAGAAGCTGTAACTAAAGTTGCTGCTACTGCCGTTAAAGCAACAGTTAAAGCATAACATTAAAATTATCCTTTCTTAGACAAGGGTTTTTTGGTAAAACGAAAAACCCTTTTTCGTTTTTATATGAATATTTTTATTTTTTTTCTTTTAATACAGTCGTTTGCACAAGTTTTATACTTTGCTCAATCGCATCATCCATACGTTCTTTTAACGCTTGTTCATGAGCAAATTTAATAACCATAACACCATCTAAAATATCTTTAAGCGACTCACTTACCAATGCTGGAATTTTTTGATCATTTCGTACTACTTCTAAAAGCTCTGTATCGGTTTTATCAAGTAACGCAATCTGATAACGCTCTTGCAAATACTGTTTTAAAGCATCTGTTAATGCAAGATAAAACAACTGACCATCTTGCGTATCACATTTTTTTAAAGTTTCTAATTTTTGCAATGTTACCTGCCAATAGGGCATAACAGGCTGTTTTTTATATTTTCTATAAAGCCAAAAACCTACACAAAATAACAGAACAACACCGAGACAAACGAGCACACCTATAAACCAAGAACGCAACCACCATGGATGGTACGAAATATCATAAATATCAATAAGCTTGAGATTGTTTTCTTCCATAATCACATCTTTTTTTTATGATTTTATAAAGACATACGCTTTCTGCATAACCGCACCAATTCGCCAACAAAAGGCTTTTCTAACTCTAAATCAAAAAGATCTGCACCTGATTTTTTAAGAATATATTCAGTCTCTTTATTTCGAATTTTGATAGACTCATGCACCGCTGCAGATGAAGTTTTTAAATACCCCTGTTCTCCTGTTTCTGGATCACGAACAGGAAGCAACCCAACTTCTGGCATCGTAATTTCACGCCTATCAAGACAGCGAATCGCAATCGTATCATATTTTTTACACACAATACGCAACAATTTTTCGTATCCTGAATCTACAAAAAAATCAGAAATTAAAAACACAATTGCATCTTTGCGATTCATTTGAATAAGCCTTTGTAATGCTGGTTGCAAAGAAGTTTTTCCTGCCGGCTTATGATCAAAAAGTTCTTCCATAATTTTTCTTACGTGCTGCCTGCCTGCTTTTGGCGGAATCACCGTATGAACCGCATCGGAAAACATAATTAATCCAACATGATCTTTGCTGTAATCGCCAACCAATGCCAAAACACTCGCTATTTGCGCATAACAATCATGTTTTAGTTCTAACGATGATCCAAAAAAAGTAGATGCCGAAACATCTACTACTATGATTAATGAACGACTTCGTTCTTCGATATATTCACGAATAAGCAATTTATCTTGTCGCGCTGTTGCCTTCCAATCAATAAACCGAACATCATCACCTTCTTGATAATCGCGAATCTGATCAAATTCTAAACCCGATCCTTTTCGCGCAGAACTGTAATCACCGACCAATGTGCCACTTAATAAGCGACGAGTATGAATTTCTATAGCGCGAACTTTTTGTACTACTTCTTTGCTAAGCTTCATATACTTTCCTTACAATAAATAAGGTTCTAAAACTTTTGGTATAACAATCGATCCATCAGATTGTTGATAATTTTCCATTAACGCAACCATCAAACGAGGCAATGCTAAAGACGATGCATTCAAAGTATGCGTCAAAATTGTCTTTTGACCAGCTGCTTCTCGATAACGAATTTTGCCGCGACGAGCCTGAAAGTCCGTACAGTTACTTAACGAAGAGACTTCGTAATACGTATTTTGCCCTGGCAACCAGACTTCGATATCATATGTTTTTGCAGACTGGAAGGAACAATCTTGCCCTGCCAAAAGACTGACTCTATAATGCAATCCAAGTTGTTGTAAAATATCTTGTGCACAGACAAGCATTTTTTCAAATTCATGTTCTGATTGTTCTGGCTTGCAAATCGTTACGAGTTCAACTTTTTCAAATTGATGAATACGAATTAATCCTCGTTCCATTTTTCCATAATTTCCCGCTTCGCGACGAAAACAACTTGTCCACGCAGTCATACAAATTGGCAAATCCTGCCCATCAATAATTGCATT
>CAZJPB010000074.1:0-3249 GCA_964547785.1 uncultured Pseudomonadota bacterium | reverse complement strand
CTATTAAATTATGAATGAATAGTTTAAAAATATTTTTAAGTGGTTTGTAATTCTTGAGCTAAAGTGGCTGATGTATTTATTGTCTTTTGCTTTTGGCATATAGTCATCCTTGGTTTACGTGATGGTTTGCCCTCTGCTTTTCTGCGAGCTCTATAATCGCTTGAGTACTGACGATTGTTAGCTCTTCTGGCTTCAAGTCTTGTTTTTAATTGTGCAAGAATAGATCGCAAATCTTTGAGTTTTGTGGGATTTTTTTCGATCTTTATTTGTTGATTAACAGCAACTATCTTTTGACTGATGATGCTTATGAGGCTTGTTTGTGGGATTTTTTTTTAGGTATGTCGCCGCTATAGATCGATGTTGTAACGAATAATAAAGCAATTAATAATTTGATGATTTTCATAATAAACTTTCTTCATATTGTTAGTTTTTTTCTTAAAAATATTTTGCATAATTTTTAATTCAGTAAAGTATAGTATTTATTTTTTTATAAAATTACAACGTATTAAATGTGCTTTTTATCGGTAAATAAATTATTCTAAGCGATGATTTTATTAAAAAAATTATATTATTTTTACGGTTAAAGGATTTTTATGGACCATAAAGTTTCTCGTTTGCATATGATTGTTTTTATGCAAAAAGATTTAAAAGTTAGCATGGAATTTTATAAAAAACTTGGTTTTACGGTTGGTTTTTTTGTTCCAGAAAAATGGTGTGAATTAAAAATTGGTGATATAAAAATTGGCCTTTGTCCAATAGAATATAAAGATTTTGAGGGGCAGCATTCAGGAGTTGTTTTTGAAATTAAAGATTTAAAAAGTAGTTATGAATTTTTTAAAAATGAAGGCATTACGTTTGCAAATGAGCTTGTTGATGCGGAACATGGTTATATGATAACGTGTGTAGATCCAAGTGGAAATATGTTTGATTTATATGAGCCTAAAGCTATAAATTTTTCAAAATCTTGTAAAGAATCTTGCGACAAAAATGATGGTTTAGGTTGTTGTGCTAAAGAAAGTACAAGATCGGGCTGTTGTTGATTCTTGTTGCCTAAGAAATACTCCTAAAATCTACGTTTATTTCAGAAAGAAATCTTAGTCAGTTGCTATAAAAAAATTGTACTCTTTTTTTTTTGGTTTATAATAAATATTGTTAGTAAGAATAAGCACAGAAAATATGTGCTAAAAAATTTTTGGTTTAATTTTAAATACAAAGGAATCTCTATGACTCGTAAGATTCGACCACTTTATGATCGTTTGTATGTTGAGCGATTAGAAGAAAGTGAAAAAACTGCCGGTGGTTTGTATATTCCTGAAGGCGCAAAAGAAAAAGGGCAAATGGGAAAAGTGCTTTCTATCGGAGGAGGCAGGCTTGACCAATCAGGAAAAAACATTCCTCTTTTTGTTAAAGAAGGTGATGTTGTTTTTTTTGGAAAATATGCTGGAACAGATATCGATGATAAGCATTTAGTATTGCGCGAAGATGATGTTCTTGGTGTTATTGAACAATAAATTTTTATAGATTTTTTAAGTTAAGGTAAAAAAAAATGTCTGGAAAAAGAATTTTATTTGGCGCCGAAGCTCGCGAAAAAATTCGCCGCGGTGTCGATACATTAGCTGATGCAGTTAAAGTAACTCTCGGGCCTAGAGGCAGAAACGTAGCATATGATAAATCATTCGGTTCTCCTGCGATTACTAAAGATGGTGTTACTGTTGCAAAAGAAATTGATTTAACTGATAAATTCGAAAATATGGGCGCGCAACTCGTTAAAGAAGTTGCAAGCAAGACTGCTGATATTGCAGGTGATGGTACCACAACCGCGACTGTTTTAGCACAGGCGATTTTTAGAGAAGGTAATAAATACGTTACTGCTGGCGCTAATCCAATGGAATTAAAGCGCGGGATCGATATAGCTGTTGAAGTTGTTGTTGAATATGTAAAAAAATCAGCAATCAAAGTCAGCAAAAAAGAAGAGATCGAGCAAGTTGCAACTATCTCTGCAAATTGCGATACCGTAATTGGTAAACAAATTGCGCAAGCTATGGAACGTGTAGGTCGCGATGGCGTGATCACTGTTGAAGAAGCAAAAGGCATGGAAAACGAACTTGATGTTGTTGAAGGAATGCAATTTGATCGTGGTTATTTGTCTCCGTATTTTGTCACTAATCCTGAAAAGATGGAAACAGAATTACACAATCCATTGATCTTGCTTTATGAAAAAAAGATTACGTCTATGAAATCTTTGCTTCCAATTTTAGAGCAAGTTGCAAAAACAGGAAAACAACTTTTAATTATTGCAGAAGATATCGAAGGCGAAGCGCTTGCAACATTAGTCGTTAACAAGATTCGTGGAACTTTGAATGTTGTAGCGGTAAAAGCGCCAGGATTTGGTGATCGTCGTAAAGCTATGTTAGAAGATATTGCTGTTTTAACGAATGGCAAGTTGGTTTCTGAAGAAATGGGATTAAAGCTCGAAGGTTTAACCCTTGCTGATCTTGGTTCTGCAAAAAAAGTAGTAATCACAAAAGATACTACAACCATTATCGACGGGCTCGGTTCTCCAGAAGTTATCAAAGGTCGCGTTGCTCAGATAAGAATGCTTATCGAAAACACAGCTTCTGATTACGACAAAGAAAAACTTCAAGAACGTTTAGCGAAACTTGTTGGTGGCGTTGCAGTTATCAAAGTTGGTGCAGCTACCGAAACAGAAATGAAAGAAAAGAAAGATCGTATCGAAGATGCATTGCATGCAACGCGTGCAGCAGTTGAAGAAGGTATTGTTGCTGGCGGTGGCATAGCACTTTTACGTTCTCAAACAGCTATCGATACTATTAAAGTAACAGGTGATGAAAAACTCGGTGTTGATATTGTACGTCGCGCGCTTGAAGAGCCACTTCGTATTATAGCTCAGAATGCTGGTTTTGAAGGTTCTGTTATTGTTGATAAAGTCAGAAACTCTCAACCAGAATATGGGTTTGATGCAAAGACTGGTCAGTACGTGAATATGCTTCAAGTTGGCATTGTTGATCCTGCAAAAGTAACGCGTTCAGCTTTACAAAATGCAGCATCTATTGCTGGTTTGATGATCACGACAGAAACTATCATTTGCGAACTTCCAAAAGATGATAAAGAAGCTACTCCTGCGATGCATGGTGGCGGAATGGGTGGCGGGATGCCAGGAATGTACTAATAAACTTTATCTTGTCATAAACAAAAAGAGCCGATATAATGTCGGCTCTTTTTGTTTTA
>CAZJPB010000073.1:0-3301 GCA_964547785.1 uncultured Pseudomonadota bacterium | reverse complement strand
AAGAATTACAAACCACTTAAAAATATTTTTAAACTATTCATTCATAATTTAATAGCATTTGAATAAAACATGCAAAAAACATGTATCTGCTATACAAATAATCATTTATCATATATTTTATAATTAAAAATTTTAAAATATAACTATAAGTGAAATTATGAAAAAAAATAAAATAAAAATCATTGCTTTAACTTTATTTTTTAATTTTGCATCTCTGCAATCCGCAACTCCATTCGATAAAAAATTAATTAGAATGCACAATAAAAAAACAAATAATGATAAAGGTTTTTCTCTCTTAAAATCATTAATACAGGAGTTACCAAAGCATGAAAGTCATCCTAACTTTGAAAAAACAATAAAACAATTAAATGCTCGTTTAAAATGTCACAGAAAAAAACCTGAATATAAGGTGCTTTTTACAATATTAAATATTTTGCACATAAAACGTAAAGGAGAACAATCGCATAGCAGAGATCTGCTTATCCCGCATACAGCATTAAAAAAACTGCAATCAAGATCAACTCCCGTAGCTACAACAATTGCGACAGCTCTGGCAGCTCAAGAAGCACCAATAGATATAGATTTAGATAGACCTATAGATTTAGAAGAAATTTCTGAATTAGAATTTTCTTTATCGCTAGGTTCAGCATCAAGTACACATCAAACAGCCAATTTTTTATTGCCTCCTCCATTAGATACACCTCTTCCTACAACAACTCCTACTTTTCAAGAGACAGAAGATGAAGAAGCAGAAAGCACTGTTGCTATATCTTCTGCACTTCGAGCAAAACCTGCAAGAAGATCAATAAAATACCAACAATTAATAGAAGCACTAGAAATAGATGGAATACAAAGCGCTCAAGATATAGCAGACAAAATACCTCTTATAAAAGAACATCATATAAATGATCAAAATATAAGAATTATTATAAACAAGTTAATAAACCATATGAATAAATTTTTTAAAGAAGATCCTAAATATCCTGAAATTTTTGAAACATTAGATGCATTATCAGGTCAAATTAGACGCCAAAGAGCAACAATTTATTCACTAACATATAGACAGAAAAATAAATTTAAAAAATAATAAATATATTTGATACAGCTAAAAACCATCAGCTTAAAATAATGACTTGTCGTCGAGATCGTCATCCTGAGGCGCGATCCAAGCGCCGTGAGGATCCATCAGCCGTCGCGCAAAACGCTATGGCCAGATGTCGCGTCGTAGTGAAACGAAGACTGACAGAATTTACTGAAATTAAAAAGTTAATTATTACCAAAAATTATAAACTCTCAATCTCTTGTTATTCTTATGAAGTAACATAATCGAACTGATTATAAAAATTACGATACAGCAACCCAAAAAATATGCTTTATAAAACCTGGATCCTCACGGCGCTTGGATCGCGCCTCAGGATGACGAGAGTTCGGAAATCTTTTTAAAAATTATTAACTTTTTTATTTCTAAGCTGATGGTGGCATGCTATAATTATTGTTTCTTCATAATTTTTTAAAATAAAATTATACTAAAATGTATAAAATCAGGAGAAAGCAATGAAAAAAATAATTTTATTTTTTAGTTTATTTTGTTATTTAAATCTATTTGCAAGCGTTTATCGCGACATATTAAACGCACGCGGTACTATTTTAAGCAATGGTCAAAATGCTACACCAGCAACCGATTTAGCTGCTTGCACAAAAATGTTAGCTAGTTTTGATAATCAATTGCTTAATTTAGATCGCGATCTTGCAAAACTCGACGCTGTATATAAAAAATAAATGTTCATTATTACTCAAAATGTACGATCTTTGGTAGAAAAAATTACACTCGAATTAGAGCCGTGGTACGAAAGCCGTATGCATGCACAACGAGTTGCCTGGTGGCTTTTAGAAAAACTTACTCAAAAAACCATGGCACAACTAGTTACCACAGATACCATTTCGCTCACGCACAAAGATCATACACTGCTTACAAACTGGATTACTGCGCACACAAAAGAATATTATCCGTTGCAATATATCTTAGGAACAGTACCGTTTGGCAATCTATCTTTGTGTGTTGAACCGCCAACGCTGATTCCAAGGCCAGAAACAGAAGAATGGTGCATTAATCTTCTTAAAAATATGTTGCTGCATCTTCCAAAAGAAACGCCGTTACATATTTTGGATCTTTGCACAGGATCAGGATGCATAGCACTTTTATGCGCACAGTCTTTTCCTGCAGCGACTGTTTGGGCTCTTGATATTGCAGATACTGCTTTACAGCTTGCTAAAAAAAATGCTGAACGTAATAACATCACGAATGTGCGTTTTTTAAAATCTGATCTTTTTAATCAACTGAATAAAGACATTTTGTTCGATATTATTATTTCCAATCCGCCGTACATCGCATCTTCAGTCTGGCATGAACTTTCGCAAACCATCACTCGATGGGAAGATCGAGGTGCCTTAGTTGCTGATAATAACGGCCTCGCACTTATTATTCATATTGTTAATCATGCAACAAAATATCTAAAAAAAGATTCTCTTTTAAAAAAATATGGCCTACCTCGACTAGCTCTAGAAATTGGATACGATCAAAAAAAATACGTTGAAGAATTATTCATTCATGCCGGATTTAATGGTGTAAAAACAATTTCTGATAGTTATAATCGAGATAGGCTTGTAATCGGATTATAAAAAAATTGAATGATTATTTCGTCTTATTCAATTTATGAATTTCTTCAAAAAGATAGTCTGCTTGCCTTAATAATTTCTTCTTTTCATCATTATCACGGCTCCGCATAGAATTCAATGCCATTACTATCATAGATAATGGTTTATGTACTTCCACACCAGCCATTAATCTGTCTATTGGTTCTTCTATTTGTTTTGCTTTTTGAATTGCATCATAAAAAGATTTAAATTCACCTGCTTTAATTTCTTCCTCGATAGCTACTCCTGCGTCAGTGCCTGATAACTGAGCAGCTCCTGCAGCGCTAGCTGACTTTGCATCTGATCCTTCAGCACTTTGCAAAGAAAAAATTGCGAATAATCCTAAAAAAAACATTTTACTCATTTTGTTTTTCATTTATTTTTCCTTATATAAAGCAAAGAATATATTAACAGAGATACACTTTATACATTTTTGACAAAGAAACAAATATGATTACAACATAAGACCATCAATTTAGAAATAAAAAAGTTTTAAAGTATATATCTAAAAATCTTCAACTTAAAACTAATGATTCATCTTCGAGATCGTCATCCTGAGGCGCGATCCAAGCGCCGTGAGGATCCAGGATTTACTGAAATTAAAAAG
>CAZJPB010000072.1:0-3329 GCA_964547785.1 uncultured Pseudomonadota bacterium | reverse complement strand
TCGCCCTTTCTACTGCTTCTTTTTGAGCAATCAAAAATTGAACAACATCATAATCAAACGGAAATTTATTTTCTTCAATAGTATCTAATATTCTTTTGAGCTGATCTAAACTCAAATCTTGATAATTTGGCATTTTTTGATCTGGTCTAACTATCCCTTGCTCTCGTTCTTTTTTTTCAATTACATCTAACAACATTCTCCAATCAGGATGACCAATAAGCATAATTTTCAATTTTTTTTTAAGCTCTGGTAATGAAAAACTTTCGTAATCTGGCCTTGCTACACTAACTTCTGCCGTTGCCCCTTGAGCAGCAAATATCCCGGAACTTAGAATCAACAATCCTAGCAATTTAAACTTCTTCATTTGATTAACCTCATTTTAACTTTATATTATAAAAACTATTTACTAATAGAATATATTAACAGTTAGTCAAAATACAAGTTTTATTATTTTGAAAGGTAGGGAATTTTATCGAGCACAAGATGAGAACCTGCTCCGATTACAAAAAAGAATGCATTGCTTAAAAAAATAGTTTGATATCCAGGAAATGAATACCCTAGTAAGAAAGCTAAAGAAAAAGAGATGATGATTAAAAACCATGCCCGATGAAACAATCCTCGATGCCTGACCAAGACTGGAAGCAACGAAAAAAAGCTTAAAAAGACAAATAAAAGTATTTGTTTAGTGAGTAAAAAAAAGAGCAACAAGACAAACATTATTTTATAAAAAATACCTTGTCCTTTGCTTTTTGTATCAACATCGGGAAACAATGAGCCTAAAACTGCAGAACCTGCCCATTGCAGATAGCGCACAAAAGAATATGAATCTGCAGGAAAAAAATACGAAAGCAAAAAAACTGTTGTCAAAAATGTTATAAGCCCACCAGCTATATGCATACGATAACCAGGCATATACTGCGCTCCTTTTTTTAAACAATTTTTTTGGTGCCCACTAATTTCATTAAATGCGTTCCTGGATAATAAAAATCTATAATTGCTTCGTAATCCCATCCTAAACGAACCATCTCACGAGCGCCCCATTGACAAAGACCCATATGATGCCCGTGTCCTTTGCCTTCTATAGTCACTACTTTATCTTTTTTAAATAAAGAAAAACAATAACTTTTAACACCTTTAACTGACCCATAAAATTCTTTTGCTTTTACAAAAAATTTTCCTTTTTTTGTTTTGACAGAAACTCTTTGAACAACACCTCCATCATCCCGTTTTGCAATTTTAACTTCTGAAATAGGATGTTTTGCACAATCATAAAAATCTTGCAACATGGTTGCCAATTGATCAATGCTGCAGGTCGCCTTCCACTCAAATATTTTTGTATTTTGACAATAGGTACAAGAATAATCGCGCGCTAAATACGGTGCTTTATCAAAGTTAACAAGACCAATTGTTCTTGCAGGAATAACACTTCCACAACACGCATCAAACATCGCTAAAATTGGTTTTTTTTTATACGCAATAAAAACACCTTTTGTCTCTTGCACCGCTTGTCTGATACTGTCACTTTTATGCATACCCTGATACGTCTGATGTCGATTCGTATTACGAATATGAAACGGCGCATTTTTAGCATCAGAAGCAAGCAATTGATTCAAAAGATAGCTTCTGCACGCAATTGCCATAACCTTATGCGCTTCCAACGGCCATCCTGGCCAACTCTCTGTTTTGACTACCGAATAAATATATTCTTCGATATCAAGCTCATTGATCAAAAGCCATTTATTTTTCTGTTTTATAACACAGAAAACACCATCATATGTGTTACCATTAAAAACCAAATTCCCTTCAGATGGCTCTATCCAAAAAGATTTTGATGACATTTTTTTACCATTAATCGTCATCGTATCTTTATGCAATCCAAAAGAAGCTTTACAAAAATGTGTATCTGTCGCACACACTTTTTCTGTTTTTTTATCTCTTAAAATTAAACGCTTTTTTGCCGATATGATCCATTCATCCGCAACATTATCGCTTAACAAAACGCGAACCATGTGCGCCTGCATACTAAAAGCAAACAGAACGCTTATCATAAATAGTTTAAATATAAATTTCATAAGTCTTTAATAACGAAATAAATGAATCAGGAAGCATAATTTTTTTATCCACACCATAATTAGCAAGTCGATCTGCTTCTTGATTCTGTTCACGAAAAACATGCGTAAAAATACAGGTTAATGATGCAGAAGCATCTTTTACTAATGCATATAGTTTTTGTAATTCTGGTTTTTTAACTCGATACTCTCCTTGCATCTGCTTGACCAGCAAAAGAGAATCTGAATAGACATACATTAAAGAAGTGTTGCTATATTTTTTTGCCACAAAAAGTCCTATTAAAAGCGCAAGATATTCAGCTTCGTTATTTGTTTTTTTACCCAAATAATAACCACGCTTTACAGAATTATCTAAGCCGCATTCTAAATAAATACCAGCACCACTTGGCCCTGGATTACCACGAGAAGCGCCATCCACAAATAATTTCGAGGCCATTTTATGCTCTGTATTCATAGCTCATCACACAGCAGCTTGATCAAAATGCTTATACAACAAACGATAACAACCCGTACATTGCATCACTCTATTTTGTGTAAGCGCAAGTAATAATTGATTAGAAAGCATATAAGAACAGCCGCCACACGTTCCAGACACAACTCCTACAACAGGATTTTTTACCGTACTTCTCATGCGCAAATATTTAGCAATCCATTCTTCTGGAACATCATTAACATACGATTCACGCTCATTTACTAACTTGGCAATATGTGCTTTATGTGCTTGTATCTTTTCTTCTTGTTCTACAGATTCTAATTGAGATTTTTTTGTAGTCGCTAAAAAATTTTGCTCGATAATTACTAATTGTTTTTTCTTAGATTCATACGCATTCCAAGCATTCATTAACACCTGTTCATGATCATATTGCATACTTTTACAACTATCATGTTCTTTTTTTAAAGCTTGATATTCTTTTGGATTCAATGCTGCATCAAGACGAAGACGCGCAGCTTTTTCTTTTTCATCATACGTACGCATCATTAATTCTTCTTGATCAACTTGCTTTTGCAAATCTCTAAGATCTATTTTTTCTTTTTCATAATCTTGCAAAAGATGATGCATTGTTTTTTGAGTAACTTCGTGAGCAACTACAAGACGCTCTAATTCTTTTTCTATAACCTGAATAGACTGATCAAATTCTATAAGCTGAATAAATTTTTTAAATATATCTTGCGTCATACGCTCCTTTCATACAGTACGATGTTGCTGGTGGGCCCACCAGGGCTTGAACCTGGGACCTCTCGGTTATGAGCCGATTGCTC
>CAZJPB010000071.1:0-3359 GCA_964547785.1 uncultured Pseudomonadota bacterium | reverse complement strand
TGATTTTGGCAAAATCCTTAGTTAGTCATAATCTCAGGGTTGTTATGGCAAAATGGGAAGATAAAATAAACGCACTTATCGAAGTTGGGATAAACATTAGCATAAATGCAAATATAAACTCGTAAAAGTTTTTAAACAAAAATATGCCTATCAAGCACAATATAGCTGTGATCCACCATGGCAGTAAAAATATGCTTAAAAATATGAGTTTAATTTTCATTATAAGTCCTTAGTTTTTTTATAAAAAATAATACATCTTATTCCAATAATATCTATATTTACGATGTAAAGTCAAATTTTTTGCGTAACTGAATTTAATTAACAAGCTTTAATGCAAGGGGTCGGGAGTGAAAAAGAGTGAACTTTTGCTTTTTTTATGAATCGCAGAAAAAGCTTGATGAATAAGATTAAAATTCTGTGCTTTGATGTATATTTTTTGACTATGAATTTTTTTGATTTTAGCAACCAGTGGTTTGATTGGGCCTAAAACACGCAAATCACAATTTTTAATAAGTTGCGAGGCTATTAAAAAAGCATCTTTTTCTACTTGTGCTTCGTTTTTATGTTTTAATTCGATTTCTGCAAAGCGCACAAAAGGCGGATAGCCTGCATCTTTTCTAAATAAAAGTTCTTGTTCGTAAAAATTGAGATACTCAAGTTCGTTAAGATATTCAAAAATGCGATTGCGCGTCATTGTTTGAACAATCACTTTGCTCTCTTTATTTTCTCTGCCTGCGCGTCCTGCGACTTGAATGAGTTGTTGTAACGTGCTTTCTTGCGCATTATAAAAAGGGAAGTTCAAATTAATATCCGCCCAGATAATGCCAACGAGCGTAACGTTAGGAAAGTGATAGCCTTTGGTGATGGTTTGCGTTCCTACTAAGATATCAATTTTTTTATCTTCGAATAATCGTAATGTTTCTGCCCATTTTTTTTTATTGCTCGTTGCGTCAAGATCAGCTTTTGCAATGATAGTGCGAGGGAATAATGCTTTTAAAATAGTGATGATTTGTTCCGTGCCGATTCCTTTTTTTAAAAAAGTAACAGCCTTGCAGGAAGTACATTCGGTAGGATAGTTTCGTTGATAATTGCAATAGTGGCAGTGCAGAAGATCGTCTTCGTGCAACGTAAGGCTCACCGAACAGGATGAACAACTAAAAATAAAAGCGCATGCTTTGCATTGAATAAAAAAACAGACACCGCGCCGGTTTAAAAAAATAATGGCTTGTTTTTTAGCATTCAGACAATCGATGATCGCTTTATACAAAATATCACTAATCCAAAAATTTTTGCGCTCTTTTTTATCAGTTAACGAAACAAGTTCTAGTTTAGGAAAGCCACCGGAGAATCGTTTTTTAAGTTGAAAAAATTTCCAACCTTTGTGATCAACATTATACAAAGAGGCTACAGATGGTGTTGCAGAGCCAAGCAAAATAGGAATTTTATAATGTTGTGCTCGCAGCAATGCAACTTGTTTGGTATTCAGTTTTGGATGATTTTTTTCCTGAAAGCCCGTTTCGTGTTCTTCGTCAATGATGATAAGACCGAGATTTATGCAGGGCAAAATAATAGGAATATGCACTCCAATAACAAGACAGGGCGTGTTGTGTACAAGATGGTGCCAGGCAATCTGCTTATTTTTTAAGGTTGTTCCTGAATGGAACGAAAACAAAGGGATATCGGAAGGCAATTGTGCGCGCAATATTTTTTCAAATTGCAAAGCTAGAGAGACTTCTGGCAATAATAAAAAAGTTGTTTTTTGTAGATTAAAAGCATGCTGTATAAGTTGTTTGTAGACTTCTGTTTTGCCCGATCCGGTAACTCCGTGCAAAAGACTCGGTGCATAGCGTTCGTTTGTGATATCTTGTTGTAATGCATTGACTACAAGCGTTTGTTCATCGGTCAAGGTAATGATTTTTTTTATAGTTTCATCTTTTTTTAAACCAAAATCTAAAAGGTCGATAGTTTTTTCTTGCAAAAATGTTTTGATTCGTTTGATAAAATGAATTTCATCTAACGCGTAATAAGAGCTTAGTTTTTTTAAAAAATCAAAATATAAAAGATCATCCGAAAATGTTTCAAGACCAGAAATTTCTTTAATCACAAAGTTAGTTTCGGGGTCTTGGTCATGAATTTTTGTAACGAGCGCGCTGACTTGTTTATTGCGCAAAGGAACACGAACAAGAGTTCCGGGAACAATAGAAGTGAATTTTTCGGGAACTTTGTACGTCAGCGGTTTTGATAACCCAGAAATAAGCTTTACATCGATAAACATGCAAGCAGTATAACATACCTAAAAAATAAAGCCCTTTTGATAAGAGCCTCTATCTTTGCTAAAATAGATAAAAATGAGAGCTTTTATATTTTTTATAAGGTTTTTATTATGAATAGCTCTATGTCACGATTTTTATCAATAATATTTGTATGTTCTTTAACGCTGCACGCGCAAGAATATTTGTGTAAAATAACAAATAGAGATCGACTTGTATCTTCAAAAATAGATTACGGTCATGCAACCTACGAAAACAGACGCGGTGCACATAAGCAAGCTGTCTATCCAAACCAAGACAGAGCTGCAGTAGGAGCTTTTTTAGGGAAACAATTTTTTATGATTTGTGATGGACACGGGACTCAAGGAGATGTTGTTGCAGATCAAGTTGTAACATTATTGCCAGAAAAAGTTTTAGGAACAAAAAATATAAAGGCAGGATTTATTTCTGCGTGCGGCACGCTACAAAAAATGTTTGCTTGTGTTAGTTATGCAAAGACTTCGGGAACAACGATGGTTGGCGGTGTTATCGAACGTCAAAAATTAACCGTTGGACATGTTGGTGATTCTCGACTCATCGTAATACGCCAAGGATCAGTTGTTTTTGCAACACAAGATCATTCAACAAAAAATTCCGAAGAATGTAAACGAATAAAACAAGCCGGTGGAAGCATTATCAATGGTTATGTTTATGCAAAAAATGCATCATCTGGTCTTGCAGTAACGCGT
This sequence comes from uncultured Pseudomonadota bacterium, assembly GCA_964547785.1. Classification (GTDB taxonomy): domain Bacteria; phylum Babelota; class Babeliae; order Babelales; family CAIQNR01; genus CANNBR01. The sequence continues at coordinate 361 of CAZJPB010000071.1, read as the reverse complement.
TCATTAGGGGATACGCAAGCGCATGATGGTTCTGTAGTTACAGAAACGCCTGCTTGTGCGGAATACGAACTCAAGAATGGTGATTATATCGTGCTTGCTTCTGATGGATATTGGGATGTAGTAACGAACGAAGAAACAGCACATTCTGTTGTAAAAATGCAAACATCATCATGTGACGAGATTGCAAAATATTTAGTAGACAAGGCAGTAGATCGTAAAAGTCGCGATGATATTACGGTGCTTGTCGTTCGTTACAATCAAGGTTAATGCAAAATAAATTCAGTCTAAAACTAATGCTTCATCTTCGAGATCGTCATCCTGAGGCGCGATCTAAGCGCCGTGAGGATCCAGGATTTACTGA
>CAZJPB010000070.1:2178-3363 GCA_964547785.1 uncultured Pseudomonadota bacterium | reverse complement strand
TAGGAATTGGCGGAACATTAACGTATCCAAAAAACGCATCCTTGCGAACACTCTTTGCATCATTAGATCTGCAACATATTGTTCTAGAAACTGACGCGCCTTTTTTGCCGCCACAACCTATTCGTGGGCAACAAAATCATCCTTCGGAAATTTTGTATATCGCAGATTTTTTAGCAAAACTTAAAAATATTGATCTACAAACAGTAGCTTCGATAACTACACAAAATGCTGAACGATTATTTAAAATATGAAGCTTTTAACTACCACCAACCTAACCACGAAGAAATATGATTACCACTTTGCAAAAGCAGGGCCCATACAATGCCCTGCTGCATCGCCCAAGAAAGGGCTTTATCGCGTGGAACTTTATTTGAGCCTAAAGTTACGGCATAAACCCACGAAACTCCTGTACAGGTGAGCCAACTTATAAACAATAAAATAATAAATTTAATCACAAGATAAACCATAAAGATCCTTTTTTAAAAACTATATAAGCCTAAAGGTACCGAGGATCAAAAAACAAAATCAAGATATTGCGATAATAAGCTACAGAAGAGCCTTTGCGCTTTCTTATAGTACTGGTAAACTTATCCACAACAATGTTAATAAGATTTATTTTTATCTACAAACTAAGCAAGGGATTTTATCTATGAAATCATATAATTTGATTTTTATTCTATTACTAGGAATGTCTTCTTTATCTGGTCACAGCACTTGCACACGTACCACCACAACCACTCACACAACGCATTATCCAAAGTATAACAATACCTTAACCGTGAATTCTCCATCTAAATTTGAACAAGCAGTACAATTTGCTGTTGTGTGCGCTTTTTTTGTCATTTCTGCAATCGTATACACGTTAATGCCTACCTATTGCGCGCGTTGCAAATATGTTATTTCTGATCATACCTCAAAACGACAAGCGGGATGTGGTCATTATTTCCATACCGCTTGCTATAATCCTTGCATTCCGTGCGAAAAATGTGCTGACGAACGTGTTGCCAGAATGGAACAAATTTTACACGAACAACAAAGATTATCTTATCATAATCACTGTCACAATCATCATAATAATGGTACTGTTATTGTAATTAGATAAAAATAACCATTAAAAAATTAAGGGTGTGTAATGGAATACCAATTTATAATTGGGTTTGTAGGATATTTAGGATTACTTGCAGG
>CAZJPB010000070.1:0-2078 GCA_964547785.1 uncultured Pseudomonadota bacterium | reverse complement strand
ACAGAAAAATATAATAGCGAAACATTATCAACTTTTTTTGAAAAACGATTTTCTGATACAACAGGATCTTTGCGATTAGTAAGTGCTTTATTTTCCCTCTGGTTTTTTACTTTTTATATAGCCTCAGGCCTTGTTGGCATGGGAAGGCTCTTTGAATCAGCATTGCATATCGATTATCATTATGGCATTGCTCTAGGACTTGTTATTGCAATTGGCTATACACTCCTTGGCGGATTTACAGGAATTGCACAAACTCATTTTTTCCAAGGAATTTTTTTAGTTGCGCTTTTAATCATTATTCCTGTCATCGTATTTTTGTCATTACCCGCAGGATTTTTATGGTCTCAAGCAGCTCCTGCTTATATTTTTTCTTTCTTTCCGCATCATGCTAAAGAACTTTTTTATTCATTGATTATAGCTGTCAGTTGGTCTATTGGATATCTTGGACAACCACATATTCTGATTAATTTTATGGGCATTAAAGATCCTAAATCAATGCCAAAAGCAATGATGGTTGGAATGATCTGGCAAATCATTACACAAGGTGCAGCGGTCATTATTGGGCTGCTAGGCATATTTTATTTTACTACGCTACTTGCCGATCCACAGCTTGTTTTAATTAGTATGGTGCAAACTATTTTTTCTGAATACACCACAGGAATCATCTTATCAGCAATTGTCGCCGCAGGACTTACCACCATTGCAACACAAATTTTAGTTACAACTGCAACCATCACGCATGATATTTATAAAACTTACCTCAACAAACATGCAACGCCCTTACAGCTTGCATCTATCGCTCGCTTTACGTTAATCATGGTTGCATGCATGAGCTTTTGTATTGCTTTTACCAATAGCAGCACTGTTTTTGGTATTGTTGAATATGCTTGGAATGGACTAGGAGCCACCTTTGGACCAGCAGTAATTGCGGCACTTTATATGCCAAAAGCTACCAAACAAGGCGTATTTCTTAGCATGCTTTGTTCAGGAAGCATCGCATTATTCTGGCCATTGTGTATTACACATTTTCCAGCGATTATTCCTGCATTTATTATAGGAATAAGCATTATATTTTTTAAATCTTATGTATAATTCATCGAAAAAAAATTATCCTAATTGAGGTCGTCAATAAAAAAATTATCCTGATTCAGCTCGTCGACAACAAATTTATCCTGTTCAGCAACTGCATGAGTATTTTCAGCCATAGAAACTAATATTGCTTGTTGCTCTTCTTTAATTGCATCTTTTAGCGTACGTTTTTTTATTCTATATTTTTGAATTCTGTTTTCTAAAACCACTACTATTGATCCATCAAGACTAAAACCGCAATTAATAACACCTCGTAAAAAATCTATTTTTAAAGTATCAGGTAAAAATAATACTTTACATACATAATTACTATCCAAAAATGCCAACATTGTTCCATCAGAATTACAACAAACATTATGAATAGGATTAAAATAAATACTATCTTCTACAAATAAAGTTTCTGCCATACACATCAAATTAGGATTTAATTTTTTACCTATTGTTTTATTTTTTACTCTATCACCTTGCACAATAATTAATTCTTTACTATCAGGGCTAAAACACACTTCTTTAATATTTTCCAAAATTGGAAGCTGTTCTTTAGGCAATAAAGTCTCAGGATCAATACTTTGACAAGTATTATTTGATCTAAGACAAATGCATTGAGTTTTATCAGGACTAAAAAGATATTTTTCATAAACATCATTTTGTTTTATTTCCAAAATTGATAAATCTTGTTCATTCAAAACAATAGACTTTCCTTTTTGAAATAAAATTTTTATTCTTCCATGAGGAGTAAATTGAATGTCAAAAATTTCATCCATAAAACCTATATGATCATTTAATCCACATTTTTTTAATTCTATGACCTCTTCTGATCTGACATCATATAAAATACCCTCTTTAGAATCATCATATCGATTACGCACACTAACAAATAATTTGCTGCCATCAAAATTAAAAGCAAAATTTCTTACATCATAAAATTTTTTTTTAATCTGCCACCTAAAAATATCTATTAAAATTAAAACACCATTTTGTTGAACAAC
>CAZJPB010000069.1:0-3414 GCA_964547785.1 uncultured Pseudomonadota bacterium | reverse complement strand
GATTATCTTGATACTGACGTAGAAGAAGTATTGGTCGACAACAAAGAAACGCAAAAAGTTTTAAGCCAATTTGTAAAGAGCACCACCCCTGAACTTGAACATAAAATCAAACTTTATACAGGTATAGAGCCACTTTTTGAGCGCTATGGTATCGAAAGCCAAATCAAAGAGTCTTTGAAATCAAAAGTTGATTTAAAATCTGGCGGATCGATTGTTATCGAAGCTACAGAAGCTATGACTGTTGTTGATGTCAACACCGGTCGCTTTATTGGTCGGTCTAATATGGAAGATACGATCTTAAAAACTAATATAGAAGCTGCTTACGAAGTTACAAGACAATTAAAAATTCGTAATATTGGTGGCCTTATTGTGATCGATTTTATTGATATGGCAAGCAGTGCTCACCGCAAAAAGTTATTTAATTTTTTTGAAAAAACATTAAAAGAACAAGACCGCTTCCAGTCAGTGTTATTAAAAATTTCTGAGTTCGGGCTTGTTCAAATGACCCGAAAACGTTCTGGAAAAACATTAATTAAAGAACTTACCGATACGTGCAAAACATGTGTAGGCACAGGTGTAACGCCTTCCGTAACTGCAGAAAGTTTTGCGCTGTTGCGTCATATCAAGCAAGAATTAATGCAGAAAAAATTACAAGGGAATCTTTTGATCAAGCTTCCAGTCGATATTTTTGATTATATTTCAACTGCTGAATACAACACGCTTTTTACGTTCGAAAAAACTATGAACTGTAAGATAACGCTCGAAAGTGAAAGCGGTTTGCCTGTTGGCACTTTTAAAATAATAACAGTATCTTAACAATCGAACGTTCATTACATGTTTTATAAGGAATCATATGTCTGAAAAAAATTCCATTCTTGCTTCGTATCCTGAATATAGAGTCGATATAGGTATCGAAGTTCACGTACAATTAAATACTGCAACCAAGATTTTTTGTCCTTGTTCTAATGCACAAACAGACAAGCCTAATACGTACATTTGTCCTGTTTGTTGCGGACATCCGGGCGTACTTCCTGTTTTTAATAAACAAGTTTTAGTCAATGCTATAAAAGCTGGACTTGCCACAAATTCACAGATTTCAGAGATCAGTAGTTTTGCGCGCAAGCATTATTTTTATCCTGATTTGCCAAAAAATTATCAAATTACACAAGACAAGCAGCCTATCTGCACCGAAGGTTTTATTACGATTACTCGCGAAGATGGTACCGAAAAAAAAGTACGTTTAATTCGAATTCATATCGAAGAAGATGCAGGGAAAAATATTCATGCAGAATTTACAAACGAAAGTTTTGTAGATTTTAATCGCACAGGAACGCCACTTTTAGAAATTGTAAGTTACCCAGATATCGAAAGCGCATTCGAGGCAAAAGCATATCTAAAGGCATTACGTGCGATTGTGCAGTCACTTGGAATTTCAACAGGTAATATGGAAGAAGGCTCATTCAGAGCAGATACTAATATCTCTGTACGCAAAAAAGATAATCCAGTCTTAGGAACTCGCTGCGAATTAAAAAATATTAATTCCTTTAAATTTATTGGCGATGCTGTTGAATACGAGATAGAAAGACATATTTTATTGCTGCAAGAAGGCAAAACAGTTACTCAACAAACAAGATTATGGGACACAAAACATAAAGTAACGCAACCAATGCGCTCCAAAGAAGAAGCTGCTGATTATCGTTACTTTATCGATCCTGATTTACCACTTTTATCAGTAGATAAGGCTATGATCGAATCTATTAAAGCTGTAATGCCCGAACTCCCGCAAGCAAGGGCGCACCGATTAATGAACGATTACGGATTAACGCCGTACGAAGTTGAAGTCTTAACTGACGATAATGATTATGTTGTGTATTTCGAAGCTGCACGCGCTATAACCAAAAGCAAACATCTTATTCATTGGATTATTCGTGATCTCATGGGTTATGCAAAAGAGCACAAAATAAGCATATCAGCATGCAAATTAACGCCACAAAAACTTGGTGCATTAGTTGAACTTATTGAATCAGGTGCATTAAATGCTCAAGGTGCGAAAATTATTTTTGAAGATATAGCAGTCTCAGGCAAAGATCCAAAAGTAGTTATGCAAGAAAAAAATCTTGAACAAATTACTGACACCTCAGAGCTGGAAAACATAATCAAGGAAATCATAGCAACGAATGAATCAATGGTTGCGGGCTATCGTTCAGGCAAGGATAAGCTCTTTGGCTTTTTTGTCGGACTTGCAATGCAAAAAACGCAAGGCAAGGGTGATCCGAAAATTATAGCTGAGCTTTTAAGAAAGCATTTGAACGCATAGCGAATATCTCATAAAATCTTTAGCTCAAAATCTGGCATTGTTCATAAAACTATTTACTTTATATATTTCAGTTTGATATAAATGTAATTAATGCTATTTATTAAAAACGCTTTTAATAAATCATGTTTAATATATAATGGAGAAATTATGAAGTTTGAATTTTTTTTATGCACAGTTTTGTTCGTATCCAATCAACTACATTGTTCATCTGATGTCGATAATTTTTTAAGTCGTTTTGTAGGACGTAATTTTGCTGAAGCAAAAAGCGTATATGATGAAAATTTACCTTATCTAAAAGGAAAAAAAGATGAGCATCATAAAGATGCAGTTAAGAAACATAAATATGCAGATGCTTATTTTAATTTTCGACAAGGAAGTTATTTAGCTGAAATGAAAGTAGATCTTTCAGTGCTTAATGATTATGTGCAAAATCTTATAAAACATATCTGCGCTTTACAAATAAAAGTTTTTGGGATGGAAGAACAAATAAAAATTACAACAGAAGAAAATACTGCTGCTATTCGTTTACTAGAAGACAAAATTACAGCGCTGGCAGAAGCATTTGCAGCATTTCAAGAAAATCAAAATTATAACAATAATCAATAAACAAGGTAAAATTGTAAAATATAAAATATTACTGGCAACAAGCATTTTTGCCACAGTTCAATTCTATGCGTATGGCGCAGAAGGCGGATCAGCAGCGGCAGCTTTACCAGCTATTCCTGCAGAAGAAGGAGCATAAGACAACACAAACAAGAATACAGACAAGCAAATGGATTACCATAAAAACAAAAATTTCGCATGTGGTGAATAGCGTGATTCAGAAGGTGTATGCCAGATGATAAAGCAGTGGTTTTAAGATCTTGAATGATTCATCTTTGAGATCGTCATCCTGAGGCGCGATCTAAGCGCCGTGAGGATCCAGGATTTACTGAAATTAAAAAGTTAATTATTATCAAAAATTGCAAACTCTCAAATTATTATGATTCTTATAAAACAACATAATCAAACTGATTGTAAAAATATTATAGCCTGAGATTATGATACAGTAACCCAAAAACTATACTTTATAAATCCTGGATCCTCACGGCGCTTGG
>CAZJPB010000068.1:0-3442 GCA_964547785.1 uncultured Pseudomonadota bacterium | reverse complement strand
GCACCAGGTTTTGGTCCTGGCACCGGAGGTTCGAATCCTTCCGCCCCAGCCATAATTTAACCGACATTCGTGTCGGTTTTTTTATACCTAAAAATATTTTGGAGCTTTTCATGACAAACATTCTTCATCTCGCTTCCAGCTCTCGATCACGCAAAAGACTTTTGCAAGAATCCGGTATTCCCTTTGCTATCATCGATCAGACTGCAGATGAACATTCAATCAATCGATCCTTACCTTTTGATGAACTACTGATAAAAATAGCGTTACTAAAAATGGAACACGCAGTTCTGCCAGCAAAAACTACTGCTGAAGAATTATTCATTTTAACAGCAGACACCATGGGATACGATGAAGATGGCGCAATCCACGGAAAACCAAAAGACTACGAAGACGCGGTAAAAAAAATTCGCAATCTTTCAAAAAAACCTACGACCACGAAAACTGCGTTTTGTCTTGAAAAAAAAATCTGGAAAAACAATCAGTGGCAAACAGAAACACAACACACAGAAATTGTTTCAGCCACCTATCTTTTTACCGTCAAAGACGAACTCATCGATACGTACATCAAACACTCTTTTGCTTTACAAGCATCAGGCGCTATTTCTATAGAAAGTTACGGTGAACAATTTCTCGCTTGGGTTCACGGATCTTACAGCACTATTCTTGGCCTGCCAATGTTCGAAGTTCGTAATGCGTTAGAAAAAATGAACTTTTTTAAGAGCTAATTTATTGCATTTTTAAAAAAAAATCATCATACTTGCATTTATTATTTTAAGCTCAAAAAGGAGTCATTTAAATGAATTCAAAAGTATTTTTTATACTATTTTTAATACCAACATTTTTATATACTACAAAACCACAACCGCCATTAGCATTGCCTACAACTGCTTTAGCAGGAGCCAATGCTGAAATTGCAAGGCTCAACGAAGAAAATGCAAAATTAGCAAAACAAAACCAAACCTTAACTGCTGTTGTTCGCGCTCAAGCTGGGCGTTTGGCCGACTTAAAAACACAGCTTTCAACAGCTCAATCTAAAAAATAAAGGAAAAAATATGAATACAAAAATGATTCTCATGCTATTGTGTACGCCAACATTGACATCATGCGCAGCATTGGAATACTATGCAGAGGCAGCAGAAGATGATGCATATACAGCTTTATACGCTCAACATGCACAAATGCAAGAAGAAATCATTGCTGCACGATCTATGATAGCTAACCTAGAAAATCAACTTGAATTTTTGCGTGTAGAAGTAAAAGAATTGCGCCGAGGTAATTTAGGTGAAATAAAAAAAGAATTAGCTTCAGCACGAGCCCATGCAGCAACATTATTTCAATTAGTTGCCACAAAAAATCGTATCATAGAAGAACAAGCTGCGACAATGAAAAAATTCATTAAAAATCCACACAAAGTACCATTTGACCCTACAAAAACTATGAAAAGTACAAAAAGATGATAACTTCAAAAATTCGCACGGTCTTAAAATTTTTTTTTGTTGCATATATCGATTCTGTTTTTTGATACTGATATCCATAATGTTTTTATAAAAAGGAAACAATTATGAATATCAGTATTTTTATTGCCATGCTTTTCATTTCTAACAGTTCTTTTGCAGCAAGCGATGAACTTGCAAAAAAACCTGCAGAACGTACTGCTTTAGAAAAAGCGCACTTAGAAAACAGACGATTACGCGAAGCTTTACAACGCGAACAGCAATCAAAAATAGCAAGCAATAATCGCGAAGCTAGCTTTATCGCAACAGTACTTGAACTTCAAGAAACAATACGATTACAGCGCAATTATATCACTCACTTAAACAAAGAATTGGACGAATTAGTCTTTGTGCTGCAAAGGCTTCGATGAAAAAAATAACTATTATATTATGTATTTTTGCAGCAGTATCATCTTACGTCTATCCAGCTGCGGCAGCTCCAGCTGAACAAGCAAATAGAATACAAAACGAAATTCATGAAGCTGCAGAAGCTGGTCGACAAGAAGCACGAGAATTTATTAGACGACTCAAAATAATGAGTACTCTCGAAGTAGAACGATACGCTGCACAACTTGATCGAGAATATGTAAAAAAAAAAGATAGATTGCAAGAAGGGTCGACAAAACGTCATGCTGAAGTTGCAGCTGCTTTACCTAAAAAACAACGACGCCATTCAGTTTAACGCAATTTTTTTATCTGGCTTCCAACGCTTTAATAATTCTTTAAATAATAATTCTTGCGGATTTTCTTGCGGATGAGATTCAAATTTTAATGATACTTTTTCAAGACTACCTTGAATTAAAGATGATCCACAAATTGTATCATCAAGCTGATTCAAAGCTGGTATCAAATTTTTTTCGGTAATTTTTTTTAAAGCTTGTTCATTCATCGCTTCTTGCAACAACGCATCTAATAAATTTAAAAAATCAACTACGCTATGCTTGAGCTCCTGATTAGTCGATGGATCATATGCTTTTGATGCAGCAAGCATTTCTTTTTTAAAGCCTTTTTCTAAAACCTGCACGATTAATTTTTTAATCCGTTCAGATTCGTTTTCGAGCAACCATTGCATTAAATAAAGAAGTTCATACGAAATAGTAAGTTGATTATTATTCGAAATATTCACAAAAACCTCCTTCATACATCACGCCTTTTAAAAATAACTATTACCACACACGTTACCATGCATTACTCGTCATAATCTATATCCCAATTAAAATTAGTCTGCTGTTCTGCGTCTTTTGCTGCTTCAAATCCACTATTTTTATGTTTTATTTTACCAAGTTCTTGCATACTCTCTTTAACAACTTCTTTTTGCAAAAATTCTTCTTTTTTCAGATCTTTTTGCGTTTGATCAAAGACTGCGTTCATATCTTTTTGCATCTTTTTAATCTGTTTTTGTAATTTCAAAATCATTTGAACGCCAGCAAGATTAATGCCAAGTTTATGAGTCAAATAAATAACATGTTCAAGTCGATCAATATCTTCTTCAGAAAAAAGGCGCGTATTCCCTTCTGAACGCTTTGGAGCCAGCAAGCCCTCACGTTCATAAAGCCTGATCGTCTGTTGATGAACAGAAAACATTTTTGCTACCGCAGAGATAGAAAAAAAACCCTTATTCCGTTTCATTGTTTTTCCTGAAAAAAGTTCGTCATGTTCCATGGTTTGGATCCTTTTTTATTATCCAGACATTTTTAATTGAGTATACAATAGAAAACTTAATTAATAAAAACTTTACAAAAACTATTTTTTTTAAGCTTATTTGTAAAGTATATTAATGATCAAAAATATTACGTTATGCGGCTCGATTCGCTTTTTTCTCTATTTTCTTTATGCTAATTTTGTTTAAAGTTAAAAAAAAACTATACGCGATAAGGATTTTTTATGAATATTATAATCTTAAGTATGCTTATTTTTTCAGCATACCAAACAACGATCTACGCAGCAGA
>CAZJPB010000067.1:0-3603 GCA_964547785.1 uncultured Pseudomonadota bacterium | reverse complement strand
CCTAATTTGATGCGTAATTTTTTGCCACTTGCAAGTTTTTTTTCAAATGCTTCTTGCGGAATGATTGCTACTGTTCCACTTTTTAAAAGTTCTTTTTGATTATTGATCATATAATTACCCTTAAACTGGATCCTTGCGGTCGCTTTGCTTCCTGAGGATGACGAGAATTTGAATATTTTTTTATAATTTGATTATGCGGTGCATCACAACAATAGACTAATAAGTTGCCAAAACCACATTCCAATCGTAATAATCGCATATAAAATAGAAACACGAATCACATTAACAAACAGAATTAAAAAAATAACTGGCCCAACAATCATAACCCATTGCATATGATCGCCACCAAGTGCAAATGATCGACCTTGCTTGCGACTATAAAAATAAAAAAACGCTGCATAAAAAAGATTTACGATAATATTGAATGCTGCAAGCATGCTATTAAAAAAGACAATGTTTCGTAAAAAAAGCGCTATCACCACGGCAAATGATGAAGTGTTTTCGTAACCAGGATACATGGCTGCAGCATGAGCGTGAGAAAAATTTAAAAAGAAACTTAATGGATCTGAACCAAAAAAAAGCACAAAACAAAATAACGCAGCAAGGGCCATGAGAATGTTTGCAAACGCATCCGAAAGATACGCAACAAGTGCTCTGAATGGACTATAAAATCTTTCTGGATCTAGCGGAATATAGCGACCAAATCCAAATGGAACGATATCGATAATCATGAGCAAAAGCCAAAAATAACTGATATGAACTAACGGATTGAGTGTTAAAAATCCCATTCGTTCTGGTGTATCATCGCCCATTTTTTCTGCAACCCACGCACGGAAACAGCCTATGATCGGTATTACGGTAAAATAGGTTATTAAAATAATTAATTTATCGATAATAAATTCTGTCGCTTGAATGGTCAAACCCATTGTATGCCCTTTTACAAAAATAATTTTTTACTGATTCTAAAGTGCAGTTTAAAAATAAATGAAGTAAGAATCAAACTATCGCTAAAAAGCTTTAATTTTAAATGAAAAAAAATAGGTAATTCTCGAACTCTCGTCATCCTCAGGAACGAAGTGACGCAAGGATCCAGACTTCGTAGCGTACACAATTTTATAATATCTTGTCATGATATAACACTGCAAAAACAAATTTATTTTAATATTTTTTGTATGTTTTCGTTTTATATTAATGCAAAAAGCTTTAGACCTCGAAGCCTAGATCCTTGCGGTCGTTACACTCCCTGAGGATGACGAGAGTTCGAGAGTTTTTTTAAAAATTATTATTTTTTTGATTTCTAAACTGACAATTTTTAACTCTATTAATAATACTGGATCCTCACGGCGCTTGGATCGCGCCTCAGGATGACGATCGCGAAGATGAAACATTATGTTGAGCCTCAAGATTTTATACTATGCCATCCTTTACAATGATCTACATGAATTATAAAATCAAAAAAATCATATACTAAAAAAGGAATATTATGAATACAAAACAAAAAAAGGGCACAGAGCCAGTTGTGACGATACGCACTGATATCAGTTCTATTTCTTGGACCTTGCTTGCAGCAACAGCTATTGCGTTAGCTGCAATTGTAATAGTCGTTTACTATCCTTCGCTCAGCTATGATTTTCAGTTTGATGATCTTTTTAATATTAAAAAATTCTTTGCTTTGCGATCAAAAACATTCAAACAATGGTCTTTTGGAGGCTCTCGGTGGATCAGTTACGGGCTCAATTCATTGCATTACAAATTAGGAAAATTTGAACCTTTTGTGTACCGCAGATCAAATATATTTTTTCATACATCAACAGGCATTCTTATGTTTTTTGTTACGTATCTTTGCTTACAGCGCTTTAAACAACACGCAAAAATTGCACAGCACGCATTTGCTATTGCATTCGTCACTGCATTATTATTTTTACTGCATCCTGTGCAAACACAAACTGTTTCTTATATCATTCAAGGCCAACTAGAAGGCCTTGCGCTTTTATGCATGATGGCACTAGCGCTTGCTTATCTACTTTTACAGACTACAGATTCTTATGCCGTTCAACTAGTTTCACTTTTTATGATTATATTTTTTGGGATTGCATCGTGCGGAACAAAAGAAATCGCTATCCTATCACCAATAATGCTCTTACTAATTGATTGGTTTTTTATTTCGCAGGGCGATAGCAACAAGCTCAAAAAGCATATCTTATTTTTTGTTGGCTATATCACATTAATCGCTTTTCAGTATATGCGTTATCTCGATTTTACCTTTTTAAAAAATTCAATCACTGGTCAGGCTACGCTACCAAATAACGTAGGAAACGTTATTACAAATTCTGGCCAAACAATTAATCCTGCAACGTTTTTTATGTCACAATTTAAAGTAATCATTCATTACATCACTATTTTTGTGTGGCCTTTTAACATCAGCGTTGATTATGATTGGAAAATGGTAAAAAGTTTTTGGTCTTTTGATTGCATCGCGCCTTTAGTTCTCTTGATTGGATTAGGCTTAGGAACACTGCTGTTGCTAAAAAAGCACAGAACGCATATCGTCGCATTCTGTTCTTTATGGTTTTTTATTGGCCTTGCTCCACGGACTTCATTTATTCCTTCTACAGAACTTTTAGTCGACTATAAAACATACTTCAGTTCATTTGGCATTTTACTTTTGTTTGCAATCGGCATCGTATTATTTTTTAATAGATTACTAAAAAAGTATGCCTCAAAAAAATCTGACTTATATCGATTGAATGCTTCTATTGGATCACTTTTTTTTATAACTATTTTGCTTGGCTATGCAACCTATTCAAGAAATTTAGTATGGAAATCTCCAGAAAATTTTTGGTTCAACATTTTACAAAACGCTCCAAAAAAAGCTCGTGGCTATAATAATTATGCTGTTGCGCTTGCAGAAAAAGGAAGATTCGAAAACGCAATTCCCTATTTTAGAAAAGCTATTCATATTGATCGCAACTATCCAGACCCATGGAGCAATATTTCTGTATGTTATGCAAGTATCGGAAAAGCTGATATTGCAATCGATTGTCTGCGCCAAGCTATTCAAATAAATCCTGGATACCCTGAATTTTACAACAATCTTGCATCGTACGTCCTGCAAAAAGGCAACACTGAAGAAGCTAAAAAACTTGCACAGCATGCAATTGCGCTACGTCCGCATTACGGAAAGGCTTATTTTAATTGGGGTCAAGCATTGTATAACGAAGGCAAAAAAGAAGAAGGTTTAGAAAAAATAAAACATTCCTGCCTTAAAGCTGATTATGATGTTTTTGAAACATTCAAAGTGTATGCAGAAGTAAGTGTAGAATTAAAAAAATATGAAGATGCTTTAATCGGATACACACATATTGCTCAGCTACAGCCAGGAAACAAAGATGCTATTTTTAATATCGGCAATGCACACTTCTTTTTGGGTCATCATCAAGAAGCGCAACAAGTCTATGAATCATTATTACAACAAGATCCAACCGAATATCGCTGCTGGCTGAATTTGGCAGAGATTCATAAAGAAAAAAACGATCTTGCGCAAGCTTTAGCATGTTATGAAAAAGCGCAACCGATGGCATCATATTATCCTGAAGTGACCTT
>CAZJPB010000066.1:0-3692 GCA_964547785.1 uncultured Pseudomonadota bacterium | reverse complement strand
AAAAATGTTTTAATGATCAACAAACATTTAGAAACGTTACTATAAAAGCATTCTCTATGCCAGAAATCCCAGAAAGCCCATCACCAGCACCAGCTGCCAGAGCATTAGAACCAAAACCTGAACATGTTGTAACACCAGCGTATGTTGAACCAGTTTCATAAAAAAAGGAGAGTTAAAAAAATGAAATTAAAATTATATATCATGAGTATGCTTTTAATCGGAGCACATCAAACTATGCACGGCGCTGCGGCTGCTGATGCTGAACCTATTCCGGCAAAAACTGAAGATGCTGCACGAAAAACTATTCAAACGAAAACACATGCAGAACCTGTAACTATACAAACAATGACCGAAAGCCTTCTTAGAGATTTTGAAGCAAATTTATCAAAAACAAATCCATGTTTTTATATGCAATCTTTTCTTAAATATAAAAATGTAATTGTAGGATCTGGATTAACTTTACAACAAAAATTTAGTTTAATTGAAAGCTTAAATACATATTTTTCTCAACAAATGGCACAACTTGATTACAAAAAAAATCTATATTCTACAAATTTTTTTGAATTAGGATTATTTCATCAAAAATTTTTTTTACCAAAATTAGGCTTTTTTCTATTTGAAGAACTTGAAAAATCAAAAACAATTAATAGTACAGAAATTTTAATAAGAAAACTTATTATAGCAAAATTATTTAGTTCTGGTGCTTGCGGTGGCTTTGCAACACTTTTTATTTTTGCACAACTTACGACAAATCGATTGGTTGAAAAAACCCTGCAATCATATATTGAAACTCAAAAATACACTCTAGAAGAAATAGAACAGAACAAAAAAAAATATATTCAAGAAGCGCTCGCAGAGATTGCACAACTTGATTGTTTTACCAAAACATCTGACTACACTACTTTTTGGTTTAATAAAATTCGCGAACTTGTTCTTGCTTGGGATACTGAAACTTCTTTTACTGAAGAAGAAAAATATCAAGTCGAGCGCTTTGTTGAATTTTTACTTTTGTTTCAAAGCATTAGCGAGCAATCATTTAACCAAGATAAAGAATATATTCAATTTGATCTGCCTTTTACGCTGCATACAGCCGATGATAGAGCTCCAAAGCTTGAATTTGAATTCTTAAAACAAGACAAAGTTTCTAAAGATTCACTAATAGATATCTTAAAAAAATGGATCCAACCAGGCTTAATGATTTTATTCAAATCCAATATGTCACCAATACTAAAGGAATATGATTTTCATATTTTAGGAATTTATCAGGATACGCTTACAGGAACAATTTCTCTATTCGATGCGGCTTCCAATAATCCAAAACCATACGAATTTAATGATATAGACATTAAAGGCTTAGTTGATACTATCTTTTTATATTGTTTTAAAGAGACTAGTAATGATTTAGAAAATGTTATACTAAAAGTGTTTTCTTTAGAAAAAAATATTGATTATCCTGATTTAAAGAGTTTGCAATTTTTTTCTATAAGACAAGGTTTTTCAAAATTTTCTATAGAACAAATTATAAAAGCTCAAGCAAATGCAGATTGAGATGCGGCTCTAGCATTAGAGCGTGCTCAAACTGCTGCCGCTGAATCATTTTCTGCAGGTCAAGAAATAGCTGATAGAAGCCTAAGCGCTAAAGAAATAGCTGACAGGCTCGCTGGCGACATGTAATGAAAATAAAAAAAATTTATAAAAATAATAATAATTAATTGGAATCTAAAATGAATATCGTAAAAACACTACTTTTATCTGTGCTACTCTTAGGAAACATAGCTTTTTTAAAATCTTCTAGTGCATTAGCAAAAGCTGCATCTAGAGAATTATTTGAAGAAAAGCCTGAATTAACTCCTGAACAAATACAAGAATACAGACGCTATTTTATTACTCTTGATGGAGAAGAATTTGATATACGATGCACATATGATATAGAAAACATTATTCATCCTAATGAACTTAAAAGTAAATTAGATGAATATTCTAAATTAATAGAAGATAATATTCTTTTGGATGAACAAACAAAAAATGATTTTTTACAAGATCTTAGCAAATCTATTCAATTTCGAATTAACGAATATGATCATTTAAAATTGTTACAAAATAATTTCAAAGATTTTGATCAAGATAATATAGAAAGAAAATGTGCATATTTTTTATTACAAGAACTTCAAAAAAATCCATCCATAGATAAAAAAATTGTACATTATTATATTAATGGAATTACAAATTTTATTAATTTTAATCGCCATTGTCTTCCAAGAGGTCATTGTGCAAGTTTTGCAAGTTTATTTAATTTTTCAATGCTTACTAGAGATCGCCAAGCATTAAAAATGTTAGCTGATCCTGATTTTTGCTCTGCAGATGAATTTATAACTGATGCAAAAACATGTATTGATAAGGCTTTGCAGATTGTAGATGCTCCACAAAATCCTGAAGAAACAGAATACGATAATCTTGCATGGTTTAATGGAATAAGAGAATTATTGGCAAAATGGGATGGAATAAGTCCTTTGACTGATGCACAAAAAACACAAATTAATAGATTTATTAATTTTATTTATTTCTTTTTTACAAGATATAATGATTATTTTAATTTACCAGTTTTAGTAGAAAATCAAGATGGAATATTTCCTTTATTAGAAAATAAATATGAGATAGATTTTGAAGCAAAAATATCAAAATCTGATTTTACTGCTTTATTACAAGATTTTATACAACCAGAAAAAATGATTATATTCTATGCTTCTGCACCTAAATTAGGTTTTTGTATGCATGTTTTAGGAATATATCAAAGTATTTTTGGAAAAACTTTTCTTTACGATTCTTTATCTAAAGAAAAAAAATCTTATGAATACAATCCTGAAGATGTTAAAAGTATTGTTGATACTATTTTTAATATCTTTCAAGAAGATAAATACTTGTATGGATTACAGTTAAAAACATACACTTTTCCAAGACTACCTTTAGATGCAACCGATCCATTAAAACAAGCAAGACAGCGTGAATTAGAAATGGGTGAATTTAATCTTATGTAAATTTTATAAAAACATTTTTCTTAAAATTTCTGGCCTATCAACAGATCGCTCTAGCCAAGCAATATGCACATCAAAAAGATCATCTTCAGATAAATGCCACGCAACATCCGAAGCACGCAAGCGCGTCACGCTATCATACAACGATAAAGCTGCTGCTACTGCAACATTATAACTTTCTACAAAACCATATTGCGGTATCGTTATTGATTGATCAGCTAGACTAAAAGCTTCATCCGAAAGTCCACTATGCTCCGTTCCAAACAAAAATGCATACTTTTTATCAACAGAAAGATCGGAGACTGTTTGTGTCACGTGCGAAGAAGTTGCAATAATCGTATAACCTTTTTGACGCAATGCCTGCACGCACGCTGCTGCCGGTGTTTCGCCTGATTCTTTATTTTTTTGATATTTATAAACTTCCATCCATTGAATTGCACCGCGAGCAACATTTGGCTTAATCTCAACTTGATGCTCTAATTCCATGACATGCATTTCTTGCAAACCCATTGCTTCGCACGTTCTCATGATTGCTGCAACGTTTTGTGAATTAGAAACATCTTCTAGAGCGACGGTAATGTGTCGAGTGCGCAAAGCAAGGACTGATTCAATTTTTTTTTGACGTTCGAGCGTCACAAATTTTTTGAGATAATCAAAATA
>CAZJPB010000065.1:0-3816 GCA_964547785.1 uncultured Pseudomonadota bacterium | reverse complement strand
AGAAATTCACCCGGCGTATTTTTATTTTTATGCAACACAGGAACATAAAATTGTCGATGAACTATATGATCTGCAGGCTTTACCGCTAAATAAAAAGCCATCGTTGCGGTCATGACTTTCATACTGCTTAATTCAAAAACATGTTTCCAAATTTGCCCTGAATCCCAAAAAACATGTTTGAAAAAAATATTGGTAGATTCTGCCGTGATTAAAGAAACAGGATTTATAAAAATACTTTCTCTTGGCTCTTTAGGCGGAAAATTACTATTTTTTTTCTTGCCACACAAAAAAAGCGGCAGGATAATAACAAAAATAATTACTACTTTTTTCACGACCGTCCCTTTTTGGAACAATTTAATTTCTTTTTTATAGTCTAAAAAATTGTAATCAAAAAGGTCAATCGATTTTTCAATTAGACATTAGCAAGAAGGAGTTTTTGTGTGCCAATCAGTTATTTGTTGATACGCATGCCCAACATTAAAAATCAATTGCTCAGAAAGTCTTGGTCCGATTAATTGCATACCAATTGGTTTGTTATCTTTGGTAAAGCCGACTGGTAAAGAAATTGCAGGAACACCGGCTAAGTTTATGGGCGCCGTGTAATAATCCTGTAAATCCATTTCTAATTTATTGTCATTAAACGCACCGACTTTAAAGGCTGGAATCGCGTGAGTTGGCATCACAAAAAGATCGACTTGCTTGCACGCGTCTTCCATTTGTTTTTGAATAAGACGACGAACTTTTTGCGCATTTTCGTAAAAATCTTTTGCATGCCCGACCGAAAGAACATAATTTCCCATCATGATACGAGCTTTAACTTCCGTACCAAAACCAGAAGAACGAGTTGCATTATACATATCCTTTAATGTTTTTTCAGAAACCCGACTACCGTAACGCACACCATCAAAACGGGATAAATTAGAAGCTGCTTCTGCTCGGCTTATAATAAAATAAGATGCTGCGCAATATTCTAATGCAGGAATTGAAATATATTTTATGGTAGCACCGGCTGCCTCTAGCGCTTGCAATGCATCTAAGTTTGCCTGACGAATCTCAGGATGCAGACCTTCTGCATTCATCGCATTTTCGACAACACCAATCGTCAGACCTTGCGGCAATTTTTCAGTAAGAGCTTTTGTATAATCTTGTGCCGCAACTGATAATGACGAAGAATCATGAGCATCATTGCCTGCAATAGCAGACAAAACAAGCGCTGTATCATAGACCGTTCTTGAAAAAATACCGATCTGATCTAACGAAGAGCCGTACGCAACTAATCCATAACGAGAGACCAAACCATAGGTTGGTTTGAATCCAACGATGCCGCACAATGCTGCCGGTTGACGAACCGAACCACCCGTTTCTGATCCTAATGACCAGGGCGCTAATCCTGCAGCAACTGCAACTGCTGAACCGCTGCTTGAACCGCCCGGAACGCACGCTTGGTTCCACGGATTATAGGTAACACCGTATGCTGAAGTCTCTCCAGAACTGCCCATTGCAAATTCATCACAATTTGCGCGCCCTAAAAACAAAGCACCCTGCGATCTCAAGCGACTGATCGCTGTTGCATCGTACGTTGAACGAAAATTTTTTAAAATATTGGAACCACAGGATGTTATGCGATCTTTTTGGCAAATATTATCTTTGATATACCCTGGAATACCTGCAAGCATTCCTTTTGGTTCATAATTTTTTAAGACTGAATCAGTTGAAAATGATTCTATAATCGCATTCAAAGATTGTAATTTTTGTGCACGATCCTGATAGAGTGTAACAAGTTCTTGCATTGAAATTTCTTTATTTTCTAATGCTTTTTTTAATGTTTGAATAGTAGCAAATGCGTAGTTGTTCATAACATCCTTTATTATTTAGAATTTACAATACGAGGAACAACAAAAAAGTGTTCTTCTGCTTCTGGAGCGCACGCAAGAACAGATTCTGGACAAGAAGGCTTGACAACATCTTGACGCATTACATTTATATTTTTGTAAGAAGACTGCTGTTCAGCTTGATCAGCAATATCTTTAACTCGCTGCGCATACCCTAAAACTTCTTCTAATTGTTTAAGTATTTTTTCAATTTCGTTATCCGACAAACTCAAACGAGAAATTTCAGCAATTTTTATAACTTCTTCTTTGGTAATATTCATGCTTCTACCTTAATAGTCTTTTGTTTCCATGCTTCTTTTCTAAATCTTTTTATGTATATAAGGCCCATCAGAGCGTTTCCAACATATAAACAACTATACACTAATACACATTTTACTAAAATATGCGGAGTTTCTATGCGAGAAAAAAAATAGGCAAGCGGTGCAAAAAAACCTGCGCACACAACGAGTCGCGTCCACATCACTACTTGCACATTTGCAGCTCCTCGCAAAGCTCCTGCAAGGATCAATTGTAACACATCAAAAAAGGCGAGTATACTCACGACAGGAAACATTTTTGCCGCAAAAAGTGTAAATTCTCCTTTAAAATCAAAGAGCCTAATAATCTGATGCGGCCACAAAGAACATATACACAAAATAGAAAGCACCGAAAGCGAAGACATAAAAATAATTTTTTTGCTATTCGTTTTTATTCCTTCCCAATCATGCCGACCATAATCATTGCTTACTAAAAACGTAATCACTTGCGCAAACGCAATTGCTGGCAACAACGCAAAGCGCTCCAAATCTTTCACCACAGAAAAACTTGCAAGCACGCACGTTCCCATCGGCGCTAAGCAATAGCCAAGCCAGACATACGACCACGAAAGCGCCGCTTTATCGATCACGACAGGCCAACTGAGTTTGCATAATTCAGTAATCGATGACCACGACGTAAAAACAGAAAAAATATTAATCTTGTATGCTTTTAGTGATTCATTCGTAATAACATATCTAAAAGCCAAGAGACACATGCTTACTGATTGAATAACTGACGCAATCGCTGAGCCCATGAGCCCAAGACCAGGGAAAGAAAAAATGCCAAAAATTAAAATATAATCAGAAACCAAAAATAATACGCATCCAGCGATAAAAATTTTCATCGGAGTATGCGTATTTTTAATGCCGCGCATAAAACCAATTAAAGCAAAATAAACAAACGTAAAAAAAATACCGATTGCGCGAATCTTTAAAAATGGCGCTCCTAAAACTACCATCGCTTCTGGCAAACGATACCACGCATATAATCGATAAGCACCAAAATATAAAGCGCACGAGACTAATGCACCAACAGCAACCGTCGTCCAAAATGCATTAACGAGCGCTTTTCCAACTTCTTTATGCTCGCCTCTGCCATTCAATTGGCCAGTCATGATAATAGTTCCAACCGAAAGACCTTCTGCTATTTTAATAATAGAATGCAAAAGTGTATTCGTGATTCCTAGCGTTGCGTACGCAGATGTTGATTGCAAATGTGCGATCCAACGAGCGTCTATCAATAAAGGCAATGAATACAAAATAATGGCCGTAATAAATTCAGGAACAAAATACGATAAAATGCGGGCATATCCTTCACCATTCTGATGATCCTTTATTCCTAAAAAATAGCTCTTTAGAATACTTTTTTTCACCACTAGCTCCTTTGAGAATTTTGAATGTCGGATTACCACGTTATTAAGAGTTAAAAGATAATAAAAATAACAGAACCGAGCAACCTCAATTTTAAAAACTTTTGCAGCCTATTTTGCACCCCGATTGACAACAAGCCAAATAAATAATACATTTAGAAAATAAGTTATGAAAAGGAAATACTCATGATAAAGAAAAATTATGTAATCTTGTGCTTGTTAATAACAAGCTTATCGTTATTTGGCGCTACTGCAGAA
>CAZJPB010000064.1:0-3913 GCA_964547785.1 uncultured Pseudomonadota bacterium | reverse complement strand
TTGGATCGAACGTAAGACATTTTTACATCTTCAAGATAATTACAATAATGTTTAAAGAAGTTTGCTGCAGAGAGAAAACTATAAACAGCTTCAAGAAAATTCCCCTTCAGGTTCTCTTGCTCTCCAAGATTGGAAAGCACATGGCCATCATAAAAGCATCCTGTCACTAAATAGTATCTTAAAGAATCATCATAAAACATCGCAAAAGCACTAGCGCTCATCAATAAAATCGAAAAAAAATGCAACAATCTAAATTCGGTAATAAACATTCGGCATACCCCGATTAATGCTATAATCATTTTCGACTAAACATCTAAGACGGCTTTCATGAGCAAGACCGTATTGGCCTAAGTATGAAAATAATTGCGCCGCAACAGAAAAATTAATAATCGCGATTTGTGAGCCTTCTGGCTCATTTTCTGCCATCTTTTGACAACACAAGGCAATCATGTAAAAACAAAAATAAATTTTTTCGTTTTTTTGCTCTGATAAAAATTGACTCTCGCCGCTCACGGCATCAATTGATTCCTTATAGTAATACTTTGCTTCGTAAAATTTTTGGTGATTAAAAAAATTATCTGCTTTTTCTATTAAATCATCATATTCTGAAGCAAAAACAAAACTAACAGCAATAGCCATGGTCAATAAAATTTTCATAAATTCAGTAAAATACTTAGATAAAGAGAGATTATAAGCTGAGGTAAAAATATGTATCATTTTTTAAATTAACTTTTTATCAGCTAAAAAATTAGAAACAAAATCAGCCTGTTCCTGCCGAGTTATTTTCCAGTATTTTAGCACCAGAAAATGAAAACTTCATCTTTTCTGCAAAGCTTTTAAGCTCCGCAACATTGCAGTACAAAAGCGCATAAAAGAAGTCTTCATTTTTATTTTTTATCGACAGAACCGTTTTCCAATAACCCTATAAAAATCGGCTTTCATTGCGGACAAACTCTCTGATTTGATAATAACACCTCCTAGCAACTCCGTCTCGTTTTTTAAAAAAACTGCCCAGTTGTTCATATCATCGGTCACAAGCTCTGGCTGCCCTCTTAGACTTATTAAACGATCTTCTCTTGCAGCTCGATCAATATCAAGGCAAATTAATAAGTAATTTTCAATACCAAATCGATCGCAAGCGCTCTTTATAAATCTTGGATTTATCGATCCTTCAAGAATAATTAATTGCTTAGAGTTTATATTTACTAACAATTCAACCCACTTGCTTGTAGTAGCTTCTTGCCACTTTTCACAAGACCCATGCTGCTCGATCATCTCTTCGATTGAAGGAACGCCAATATCAACAAACGACTTAATTTCTACGTAACTTTTATCAAGCTCAAGATTATTAATTAAACTTGTCTTTCCACAACCGCTAGCGCCGGTTACAAAAACAAACAATCGTTGAAATGTTTCGTTATTTTTTTTAGCAAGAAAAGCATTCATTTCCTCAACGCTAGTGATAAAATTTTTTTGATTCATTTCTTTTCCCGCTGATACTCCCACTTCATAAGAGCATAACAAAATTAAAAGAATTCTTAATAATCTGTTTAACATTTTAGCGACCTTAAGCCTTATTTGCAGACAACTCCCTTACTTTTTGTTTTATTTTTGAGACACAAGCCCACCGCTTTTTACGCTTGCGCTTGCTCACTTTATAATTTTTTAAGCAAAGAATATACGCTTGCCTAGCATGGTCAATAGCTCCTATCATCTCAAATATCTCAGCTGCATTTTTCCAGTCATCAAAATTATCAACACTCAAACTTGCGCTTTCAACAAACATATGTGCTGAGAATTTAAAATACATCACACTTCTGCAACTATCGATAAACTTTAACCTTGTTCCAACGTTGTGCAGAAGGTACGCCAGCCGAACAAACTCTTTATTTTCAAGTCTCAAATAAGCTTTTGCATTATCTAGCCCTTGTGGCTCAAGATAATTTTTATCTAGCTCTAAATTGCCAATTATTTTTGATACAAACACCTCATCTATACTGCTCAATCTTATTGAAAATATTAGAAGAATAAAAACTGAGTACTGGTTCATAAAATTATATTAAATCGCAAAAACCAGTAATTTGCACAGGAGATTCAACCGCACCGACAATTTTTAGTGGCGAAATAATCACATATCTTAAAATTGCACAGGTCGCTGAAAGATTTACGTTTTCTAGAATAAACTTATCGTTGCCTAGCAACAGTTCGTGCACAGGAAAGCTTGTATTTGGTAGATCAGGACTAAGTGTATCAACTCCAATACCATCAATTTTTGGCAGCAAGTATTCTGCAGCTTCTTTTGAAAGCGATGGGAAAACAAGATTATTTCGATACTTTTGTTTATCACCCCACCTTGCTGCCCAACCAGTGTAAAAAAATACAAGAAGGCCATTAGCAATTTCACAACTTTTTTCGATCTTTCCAAACTTTTCTTCGTGATCTAACACGTCTTGCTTTGTTATCAAATAATTATGGCAAACAACCTTGGAAGAAACATCGATAACAACGACTTGAAAAAGCTTGTTAGCAAGTTCTAGCTCTATAACCGTCTTGCCAAAAGAATAATAATGCGCAGGAGAATCTATATGAGTTCCAAATCCTGCCGGGAAGCAAAATATTTGCAACGTAAAATTGCCAGCTGAATTAGTTGTAACCGTAGCCCCAGAATCTTCATCCCAGTATGGCGATTGCGAAGATATTTCGTGTGACAAATCTATTATTTTGTATTTCATATAAAAAGCTTCTTCGCTCTCAAAAGCATTTATTATCAAAGAAAACCACCGATTTCATCGAGCAGATCCAAAGATATGACTTGATCAATAAAACATTCAGCTACCGCTTCAAGATTCTTTTTCAGCTTTTGCTCAACATCTTCAAGCTTTTTATTAATTCTGTCAACTGCGGCTTGATCTAATTTTATATCATTTTTAATCACTTGAATTTTATCACTTGGAGCTAAACCTAAGACTGCGTTACTAAGAGCGATAGACTTTTCTAATATTTTAACTGCTTCTAAATAATATTTTTTTGCAAGTATCACATCACCCCCCAAATCAAAACATTTTGCAGCAGCAAGACAACAACCATTTAAATCTTCACCTAAAAATAAAACCTCAAAAGC
Source organism: uncultured Pseudomonadota bacterium (assembly GCA_964547785.1). GTDB lineage: Bacteria > Babelota > Babeliae > Babelales > CAIQNR01 > CANNBR01. The sequence goes on along the minus strand of CAZJPB010000064.1, from coordinate 792 downwards.
TTTTGCTGCAGTATGTGCCAATAGCTTTTTACACTTGGAGTTTTCAGGATACTCTCGCAAAGCAAGTAGTGATATGCTCAATAGCTTGTAATCTTTTTTTTCAAGCGCAATATCTGCATCATCAGAACATTCTTCAAAAGATAATGATTCACAACGTTCTTTTACCGCTTCAAAAATATGCCTGGTTGTGCGAGTAGATATTTCTACTCGAAGATGCTCCTCTTTAACCGCGCTTAAAATGTGAGTAGCTGCTAAAATTAGAAAAAAAATTCGATGTATCATGCTAATTCAAAAACCTGCTGGACTTTGGGGGAAAGGCAACTAATTATACTTTTGTGCAAGCGCTAAATAACGCGCAGATTCAGAAGCATTATCAATTAATTTATACAGTTCTGACAAGTTATTATAAATCGGCCCACACAACTTAATGGTAAAAACGCCAACCTCTGGATAAAAATCTAGATACCTCGCAACGCTTCCTAAGCTCCTAACATTGGCTTGAATTGCACAACTCACACATTCTTCAAACTTGTCAATTTTCCCAGCATTTTTATAGTTAACTGCAGCATCTTTAAATGATTCTGTGATTTTACAAATCTCGCAAGACAATAAATTTTTTTCATCACGCTCAAGTGCTTGGGTAGCCTCTAACTGTTTTTCAGCCGCAATTTTTAAATGCTGCTCGCGCTCTTCTTCTGTCATAGAAAAAACAGTTGTCGATAATGCAAAAAGAGCAGCAAAATATTTCAAACTTCGAAGAACAATCTTTTTATTAAAAAACACGATATATGC
>CAZJPB010000063.1:0-3952 GCA_964547785.1 uncultured Pseudomonadota bacterium | reverse complement strand
CCGGATGAGATGTTGCAATTGATCCTGCAACGCCTCGAGCTGCACCAATAAGTGACGAACTTTTAATCTGATTTATGCACAACATCATGCTTATCAATAAAATAAATTTCTTCATAACAACCTCTTTATTTTTTTTAAAATTAACAAAACACTGTTCTATAGATTCCATAAACAGAAAACGCTGCGACAGCAAAAGAGCATCCTATGCCAGTACGATATTGACGAAAACTTAAAAAATCATCTTGATCTTTACAAGATACTTCTCGATAGTGTTCTTCGGTGAATGGCGTAAAAAATCCTTGCCGACCTGCTGTCCAATCATATTCTAGTTTACCAATTTCATCAAAACGAAAAGGAATGCCGTTCTTAAAAAAAGGAAGTCTAGTTCCATTTCTCTTAAATGCTCTCTCTGCTTTACATTTTCCCAAATAATCAGAAGCGTCCAAACAAAAAGCCAATCCTGACAAAAATGCACACAATCCTAAACCTGTGCAAGTTATCACCGGATGAGATGTTGCAATTGATCCTGCAACGCCTCGAGCTGCACCAATAAGTGATGCACTTTTAATCTGATTTATGCACAGAATCATGCTCAGCAATAGAATAAATTTCTTCATAACAACCTCTTTATTTTTTAAAAATATTACTATTAGTAGTATAGGCATGAATTTTTAAAAAGGCAAATCGAAAACATTTAAGCTACAAATATTTTTTACTGAAATATTTGTAAAAAAATAGGAGCCCTTTTATCGAGCTCCTACTGTATACATCTGTAAGCTTAAAAATTATTTTGCAAATACTGTATACAAACCATAACAACAAAGTGCCTTTAAGCTTGCTGCGCTTACTAAAAGTATAATGTACGCATTGCTCATTGTCTGCAAAGATTTTGAGCTCATTGGCAAACCATTTTCAAAAACAGTTCCTTTATCAACAGCATATGCGCTGCTTCCTATAATTTCATGATACGGATTACCAATTCTATAGGACCTATCTTGTATTGCTGCAACATTATTTTGTTGATTAGAAATTAATTCCATTTTTTTTATTTTTTTAAGATCTCTAGAAATATCTTTAATAAAAAGGTTTAATACACTCATTGCTCCAAGACAAGAAACAAATGTTCCAGGGCTAGCTGCAACAGCTTTTATAGCACTTGAACCAGCATTAACAATTGTTGTTACAATCGTCGATCCTATTGTCTGACAAGCTTCTAAAGCTGCATTCATTGATTGAACACAGAACATTAAACTTAACATTAAAATTACTTTTTTCATGATTAAACCTCCACATGAAATCAGATTGTTATTATATTTTTTATTTTATTAGTGATGTTATCATTGAGCCTAGTTTATAAGCTGAAAAACAAGATAGTCCTGCACATAAATATAAGCCGAGTACTGTTACAGCCTGATAAGCTTTTACATCAGCTTCGGTCTTTGAAAAAGGATTTTTTGTTCGTTTATCTAATGGCAAGTCTGCATTTAATCCTTCTATAATAGCATTTTCAAACATTTGCCTTACTCCTATATGCATTACTATTTCGGAACCTTTAATGCCATAACAAAAACCAAAATGTGTTCTAAAACTTTTATAATCTTCTGATTTTTTTAATACTTTTTTTATTACTGGATCCATTGATTTTGCTTCCTTATAAAAACCATGAACACCCTTAACAAGACCATAAAGCAGCAAAGATTGCGCCGCCAATTTTGCCGCAACCCAGCCTGTCATTGCATTCACAGACTGAACACAGAACATTAAACTTAACACTAAAAATATTTTTTTCATGATATAAACCTTAACTTGGAATTGCTAATTTACAAAAACCATAAAAACCCAAACAGCCTGCAACAGAACACAACGTTAAACCTGCAGCCCATTTTCTGAATTTATTTTTTATGACCGACACATCAACAACTTTTGTTATTGCACTTTTATCACAGAAAAACTGATACGGGCCTGTTTTTGTGTAAGGAGTTGTTTTGATATCTCCATCTTTAAGCGCATACACTCTGTTATGTAAGAAAAAATATTGTTGATCTTGCGATACTGTTGTACTTATTTTTTGTTGCTTTTGAGCCTTAATTAACCTTCGAGCTTCTGCGGCTTCATTGTAACATTTTGCACCAAAGTTTGCCGACAATGACACAACACTATAAAGACAAATCAGCTTTAGCGACTCTTTTATAATTTCTTGATTCATTGATGCTGCATTCATCGATTGCATGCACAAAATTAAACTTAACACTAAAAATACTTTTTCCATGATATAAACCTCCACACATGAAATTACATAAAATTACTTATTATACTTCCTAGATTATACGCTGAAATAGCTGCAATAGTTGCTGAAACACAAGGAATTATCCTTGTAGCAAAAGACACAGATCTTAACTCTTGATCACTGAGTGGCAAAAATGGATTTTTAGAAACCTTATTTACTGTAGATCTTTTTATAATACTATCTTCAATTTTATAACTATCTTTATTGATTACAAATATTCTTGATTCTTTTGATGCTTTTGATTTTTCTTGTAACAATGCATTCAATTCTTTTACTTCTTGTTTATAAAATAAATAAGTAAATTTAGTATTGCCATAAACCAAATATGTATACAATGCCGCTTTAACCAAAACCCAAGCCGTCATTGCATTCATCTGCTGAGCGAAAAGCATCAAACTTAATGCTAAAAATAATTTTTTCATGATATAAACCTCCACACACGATTATTATCCACACTTAATAATAATTCTAATAATCAAGATAAAAAATATTAAAGATTATCACAAATGCTGACCATATAAGCTTATTAAAGAATAATTTTATAGATTCTGTGCTTACCAACTTTAACCATCATATTATTTTTACACAAAATCATAGCTTTAAAGTCAGTAATCACGGATCCATCGATAGTGACCGATCCGCTTTCTATGAGCCGTTTAGCTTCGGAAGACGTCGTAATACTTTTAAGTTCTTTTAAAAAATCAACAATCCATAGAGGCTCGGAAAGATTGCACGTTAACGTAACTTCTTGCGCTTCTTGCAAATTCTTATTTTGAAAGACTTGCTCAAATGAATATTGCGCTTCTTCTGCTTCTTTGTGCGACCAAAACATCGCAATCACTTGATGCGCCATCTGTTTTTTAACATCGATAGCACGAACTTTATGACCTGCTATATCTTTTTGTAAAACTGCTATTGTATCAGTATTTGCAAGCAACAGGACTTCGAAATACCGCCACATGAGCATGTCTGAAATGGACATTAACTTTCCATACGCGGTAATTGCTGATTCAGAAAGGCCAATATAATTTCCTAATGATTTTGACATCTTCTGAACGCCATCTAGGCCTTCTAAAAGAGGCATCGTCATAATAACTTGCGCTTCTTGACCATACTGTTCTTGCAAAAACCGTCCCATCAATAAATTGAATGTCTGATCAGTGCCACCTAATTCAATATCCGCTTGCAACGCGACTGAATCATACCCTTGCATTAATGGATACAACAGTTCATGGAAGCCAATCGGACTATGCTCTTGTAATCGATTGGCAAAGTCTTCTCGTTCAATTAAGCGTGCAAGCGTTACTTTGCCGCACAACTTTAAAACATCTGCAAACTGTAATGTTGAAAGCCATTCTGAATTAAAGCAAAGCGTGAATTTGTCTTTTAATAAAATTCTACTTACTTGTTCAAGATACGTTTTTGTATTGATTGCAATCTGTTCTTGCGTCAGCACTGGACGTGTTTTTGACTTGCCCGAAGGATCACCAATCAGCGCTGTATAATCGCCGATCAAACATAAAATTTCGTGCCCCTGGTCTTGAAATTGTCGTAACTTTCGCAACACAACTGCGTGACCTAAATGCAAATCTGGCGCCGTTGGATCCATCCCTAATTTGATGCGTAATTTTTTGCCACTTGCAAGTTTTTTTTCAAATGCTTCTT
>CAZJPB010000062.1:0-4100 GCA_964547785.1 uncultured Pseudomonadota bacterium | reverse complement strand
TAGCTTTTTGTGTTTCCTCTGCTGTTGCAAACGTTAAAATAAAAGAATGACCTTCAATTTTAGAAGCCACAGAAACCACACCTTGATCTTTTAATCGCGCAATTGAACCTCGCATACGTTCAATTAATTCAATTTTTACTGCTTCATCAGTTTGCACTTGCAGCGTAATATAAAATCCACCAATAAGATCAGTCCCTAATTTTACATGCTTTTTTAAAGGCCATATAAAATAAGAACCGACAAGAGCGAATCCTATCCAAAATAAAAAACCGTACGTTGACGCACGACCAGCAATACTTGCCATATAATCTCCCGACTTTACTTATTCTAAACTACTCTTTTACTTTTTTATTTTTTTGGTGCCGAAGAAGGGACTCGAACCCCCAAGAGATTTCTCTCACAGCCACCTCAAGGCTGCGTGTCTACCAATTTCACCACTTCGGCATTTCAAACATATTGAGCGTTAAACTTATCAAATTTTTTTACTCTAATCAAACTGAAAAGAAGCTTTTACTTGATTCTTTGCACTCATTACTATTTTTCTTCTTTTTTACGACTTTCGCCATTAACCTGATCTAGTGGCTCTTTTTGATGTTTTTTCGCCCCTTTTTTTACTATTGCAACTGATTCTTCTTTTACAAAAAAACCTTTTACCGTCGATCCTATCGATGAAAAAAAGCCTGCTATGGTATCAAAAAATACGGTATATCCATACACAACCGAATCAATAATAATTTCAAAAAAACCAACTTTTTTTGGTTCTTCTTTCTTAAGATCTTCTTTTTTTTGTTTTTGGATTATTTTTTTTTGACGTTCTTCATCTGGATTAGTCACACGAGCTTGTTCTAATTCTTCTAATTGTTTTTTTAAATCGACTCCTTGCTGTTTTAGCATATGTATTTGTGCGGTAATGCTCTTTGAATGTGTCTGCAAAGATTGTGCTGTCTGTTTAAAATAATCAGAAAAAGCTTCTGTGATATACGATTCAATATTTTTAATATCTTTTAAGAGCGTTTCTGTTTCATAATACATCTTGCGTGCAACCTTATCATCAAGCTCACGCGCAATTGCTTTAAAACTTTCCCAAGCTTTTTGTTCATATTTATTTGCAACATCAATTTGCTGAAAAAGTGTATCTAATGCTTCGTCAATCTTTTGATCTAGCTCTTTAAGAGCTTCCATATCTAATTTAATTTGTTCAAAATCTCGATCCTTGCCCTGAATTAACTTAGAAAATTCTTCATCTTTTGCGGTTAAAAAATTTTGATCAGTTTTACTTTTTTGTAAAAATGCTAATCCTTGAGAAATAATACTTTCTAACTGACCTTCTTCAAGACCTACTTGACCATAAAAAACATCCATTTCTCGATCAAGACTATTTCTTTGCGAAACAAATTCCATTCGTGCATTCAAAATATCATTAAAAACTTTTTTAATTTCTTCGTACACTGATTCGATTTTTTCCCACCAAACACGCTTTAAAACCCAATTGCCAGATCCATCGGTATCAAACGTATCGACAGTTGCACCAACCATCTTTTCTTCTGCATCTTCTTGTTTATTGTCAATCTGTTTTGGCTGATTAACAGACGAATGAGCTGGTTTAGAAGGCTCACTCATCACGTGCTCTGGATGAAATTGATTATCTTGATGTTCATAGTGATTGTAGCCATCATATGATCCTGACATTACAGAACGAGAAGGCTCTCCCCTTTCTTGCGAATTTTCAGAAAAATTATTTCCAAAAACATGCTCAGAAGGCTGCTCGTAAGGCCTAGGTTCAAACGAATTTGTCGGTTCGTAAGGTCTAGGTTCAAAAGGTTCTGATTGAGGTCTATTTTGTGGCATAGGTTCTTGAAATGGCTCTCTTTGAGTCGCAGCAAATTCAGGATTTACTTGTTGAGGGGCTACTGGATTGCTTTCTGATCTAAACGTATTTGTTGTAGCGCCAAAAGGGCTTTCTGCCATAGGAGGCCCTGCATTAAAAGGCGACTCTGGAGCTTTTATTACACCTACACCTCCACTAGCCAACAACATTATCATGTATTTTTTTTTACATACATTCATCGTTCTCCCTTTCATTCACTTTTATAAAGTCTTTGCTAATTCTTTAAGTTCAATAAAAAGATTTTTTGACAATTCCTCAGCCTCCCATGAGGTATAACTCCATTTAATTCCAGCGTCAACGCGCGTTAAAATTGATCGATCGCTTTTAATATCAATAATATCGATACGAACAATATTAATAAGCGGATGCACTTGAGAAGGTGCTCTCACCACTCCAGCTCTTCCTAAAACACTGTACGCAACATTGCCTGCATCCATAAAACACATCATAACTTTTTTTTGCCAAACCATATTATGGTAACCAGTATGATCTTTATGAATAGCAATTAAAATACTTTCTAACCCTTTTGGATAAATACATTGTAAAGGAGTTGTGTGCGGCAAACCTTTTTCAGAAAATGTTGCCAATACCGAAACAGTTTGTCCTTCTTTTAAAACCGCTAATAAATCTTCTGGTAATTTAATTCCAACATGTTTTGCCATAATAAAAACCTCTTGTTTTTAAATTTATTTTTATATTTTTATATCGATAAATACGCAGAAACTTCATTTTCCAAAGCTAATGAAGTTTTAGCTAATACGATCTGTTGATCATTTATTTGAATTATTTTTTTTTCTTCTAATGCTGCAAGTTTTTCAAAAAAAATTACTTGCTCTTGTTTTGTTAAATCTTTTACAGCCTCCACAATTGAATATCCCGCTCTTTTACGTAACCCTAACATTAATTTTTCAAGACGAATATCTTTGTCAGTCAATTTTTCTTTATAAAAAACAACTTCTTTTTTTTCTTCTTGAGCTTTCATATATTTTTCTATATTTTTTTCATTTTGTATGCGAAACGTTCCATCAAATGACCAAGCGCCTATACCAAACCCTTTGAATGGCTTTCTGTCCCAATAAACCTGATTATGCATCGATTCAAAGCCTTCTTTTGCAAAACTAGAAACTTCGTATTGCTTGAATCCTGCATTTTCAAGGCATTCAACTGACCAATAATATAAATCAACTGTTGCATCGTCTGGAGGCAAAGTGACTTGATTGCGCGCAACACGAAAATAAAGCGGCGTGCCTTCGTGAACCGAAAGAAAATATAAAGAAATATGCATAATAGGCCAACTGACCACTTCAAGCAAAATCTCTTTCCATTCTTCTTTACTGATTCCTGGCAATCCAACAATCATATCAACTGACACTGAATGCATAGTTCCTTTAAGTTGATGCAATAATGTTCTGACCTGATCAGCACTTTGCTTTCTATTTAAATCTTGCAAAACACTATCATTCAAGCTCTGAACACCAACACTCACTCGAGTAATACCAATTTTTTTCCATAACTCAATATGCTCAGAAGTCACTGTTCCTGGATTCGCTTCTATAGTAATTTCACAGATCGCAGAAAAATCAAATGTCCTTCTTAGTGTATCAAACATGTCAAGTAGCAAATCATGCGGCCACGTGCTTGGCGTTCCTCCGCCTATATAAATTGTTTTTAAAGCAATAGATTGTTTTTGTAAGCGCGCAAAAGACTCTATTTCGGCTTTAAGAGCTCTTTGATACTCGTTATGATGCCTATCTTGCCCTGCCAAAGCAACAAAGGGACAAAAATGACATTTATAAGGACAGAATGGCCAATGAATATAAAGCGATTCTATCTTATTATGCGCATCATATAACACGTTTAAAAGCCCTACTTGAAAAAATATAAAGAAAAGTTTTATGATAGCCATTTTTTACAAGAGCAGCAATACTTTTTTTGTTTTTTTAAAAAACAATACTGATATATACCGCGCCTGCAAGGCTATTCCAAGCTTAAAAAATACCCATTTGCAAAAGAACACTCAACATTTATAATGTATAACAGAATTAATATTATTTTTAGTTTAATTTTAATATTTTTAAATTGAATTAATCGAAAATGATGTTTGAGAAATAATAATTATCTTAAATTACGATAATTAAAAGAGTAATTTAAGAACAAAATGGAGAAAAAATATGAAATACTCTATAACTCTTTTAATCTTACTTTCTGTAGT
>CAZJPB010000061.1:0-4134 GCA_964547785.1 uncultured Pseudomonadota bacterium | reverse complement strand
CAACACTTAAATTGTAAATAGAAAATTATTATTTGCCAAATAAATATTCATCAAATATTTTAAATATTTTATTGACAGGACAATCTTTTAGCAAATATACAGTTTCTTTAATAACCTTAAAATTACGTTATTTCTTTGTTTCTTTTAAAAAGATAAATTAACGTCCCTAGCGCAAGAATGCCTAAGAAAAAATACAGAGGAATAAGATTTGTAAAAATAAATCCTCGCACGCAAAAAATAATAGCAATAATCGAACTCATTAAACCTAAAAAACTCAATAGTGACGGCTCTAGTATAACTAAAGAAATGGCACTAATTGCATGTGTTGCCATGCAAGAAAGTACGCTCGTGTATTGCAACGGTATTTGCGATCCTTGCGTTAAAGCCAAATAACAGAAACACATGATCCCTTCAAAAAGTATGCAGGCATAAGGAATATGAAAGATATTGCATCGCGCAAAAGTTTCATAAAAAGGAATATATTTTTTTTGAGCAAGAATATGCAAATTCCACGCATTGCTATATAAGAGTCCATATGCTCCTCCTAAAGCTGAAGTTGCTATAGCAAGAGACAGCAAAGGCGCAAGTAGTGACACTAATTGAGGGCAGGCTTTTTGTATAAGCAAGGGGAAAGCTGTTACATAATTTTGTTGTTCAGCCAATGACTCACCTAGTGATCCATAAAAAAGAAATTGATACAAGGTTAAAAGTGCCATCACTATAAAAAATGAATAAATGATCGCCTTGCTTGCATTTTTTTGCGGGTCTTGAATAATTTTGCTTAAAGAACAGGTTGCTTCGAACCCTAAAAAACAAAAGATAACTAAGGGTAACGAAAGTGGAATACCTTGCCAGATGACCGACGGCGCAGCAATATTGATAATATCAAAACACCACAAACCAGCTCCTAAAGCAAATAATAATGGCATTGATTTAGTGATAAGAAAAAAATATTGAATTTTTTTTCCAACAGTTCCACTGAAAAGATTTAGCCCTACAAAAAGAGTAATAATGCAAACATCGAGCATAAAAACAGAAAATTGCGCAAAGTAAGGAACAGTTTTTTGTAAAAATAAATTAAAAACATGAATACCTAATGTTGGCGTTGCAAGTTTTCCAATAAAGTAGCTCCAGGTGCTGATAAATCCTAAATAAGGAGTGATTGAAGCGCCAAAATTATAAAATGAACCTTCTTTATAAAGCTGCATAAGACGAGCAAACGAAAGAATCAAAGGCAACATCAAAAGCCCCGAAAGCGCGTAAAGAAGCGGTGCAAGCACGCCAACCTTTTGAGTCAGAACAACAGTATTTATAAATACGCCCGTTCCAAGCATGATATTGATATTTAAAAAAATGGTTGCAAATAAAGAAAGTTTAGGAGTTTCGTGGTTCATGACTGATGCACCTTGCCATAAAAAATGAAGGTTATTATTTTTTTTATTTTATCAAAGCACTATAAAAAATATAGTTATTGCTGCTCAGAAGCTAAAAAAAGTGCTATTGATCCTGCAATTGCTGCGTTCAAAGATTCAATTTCGTGATTGATAGGCAAAGTTAAAAGACTGTCGCATTTTTTAAGCCATTCTGGATCAATGCCATGAGCTTCGTTCCCGACAATTAATAACGTGTTTTTAAGTTGCAAAGCATGCGCTGGTTTTCCTTTCTGAGGTTCAAGTGCGCACAATTGTAAATCTTTTTTATGCTCTAAAAGCTCTTGCCACGTCCACCTGAATAACGAAACATACGGCAAACTTCCAGCAGTTGCTTGAATAACTTTTGGATTAAAAGGATCACAGCCATTAATGATGACAACGGATGAAAACCCAAAAGCCGCACATGAACGAATCAATGTTCCCATATTGCCTGGATCAGAAATTTCGGCCATCACAAGCCCAGAAGTTAATGTTTGAGGGTCAGGATTTTGAGGCATAGCAAAGATTGCTAAAATACCTGAAGGCGTTGAACTGGCACTCATTCTTTCCATAGTCTGCGTAGAAACGAGCGTATATCCAATCGTCGTATCAAGGCGATTGATGATGCTTTCTGTAGCATATAATTCAATCGGCGCATAACCAGCCTTTATAAAACTCAAAACCGTTCGCAACCCTTCGGCGATAAAGCATTGCTCTTCTGATCTGCCTTTTGCGGTGTGCAATATGCGTACGTATTTTATGCTTTCAGCTATGCTATGCATTATATAATCCTTGTATAATACTAAAAAAAATGCCTCTAGACACAGTATATACCATTGTATAATCCATTCTAGAGGCATTGTTAAGCTATTATTCAGATTTGCTCGTGCTTTCTTGGCCATTGTTTTCTTTTTTTGCAGCTTTATTATTGTCAGAGCTTCCTTTTTTAGCTTTTACGGTAATAGTGTGATGACAATGTCTATGTCCTTTTGCATGACCTTCGCTATATCCTGATTGTGCTTTTTTTACAACAACTTTAACTGTTCCTGGATTCAAAGCTGTAACCGTCCATTTATTAGGTTTTTTTTCAGTTAATTGCACCACAGATTTTTGATTATTATCAGATTCTTTTTCAAGAAAAATAGCTTTAGCTTTTACATTTTGCACATCTCCTACAGTCATAGTTTCATTAAGCTTAGTTGCCCATACTAACAATAATGTGCTTGCAGCATTTAGTGACGAAGCGCATCCTAACGTAAGCGCGCTTAACATCAAAAGTTTAAATTGTTTATTCATTTTTTTCTCCTTTTTTTGGTTTATAAAAAATTTCTTAATTAAAATAATTAACGTTTCCATTTCCGCTTTCAAAATCAGTTTGCGTTACTCCATTCGTATCTAATGCTTGTTCTTCTGATTTTTCTTCTGAAGATTCTGTTAATAATGATGGTTCAGTAGTTTCATTTGTTGAAGACCCAAACCCTACACTATCTGTTTGTGTTGATTGATTCAATGATCCCGATCCATACGACGAAATAGTTGAAGTAGGACTTGCATAAGCTGAAAAAGAATCATCCGTTGAACTTGCGTTATAAGCAGGAGAGGTGATCGGAGTAAAACTATCACTCATATCGGTATCAGTATTGTTTGCAACAGGCGATTCACTCGATGTATCAAATGGTGAACTTGTTGTACCTGAGCTACCACCAAATACACTTTCTGATTCATCATCATCTTCATCATCCGAAAAATCTCCACCACCAGATTCTGAAACAAATGAACTTGTTGCAATAAATGCTGTAGAGCCATCTGTTGATACATTATCATCACTTGCATCTGCTGTTGTCGTATCAGAAGAATCTGTAGATGCTGCATCTGTTGTTGCTCCAAATAACGACGACGCATCAGCACTCGATCCAAATGCTGCTGTAGAGCTACTTGTCGTGCTTGACACATTTGTATTTGCACTATTATTTGCAACATTAGAATCATCAGAAGAACTTCCAGAAAGCGTGCTCGAAGAATCTGATGCTGTATTTGCTGATATCTGAGATTGTCCATTTACTGCTGTTTTTTGACTATTTCGTTTTTGCAAAGCCGCTTTAACAGCACTGATAAGATTAGTAGAAACTTGTCCTGCATAATTTTGATACGGTGCAAAATGTTCTTGATAAAGTTTAGCGCTGCGATCTGATGTCGTAATTAAAGGTTTTAAAATAACAGAAGCATTTTTTGTTTCAGAAGAAAGTGTCGGGAATGCTGCAGAAGATTGAGTATCAAGATCAATAAGCTGATAACAATTGCCTGTCACCAGACTAACAGCAAACGTAATAGGCTCGTTATGATACATTTGATTAAGCTGTTGTCCTAAAAATAGATTCGTTTTATGTTTTGTGTGCGCATAATTATAAACAGGATAATGATCATGCTGATCGTAAAGCGCAAAAAGCGATGGTGTCATAAAAATAACATAATCAATATGTATCGGTGATTTTTCTTCTGTATCGCGATGCGTCCAAAGCGCTTCGTAAACATAAATTCCCGTAGGATCAAGCAATTCTTTAAATCGTACATTTTGTAAAATATAATTTTTGCCTGTTTTTAACGTTGATAATTTTATCTTTGGCTGAGGTGTTGTCATTGCAAATCTTTGAGGCTCTTGTTTTTGTGTAATCGCAAGATCAATTGTCGCTCCTGTTGCAGTATCATACGTTTTAATAGTGCG
>CAZJPB010000060.1:0-4176 GCA_964547785.1 uncultured Pseudomonadota bacterium | reverse complement strand
CAGAGCTTTTTGAACAATCAAATTTTAATCAAGCATTCGATGTTTTGGCAGAAAGTAATTGGTCTCGAGAAGAACGCGAAACCTATGATCGAATTATACACGCCGAAAGATGTCGCCAAAGCGAAATAAAAACTGCAATAGAAGATGCATTATTAGAAGGCAAAGAAAAAGGAAAAGAAGAAGGCATTAAAGAGGGCGAGATAAAAGGTAAAGTAGAAGAAAAAATGAATATTGCCAAATCAATGCTTAAAAAAGGACTTGATTTGGAATTAATTGCTGAAGTTACTGGTCTTGCAATCGAAGAAATTAAAACCATAAAGGAATAAAAAAGATGTCGCCAAAGCGAAATAATTTCTGCGATACATAATTGCAGAAATTAAGAATATTTAAAAAAAATAGTTTATGTTATAAATTTTACAGAAACATTATGTTCTTCTAATTTTTGAATCATTATAGCATCTATTTTTATTTTTTTAGTAGTTTTAAGCTGCAATCGTTTGCCATTTTCATAAAATTCAACAATCAATGGTACCGATCCTGAAGAGAATGTTTTTTTAATGACATCAATTTGATACTCATTTTTTTCGGAAAAAATACAAATAGCTCCTTGAAACGTTTTCCATTCTTGAAAAAATAATTCTAAAGGAACCATTTCAGAAGCTAAAATTTTGCATATAGAAGTATTTGTTTGATCAACGGTTCCTTTGATGATAAAAATAGTATATTCAGAAAGCCAATGTTCTACTTTTTTAAATGTTGAAGGAAACAAAACAATTTCGCCAGACGAAGTATAATCTTCACATTGTACAAAAGCCATTTTATCACCCTTTTTAGTAGTAATAATTCTTTTGCTTTTTATCATTCCTGGAATCATCACAGAAACATCTTGTAATGAATTCTGTTCTTTCATCCGCAGGAGAGCTTTTTCAAACGAAGTTAACGATAAACGATGTAAATGTTTTTTGTAACTATCTAACGGATGCGCGCTCACATAAAAACCCATTACTTCTTTTTCTTTATCTAATTTTTCTTTGTCGGGCCAATCTTCAAGTGGTTGAAACGCATATTCAAGAGCTTCATCCTGCGTAACACTCAACCCAAAAAGTCCCATTTGACCTGTTTCTAGCTCACGTTTTTTGCTCAGTGCTTGTTCTATAATGATTTCTAATTCAGTATTTTTTTGAGCACGATTTCCTGGCACTAGATCAAATGCTCCTGCAAAAATTAAATGTTCAATCACTCGTTTATTAGAAAGGCGCAAATCAACGCGCAAACAAAAATCGAGTAATGAAACAAATTTCTTTTTTGTTCGCTGATGAATAATATCTTCTACTGCAGTTGGTCCTATGTTTTTAATACCTTGCAATCCGAATCGAATCTTTCCTGACTCAGGAACATGAAATGTAATTTCAGAACAATTAATATCCGGAGGCAAAATTTCAAGACCCATGCTCTTAGCTTCTTCAAGATAAAAAGCCATTTTTTCAGCATTCGATGATTCTAATGATATCAAAACTGCCATAAATTCAGCTGGATAATGTGCTTTTAAAAAAGCTGTTTGATAAGCAATTAACGCATATGCAGCAGAATGCGACTTATTAAAACCATAACCAGCAAAATATGCCATCAAATCAAAAAGCTCTTCTGCCTTTTTTTGATTAACCTGCAAAGCAACTGATTTATCAGAGAATATTTTTTTCTGCTCAGCCATAACATCAGCTTTTTTCTTACCCATTGCCCGACGCAAAATATCAGCTTCGCCTAACGAATAACCTGCGACCAAAGATGCGATTTTCATAACCTGCTCTTGATAGACAATAACACCATACGTTTCTTCTAAAACATCTGCTAATTGCGGCAAAAGATAGGTTACTTTTTGACGACCATGCCTACGCTCAATATAATCATCGACCATTCCTGATCCTAGCGGACCGGGGCGATAGAGAGCGTTTACTGCAATAATATCTTCAAATTTATCAGGCTGAAGTTTGCGTAAAACTTCTTTTAATCCACTCGATTCCAATTGAAAGATTCCAGAAGTATTTCCAGCACAAAGCAAAGCAAAAGTTTTCAGATCATCAATAGGCAACATATCAATATCAATCAAAACATTATGATTTTTATGAATCATTTTTACCACAAGATCAATCAGTGTTAATGTTTTGAGTCCTAAAAAATCCATTTTTAAAAACCCAAGTGTTTCAAGCTCTGTCATTGCATATTGCGTAACCAGATCATTTGTTTTTGCAGGAATATAAATAGGTAAAACATCATCAACGCGTTCTGGAGAAATAACAATACCCGCAGCATGCTTAGAAGCATGTCTTGTAAGACCTTCAAGCCGAAAGGCTATATCAAAAAGATGCTTAACGCGTGGATTGTTATCTATCATTTCTTGTAAGCGCGGTTCTTGCATCAAAGCTTCGGTAAGCGTAATATTTAATTGATTAGGAATAAGAGCAGTAAGCATGTTTGCATCTTCAAAAGGAATATTTAAAACGCGAGCAGCGTCTTTCAAAACTCCTTTTGCCATCATCGTTCCAAAAGTAATAATCTGACACACATTATCATGCCCATATTTTTCGCGAACATAATTAATAACGCGTTCACGACCTTCAACACAAAAATCGATATCGATATCGGGCATCGAAACTCGTTCTGGATTTAAAAAACGCTCAAACAAAAGATTATATTTAAGAGGATCAATATTAGTAATTTGCAAAACCCATGCAACAAGGGAACCTGCTGCAGATCCTCTACCAGGACCTACAGGAATCGCATTATCCTTTGCCCATGCAATGAAATCACCGACTACTAAAAAATATCCGATGTATCCCATGTTGCTAATAAGATCAATTTCGAGATTCAATCGGTCTTGATACTCTTGTTTGAGCTCTTCTGGAATACGATTTTTAGCTACTAAAGCATCAAAGCCGTTTTGACATAAATAAGAAAAGAAAGATTTTTCTGTATGTTCTTGAGGAATTTTAAATTGAGGAAAATGTAATTTATTTGTTTCAAACTCAAAATTACAACGATCTGCTATAACACCCGAGTTCCAAACCGCATCTTGATGATCTTTAAAAATTTCTAACATTTCATGAGGACTGCGCATATACGTTCTACAGGCACCAAACGTATATCTATCAGGATCAGTAATTTTTCCATGCGTCTGAATACTGAGCATAATTTCGTGAGCTTCGTGATCTTCCAGCGTTGGATAATGGCAATCCCCTGCAGCAACAAGTTTAATATTTTTTTCTTCAGCAAGTGCATATAATTTTTTATTTAAAATACTCTGATCAGGCTGATCTTCTGGTTGAACTTCAAGATAAAAACGATCACGACCAAAAACATTCAAAAACCAATCTACGCGATGATCAACTTCTTGCTGTGTCCCTTCCATCAATAATTTTGGAATATGGCCACCAAGGCACGCAGATGTTACGATAAGCCCTTCAGAATGCTTTTCTAAAATGTTGTAATCAATACGATTCTTAAAATAAAAACCTTCTTTAAAAGAAAATGAAATTAATTTACAAAGATTTTTATAACCAATTTCATTTTCTACCAAAATAATAAGATGATAATATTTATTATGAATAGATTTTAAAGAAACATCTTCTGTTATATATGCTTCCATACCTAAAATTGGTTTTATTTTAGCTTTTTTGCAAGCCTGAAAAAATTTTACAGCACCAAAAATATTTCCATGATCAGTGATGGCAAGAGCTTTGAGAGCATGTTGTGTTCCGTAAGAAACTAATCTATCAATCGAAATTGCGCCATCTAATAACGAATAATCAGTATGCAAATGGAGATGTGTAAAATGTTTTTCCATTAAAAACTTCTGACAGAAAGGCGACCATTTTTTGTACTTATTTTAACAACTGCTTCGCCAGATAAAACATGAATCTGTTGCGGTGTATTGATAAGCCATTTCGGCTTAGTTACTTTTGCATCAATGTCGCCATTATGCGTTTCTATTTCGATAGTATTTTTTTCTAAAGATGGCACTTCAAAAACAATAGATCCATTTTTAGAAAAAATTTTAATAGTTCTTTCATGCGCATTAAGCTTTTTTGCTTTAAAAGTTATTAGACCATTATATGTTTCTATACCTGTGCAATTATTCACATCAGTAAGCACAATTGAGCCATTTTTAGAATGAGCAGA
>CAZJPB010000059.1:0-4263 GCA_964547785.1 uncultured Pseudomonadota bacterium | reverse complement strand
AAAGATGCCGCCAAAGCGAAATAAAAACTGCAATAGAAGATGCATTATTAGAAGGTAAAACAGAAGAAAAAATCAATATTGCTAAAGAAATGCTTAAAGAAAAATTAAATATTGAATTAATTTCTAAAGTTACCGGTTTAACTATCGAAGAAATTAAAAATATAACACTTTAATAATGGACGCATAATTGTATGATGCATTTTTTAAGTAACGAATCGATTCCTTTTTTTGATGCATCAGCAATTACAAAACATATTAAACATCAAATTAAGCATTTTCAGACATATGAAAATGCTTATTCATTTGTAGGTTTGCCGTATGATCATACAATGCATGCATTGATAGAAGAATGTATTATTGAGAAAAGAAAATTATCGCCAACTTTACTCATTGTTATTGGTATCGGAGGATCAAGTTTAGGAGCAAGGGCTGTGTATGCAGCTCTCAAAAATTCTTATCAAGACAATGCAATTTTACCTATTCTTTTTTTAGAAACAGTTGATGATGATGTTGCAAGAATGATTTTTAAGAGAGCAGAAAAAGAGTTACAGCAGGGTAATCCTATTTTGATTAATGTTATTACAAAATCAGGCACAACCTTTGAAACGATAAAAAATTTTGATATTTTTTTAGCATTATTAAAACGGTATAGGCCTCTTGATTATCAAGCATTAATTGTAGTGACTACTGATCATAATTCAGCGTTATTTCATCAGGCAGAACAAGAACATTTTACGATTTTAACAATACCAAAATATGTTGGCGGAAGATTTTCGGTTTTTACAGCAGTTGGCCTTTTTCCGTTAGGTTTAGCAGGATTTGATACGAAAAAATTGTGCGAAGGTGCTCGTGATATAACTGATGCTTATTCTGAAAATGATCAAGCAAATTTTGCTGCACAAAGTGCTTTTTTGCAATATTCATATTATAAAAAAAGCTTTTTTTTATTTGATCTTTTTTTATTTTCTTCTGAGTTAGAAGATTTGGGAAAATGGTATAGGCAGTTATTTTCAGAAAGTTTAGGAAAGGATATTGATATGCATGGTAATCGTATTGATGCTGAAATATTTTTTACTGTTTCGTTAGGAAGTGCTGATTTGCATTCAGTTGCGCAATTATATTTAGCACAGGCTAAGCATATGTTTACTACGTTTGTTGTTGTAGAGCAGAATAATCATTTTTATGATAAAAATTTTTTATTGATGATAGCTCAAGCCACTCAAAAAGCTTATGTAAAAAAAAATAAACCATTTTGTACCATTACGATTTCTCAAAAAAATGAATATTCGTTAGGACAATTTTTGCAATCTAAAATGCTCGAAGTTATCTATTTAGCTAAGTTATTGCAGGTGAATGCTTTTGATCAGCCACACGTAGAATTGTATAAAAAAGAAATGCAAACAACATCATAATCCTTACAATTTTAAAAATTTTCCATGAGTAAAGGTTAAAATAAAAAGACCAATAATATGCGGAATCGCAACGAGCATTTGAATAACATCCATCATTCGCCACAATAACTCAACGTAAAGCAATGATCCTGCAAAAATAACTATTGCTAACATTATGTAAAAAGCCTTAATCCATTGTGTTCCGCACATTGCAATAAAGCTTTGGCTTGCGTTGAACGAATTACCGATAACGGTGGTAATCACAAAGAGCGTTACGCTGGTTAAAAGAACCCACTTTCCCATTCCTGGAGAATAATTTTTAAAAATTTCATAGACCATCGTAGTAGAAAATGTTGTGTTAACCCATTGGCCAGAAACAAGCACAAGAAGCCCAGAAAGGAATGCTAAGGTTGTGTCAGCAATAATCGAAAACATGGCAAGAACAGCCTGATCAGAAGGTTTATCAGTATCTGCCATAGAATGAGCAATTGATGCGGTTCCAAGCCCCGCTTCGGTGATATGCATGTTTCGATGAACGCCGATGCGCATTACAGTTATAAGAGAAGTTCCTAAAAAACCACCGATTGCAGCTTGCGAAGAAAAAGCTGATGAACACATAAGTTTTAAACTAGCAAAGAGCGCCTGAGGATCGGAGCATAAAATGCTGAGCACAAAACCAACATACAAAACAAACATTATAGGAACAAAGTTGCTTGCTAAAGCGCCTATTCGTTTTATGCCTCCTAAAAGAATAATAAAAACAAAGCTTGCAAGGATTAAACCTGTTTGCCAGCGTGCGACCGATTCTTTATAAAAAATATGAGCTAACGTATTAGCTTGCATTCCTGACCATCCAGCAAATAAAAAGATGGTCAATATGCCATACCAATCAGCAAGTGATGCGTGTATTGTTTTTAGGTATTGTGTTGGCCCGCCAAGAATGGTTCCGTCTTTTAACCGTGTTCTCATGGTCACGCCAAAAATTACTTCGGTAAATTTGGTGATAGACCCTAAGAATGAATACGCTATAAGCCAAAAAAGCGCTCCAGGGCCACCAGTAACAATAGCAATCGATGGACCGACAATGTTTCCCATACCAATAGTTGTTGCCATCGCAGTAAAAACAGCCTGGAAAGGGCGAATAGATTTTTCATTTTTTGTTTGATGATGTTGTTTTACGCCGTAACATAAAAGAGAAATAAAATGAGAGAATAATCGTATTTGAGCAAAACGTGTTTTAAAAGTAAAAAAAATTCCTGAACTAACGCACAGTATCAAAAAAGGAATTGCTAAAATATCATCCACCCAATTAAACAGATCTAATGCTGTCATGCAATGTTCCTCTTTAAAAAATAAAAATAATTTCTTAAAGATTAAACGTGCCTTATTTTTTAGCAAGAAATGTTAATGCTTTTCGTAAAAGAATATCAAAGGAAAGCGTAAATGAATCATGATTAGCAATGTGTTGTAAGGCGCGATCAATTTCTTGGCGCGAATAATTCAGTGATTGTAGTGCTTGCGAAATATCTTTCCATTGCTCAAGAGCGATTTGATCAGTGCTTGCAGCAGAACTTTCAAAAATTCCTGCTTCTAAAAGATCTTTTACTTTATGCTTTAGTTGTACAACAAGCTGCTCAGCTTTTTTTGGACCAATCCCACTAATGCCGCTAAAAGCTTTGAGATCAGCAAGTTGAATAGCTTTTAAGAAATTAATTGGCGATATTTTTTTTAAAATGAGTAAAGCAATTTTAGGGCCAAAACCAGAACAATCAAGTATCATTAAAAAAATTATTTTTTCTTGTTCATGCAAAAAACCATACAAAGATGGTCCCTGTTCTTGGTTCCATTGCATATGAATTATTACACTAATATCAGTATCTTTTTTAAAGAGTTCCGGATGGGCTACAGCGATAGAAAATCCAATGCCTGCGACGTTCAAAACAATTGAACTGTCGTTGCATGTTGCTATGCGCCCCTGTAAAAAAGAAATCATACATAACCAATCTTTTTATAATTATTAAATTTATTATGTATGATTATAAATCAGCACGTAGAAATCAAATAACACGTTGAAGTTGACTTTTTTTATGTTCTAGAAATTGTATTTTTATTTCTTGTATTTTTTTATGTCTTTCTGCAGGATCCATCAGCCCAACAGTTCGAAGATATATATTTAATTCTTTCTCGCTTGTCAGTATTTCAGCAGAATAAAGAAACGTTTTTTCTGCTTGAGTCAAATCATTTGCTGTAAATAATGGAAAAACTTTACCTCTTACCTCATTTATCAAAGTATCTAAATACATTTTTTTATAATCTTTAACAGTTCTGTCCATAGGAACAGCCATCATTTTACGAAACATATCTTTAATTTCTTCTATTGTTATCTGAAAGACTTTACTCATATAGCGTAGTTCTTTTTTTGTAAAATCATCTGTTGTAAAGAATCGTGGTTCTCCTTGCGCAACTTCTTCTTCTTCTTCTTCTTCTTCTTCTTCTTCCAGAACAGGTCGTCGGAAAGCTTGTTTTTTTGATTTTTTTTTCAATTTTTTACGTTTACCAGCTTGAAATAAAGGATCTTGTTTTGTTTGACCAGCAGCATACATGCCATCTGAACTTTTTACTGAAGATCTTGGTTGGGTTTGAAGCCTTGGAAGCACAGGATTTGCAGGAAATGAAGATGGTTTAAATACGAATGTTGATACGGGTTGCGGTGAAATAACAGGGCTATCAGAAGAATGTATACCTGCTAGCGCTTTAGATACTGATGCTAAATCTAAGAAAGCTTTCTTTGGATCTTTTGGTTTCACTGTAAGTCTTGCTAGCATTGTTGCTAAAGCATCAGTCTTTTCCACTGCTGCCGCTGCTGCCACTG
>CAZJPB010000058.1:0-4597 GCA_964547785.1 uncultured Pseudomonadota bacterium | reverse complement strand
TGCAGCCTAGCAAAAATGATTGTATCGTTGCTCGTTCGTATTAAAAAAAGTAAAACTATTTTTAACTCAACAATAAAAAAAGAGAGTAGGAATGAATAAAATCAAAACAATTATTGTTCTGCTTGTAGCTTTAAATACACATTTTTTATTTTGTGCTGTAGCGTATCATAATCTTACGGACGAAGAACAAAAAAGTCGTCAAGCTGTGTTGGCACAACAACTTGCAGCTATTCAAGCATTGCAAAATGGAGATCCAGAAACAGAAAGATGTTTTTTAGAATCTACAAAGTTTCTTCCTGCAGATAAAAAAAGTAAAGAAAAAAAAGGAGAGCGCCATGAAAGAGAATGTTGCGTATGCAGCTGATTTTGAGCGTTATTTATTGACTGAGCGACGAGTTTTGCATAACACGTTTGTTGCCTATAAAAAAGATTTAGAGCAACTTGTTGCGTATTGCAATGAACAAGGCTTTTTATTTTCCACATTATCGTATGAACACATAAAAGTTTTTTTAAAATCTTTAAAAAATCAAGGCTTGACTGCTCGTACAATGGCGCGCAAAGTTTCTTGCTTTAAAACATTTTTTAATTATATGCATAGTGTTTATGGTTTTGAAAATTTAAGCGCATCATTATCTATTCCAAAGACCGAAAAAACATTACCGTATTATTTGCAAGAAGATGCTATAGAAAAGCTTTTATGTGCTGCTGATCAGGAAATAACTGATCCTAGTGTTCGCAATAAAGTTATGCTCTATCTTTTATATGCTTCTGGAATGCGCATCAGCGAACTTGTTTATGCAAAAATTTCGCATCTTGATTTTACGAACAATACGCTTTTGATAACAGGCAAAGGTAATAAGCAACGAATTGTGCCTTTAACTGAATCAATTGTGATACTTATACAAGAGTATTTAGAAACGGTTTTTGTACGTTTAACGATCAAGCAAGGAACGCGTTACGAAACTGATTACCTTTTTCCAACATTTTATGGCGGTGTTTTGCGCGCAGTGACACGACAATCTTTTTGGCTTTACATCAAAACTATTGCTCGCAAGGCTGGGCTCTCTTCTTTTTTTACGCCACATCATTTACGTCATTCACTTGCAACGCATCTTTTAAAACGAGGCATGAATATTCGTTCATTGCAAATGCTGTTAGGGCACGAAAAAATTGATACGGTTGAAGTTTATACGCATCTAGAAACAAGCCATTTGCGTAGCATGTATGACAAAAAACATCCACGATCATGATAATTTTATGGTTTTTCTTTTTTCTTGTTGTGCAGTGTGCAGTCGCAACGCCGCCTGTGATTACTGTTCCTAATCTGTTGCCAGAAACATTAGCCAAGGTACAGGTATTTTCAGAATTGCATAATGCGCCTTTTTTGGTGCATGTTGTTCCGGCGACGTATTCAAAATCACTTCTTGAGTATATGTTTACTCCAGCTATCAAATTGCATGAATCTTTTAATGGTTATGCATTTGTGAAAAATGTTTTTTCTTTTGCGATGAGCTTTGGCCCTTTATCGTATCTATTGTGTGCATACATTCTCTATCGCGGGTATGCTTTTTTGCGCAAAAGTTCTGAAAAACATTCATTCTTTAAAAATGATCATGAATATTTGATGTATCTTTTACAAAAACATAAGAAAAAAGTGATAAAAAAAGATTTGATTTTGCTAAAAAAATAAGTCTCTTTTATACTTTATAAAAGTGTTTTTTATTTTTATTTTTCTAAGGGCTGATCATGACCGAAAAATTTGTCGTTGAGCAGAAATCTTTTTTATTGATGCTTTCTTCTATGCAACCTATTTGTTCAAAACGAACAACAGTAGAAACAACTGCTTCCATTTTATGCAGCGTTGGGCCTAAAGAGTTAATTTTAAAAAGCACTGATTTAGAATTAAGTTTGCAAGCAAGTTATACCTTAAAAGAAAGTTCTTTGTCTGATTCAAAGCTATTTTTAGTAAATGGAAAACGAATTTTTGATATTGTAAAAGAACTCGATGGACTGATTACTTTTACGCTTTCGAATAATCAACTTTTGTTAACTTCTGGTTCTGTGCAATTATCTTTGAATATTAAAGATGCTCAAGAATTTCCTCCATTTCCCGAACGTATAGAAAATTTAATGCAGCTTGATGCAACTTTTTTTGCAGATCTTCTTGAAAAAGTAAGTTTTTTAATACCGCAAAATAACGTTAATTCTGCGTTGAATGGTTTGTATTGTGAGCTCACTCCAGAGTCATTAACGCTTACAACGACTGATGGTCATTGCCTTGCGCAGGTACAAACGAATCGTTATCATCTTGCGGAACCGCGCAATTGGTTATTGCCACGCAGAGCTGTATTAGAATTAAAAAAAATTATTGAAGATTTTAAAGAAGAAAAAGTTTTTCTTGGAACCTGTGGCAATCAATTAGTTTTTTCCGGTGAAAGTTTTAATTTTTTTACTAAATTATTGTCAGCTGCTTTTCCTGAATATAAAGCAATTTTAGGTAAAAAAGGATTTATTCCAGCAACATTAGATCGATCAAGTTTAATAAAAACATTGCGTCGCTCAACATGTTTATTGTCTGGTCAATTTATAGCGACATCATTCGGTTTTGAAACTGATGCACTCGATGTTTCGTTGCATAATAAAGAAGTTGGTAAGATGGATGAACGTTTGCCAATGACCGCTTTTGAAGGTGAAAAATTACAGATTAAATTTTATGCGCCGTATCTTTTAAGTGGTCTTTCTGTTTTTCCTGAAGAAAAAGTTACGTGTTTTGTGAGCAATTCTGCAAAGCCGATTATTTTTGAAACGGGAACCGAAGATTCATATAATTTAACGTATTTAGTGATGCCAGTTTCGACGCAAACTGCAGGATGATAAAATCAAATGCTGTCAGCTTAGAAACAAAAAAGTTAATAATTTTTAAAAAAATTCTTGAACTCTCGTCATCCTCAGGGAGCAACGCGACCGCAAGGATCCAGACTTCGAAGTTTAAAGCTTTTTTTATTAACGGAAAACAACATGCCTCTTAAAGAATTATCGCTCAAAAACTTTCGTTGTTTTACGCAAAAAAAAATAACTTTTACTGCGCCAGTAGTTCTTATAGAAGGAGCGAATGGCTCAGGTAAGACAACGCTTTTAGAGGCTATTCATTATTTTTGTTACGTACGATCATTCAGAACCCCGACGCCGCGCGATTTGATCATGTTTAATCAAGATGCTTTTTTTATCAGCGCTTTATTTGATACTGATCAGATTACGATTGGATCATCAGGTTCAAAAAGGCATGTTAAAATTAATCAAAAAGCAATCACGTCGCACAAAGAATTGCGCGCTCTTTGTCAGATTGTAACAGTAACGCAAGAAGATATGGATATCGTAAAAGAGAGTCCAGAGGCGCGGCGCAATTTTATTGATCATGCGTTGATGTTGTATAATCCCGAAGCTGTCGATCTTATCAAAGCATTCAAGTATTTGCTTGATACCAGAAATGCATTCTTGGCGCAACAATCTGTCTATGCTTTGAATCAAGAATACCTGTTGTGGACTCAAAAATTATGGACTGTTGCGCATGCTTTGCAGCAAGCACGCATAGAATTTTTAGATACGTTATTACGTCAGTCTTTTGAAATTAACGTTCTTTTTTTTGAAGAGAAAGTCTGTTCATTTACTTATCAAAAAAAATATGGCGCAGAATTTTGTGATTGGAAAAGTTTTTACGAAGGCTCACAAAAACTTTTTGAACGTGAATTTTTTTATAAAAGAACTTTGTTTGGGCCACACTTAGATGATATTGCTATTATTTTTAATGATAAACCGGCTCGTATCTTTTCTTCTCGTGGGCAACAAAAATTATTAAGCTTATTTTTAAAAATTCTTCAGGTAAAAGCGCTTAGTGTTCAAGATAAAGGTACACTTCATGCACCTTTAATTTTTTTAATTGATGATTTTCTTTCAGACTTTGATGCAAAAACATTAGAAAAAGTACTTAAAGTCTGTATTTCTTTACCTGTTCAACTTATTTTAACAACACCATTAACCGCCGGTCCTGAGCTTAAAGCTTTGCATACTCTTGGTTCTAGCCCACAAATAATTTCTCTTTGAAAAGAAGTGCTTATAGTACGATGTTTTTTTGTTGGGGGGTATTTGACAATGATGCATGAAAGCTTTACATTAGAAGAAGTAATTAACGATTCCAGCATGACTTTATGAGCTTATTTGAAATTAAAAAATTATAAAGTAATTAAAATAAATTAATTACTTTTAAAAGGCTTCATTACTACTCTCCTTTTTTCCATCGCATTGATCTTTGGTCAGTGCGATGGATTTTTTTATACTTTTATATAAAAAAATCATTTTATAATTAAAAATTTTTAGCTTAGAAATAACGATTCATCTTCTCGATCGTCGTCCTGAGGCGCGATCTAAGCGCCGTGAGGATCCAGGTTCTATAAAGCATATTTTAAAATTAATTTATTTTTTAGTTTGCGTTGAAATAGTAAACATTATAAATTTGTATGCTAAAAATATAATTTTGATTGCTAGCTTTTTAATTTCAGTAAATCCTGGATCCTCACGGCGCTTAGATCGCGCCTCAGGA
>CAZJPB010000057.1:0-5331 GCA_964547785.1 uncultured Pseudomonadota bacterium | reverse complement strand
AAAAATATGCTTTATAAATCCTGGATCCTCACGGCGCTTGGATCGCGCCTCAGGATGACGAGAGTTCGAGAAATTTTTTTAAAAATTATTAACTTTTTTATTTTTAAACTAAGGAAAATAATAATTTTAACATTTTTAAGATGCTGCTGGAGTAAATCCTCTATCTTCATCTGTATTGATACCAACTGCCCCTGGATTTACGTCTACCGCAGCAAGAGCTTGTGCTGCTGCTTCTTCTGCTTCTAAGCGTTGATATAATGTTAATAATCCTGCATTATTTTTTCTTGTAAAAGCTTTTCTAAAGCGTTTAGGCAGATTTTTAAAATAAGCAATCTCTTCTTCTGTTAGCATTGTTTCATCCTGAGCTGTTTGCAAGAAAAAAATTATTTTTAATTCATTTTCATCAAACACTTTTGATTGCGAAAAATCATATAAAATTGACTCTGGATAGCCTAAAAAAATGAATTTATTATTCTTTAATTGAAACATTACAAAATTATTAGATGTGTAACAATACTTAACATCTCTTACTGTTAAATACTTAACAAATGGGATTACACTATAAAGTTCTAAAGTTCCATCATCTAATAATAATAATATTTCTCCATTTCCATCAGTATTAAATTGTACTTTTGCAACATCCGATTTATACATATCAGGATCTATAATAATTCTCCACGTATTACCCTCTAATGCAAAAACAATTAATTCTTTTTCTTTAATTATTGCTGCATATTTATTATCAGGACTCAAAACAATACGCGCTGTGTCAAGAATATTTATTTCTTCTCCAGCTTTATTAATAATTTTTATAAGGTCAAAATCTTGCGTTTCTGTATTCAAACAATAAATTGCATAGTGCTTTGTGTCACGATTCTTTAAAAGTAAATAATTTCCAAAAAATGCTTCTTTCCAACCAATATGCTTCAGTAATTGGGGTACAATATTCCGTTGAAAAATAACTTCCCTAAAATTATTAAATATTACTTTTATGCTATCATTAAACCAATCACTCAAAGCAACACCATTTTTAATAAAAAATCTCAAAGCACTTTCTGGCAAAGCTAATGTTCTTAATAAACGAATACCATCAGCAACATTTTCATAAGAAGAATAGTACACTAAACTTTTCTGCCTAAATGTATATGGCTTAAATTGATAATATGAAAATTGTGCACAAGGTGCATAGGGATGAAATTTAATTGAGTAAAAACTTTCACGCATATGATGTATTTCATCTATGTTTACTTCTTGCATGGTATCGAGTCTATATAATTTACATAATTGCGGACGATCAAAATATGAAATTGCTACAAATTGATCATCGTAACTAAAAGAAAAACCATAAGCATTTTGCAATACTTCTGGATGATAAATAGCTTCTTGCTCTAATGATAACAAGACACCAAAAGGCCCATTAGGCTTCATAGCGCTTATAGTCATAAATTTATTATTTTTAGAAAAATGAATTATTGGCTCATGAAAAGTATCTCTATAAAATATACGTCCTGTTTGTACTTCTGAAACCTGAAAAAACCCATTTCGAAAGAACAATAGTAGATATTTTTCATCTGGACTAACCAAAGCCATTTCCACCTCTTGATCAAAATTATTTACTAAAAAAAATGATGGCAAAATAAAATTATCATGAAATTGTAAAAAAAATCTTAAGGCTGTCGTATTGCATCTTAAAAAATCATTGTGAGAACTAATTCTAATTTTTTCTTTTGCTTTATCTTGTAATCGCTTCAATCTATTGTCAATAACAGGATGATTTTTCAAAGACAAATAATCTGACAATAAATAAATCATCATGACATCAGCAAATGGCGTCTGATCAATAAAAGCATTAAACTCGGCTACTGTATTTTTTTGTATAAGTTTTTCTAATAAGCGTATATGACGTTGCTCTACTGCTCCAAGCCATTCAAGTCCAGGAACGGAAACAAAAGATAACGCATTATCATTAAATCTATCTAAAGAATTCACATAATCAAAATTATCTCGCCATAATTCTCTCAAACGATATAAAGGCTTTCCTTGAGTAAACTTAATCGTTAAAACATCAAATAGAGTAGAATCAAAATCAAATAGAGCATTATGTTCTTCTTGTTGCCATGGTTCTTCTAAATCACTCATAACTTCATAAGCAGGATATATAAGCTGAACCATACACAACAAAATAAAAATTAACTTTTTCATTTTAACTCTTTTTTTCTAAACAAGAAACATTTCTCTATTAGCATAATAAAAGAACCAAAAGAAATGCAATAATTTTTATTTGAATCAAAAAAATTCTATAAGCAACTGCTGGATCCTTGCGTCACTTCGTTTTTGAAGATAATGAAAGCACTCAAAACAAATCGCTTTCTAAAAAATCTTTTATTGTTTTTTGTGCTCGTTCGTAACCCACTATATCGATCAGTTCAGATATCCCAATTCCTTTTACTGATCCGGTAAGCGCATAACGAATAAAGCAAAATAATTCTTTTATGTTGATAGTTTTAAGCTTTGCTTCTTCTTTTGCAGTCATTAAACATGCATCCTTTGTTGCTGCTGCAAAAGATTTTTTAACTATAATTTTTACTGCATCAATTGTTTCAAGAGAAGCTACTGTCTGCGCAATATGTTTTTCGTAGACTGGTTTATCAAAATAAAATGATAAAAGACCGACTGAATCAGACAAAGTTACCATTTCTTGCTGAACATACGAAAGAACTGTTTCGATAGTTTCTACTGATAATTCGACTGTGTGCGGATAAGCTTTGTGCAAAAATGGTAAGGTTCTTCTGGTAAGCTCTTGTAATGATAATTTCCCAATCCATTTATGATTAACCCAACGTAATTTTTCAACATCATATTTAATCTGGCCAGTTGTTGAAATATGATCAAAATTAAGCGTTGCAATCAACTCATCCATACTCATAATTTCGTTTTTAAACGAGCCGCCAATAATTGCTAAATAATTAACAATCGCTTCGGGCAAAAAACCTGACTCTTTTAAATCTTGTAACGAAAAACCAAAATCACGCTTAGAAAGCTTTTTACCATCAACATTACACAAAATTGGCATATGCCAAAAAAGAGGCAATTTTGCTCCGTACGCGCGATACATAAATGCCTGCCCTGCGGTATTACTCAAATGATCTTCGCCTCGAATAACATAATCAATTTTCATTAAAACATCGTCAATAAAATTAGCAAACATAAAAGTCACGGTTCCATCTTGACGCGTTACTGGAAAGTCATAAAAATTTTTTAAATCAAAGGTAATTTCGCCGTGTGCTAAATCATGAATTGTTACGGTTTCTTCGGGGTTTACTTTCATCCGCCAAATAAAAGGCTCTTTCTGAGCTCGATCTGCCGAAACTTCTGCCGATAAAACAAGGCAGGTCCGATCATAACGAGGCGGCTGCTTTAACGCAATTTGCCTTTGCCGTTTTTTTTCTAAATCTTCAGCAGAACAAAAACAACGATAGACTAATTTTTTTTCGATACATGTTTGCAATTCTTTTTGATAGATTGCATTCCGTTGTGATTGAAAATACGGCGCCAGCACTTTATCTTCTTTGCCTGGGCCTTCGTCATACATCAAACCAAGCCAAGACAAATCGCTTTGGATATGCTGCGCATTTGGATCAAAATTACGCTCAAGATCGGTATCTTCGATACGCAAAATAAACGTGCCCTGTTTTTGATGTGATAAAAGGTAATTCATTAGTGCGGTTCGAATATTTCCTAAATGCATCATTCCTGTCGGTGCTGGCGCAAAACGAACTCGTGGACCTTGTTTGCTTTTCATACAATAAACTTTCTTTAATATTTTTCTAAAAGACAGCTCTAGATGCTTTTAAAATAAAGGTTACTCAAACAAAAAACAATTACCTTTCTTCTTTTTGCACAAAAAAAGCATTTTCTTTTGACAAAAATTCTTTTTTTTTGTTAGGTTTGTGTCTCTTTGCCGCGCTTTTACTATTTAAAAAGGAGAATAAGCTCATGAATCAATGTTTGCGAATTACTTTTACACCAAAAAACAAAATCGAAGATATTTATCATTTTATTCAAAAACAAGCTGAATTATGCGGGCTTGAAGGAATGATTCAAGCAATCGATACGCTATCGATAAAAATTGTTGCGTGCGGCAAAAATGATAATGTTGAAAAATTTTTAGAATCATTACACAAAAAAATGGCAGAAAAAACATTAGAAGTTTTAGAGATCGAACCATTTTTAAAAGACAGAGATTTTAGGGGCGTCTTTAGAATCATCGAGTAAATGTATGTACATTTAAAATATACACACATTTAACATATTTCTTAAAAACATTACCTGTAAGATTTGAAATGAATCAGTCCCTTATTTTTTTAATTATTTTTTTTTGTAAAACTATATATTGCGCATCAAAAACTGATTCAGAAGCAGCTGCTGCAGAAGCAGGCTTTAAAAAA
Organism: uncultured Pseudomonadota bacterium; assembly: GCA_964547785.1. Classification (GTDB taxonomy): domain Bacteria; phylum Babelota; class Babeliae; order Babelales; family CAIQNR01; genus CANNBR01. The sequence goes on along the minus strand of CAZJPB010000057.1, from coordinate 883 downwards.
AAACTAAATCCTGAAGAAACAGAATGGCACAAAAACCAATTATTAAAATTTGCAAGTAAAAAAAATACTGATGGAGCTTTAGCTTATTTAAGGGAACTAGTATCAAGTAATGTTAAATATCATTCTATTCAATTTTTATCACATCCAGATAAATATAAAACAACTGAATATGTTGATTTTTTTGACACACTATTCAAACGAGTAGAAAACGAATTAAAAGAAATAGCCATGCAGGCTTCAGTCGTCCATACTCATCACTCTGTTAGTCCAAAAACATATTGCTCAGCTCACAAAGCCCCTCCAGCTCACACGGCGCCCGTAAAACCAAAAATTTCTACCGGTTTAAAAGATGTGAATGGCAAAATTTTAAAAAGTGATTTTTTAAAATATCTAGCAAAACGTTATATACCAGATCGCACACCAACCAAATTGAGCGAAGAGCCAACACCAGAAGACCTAACACTATCAAATGAAGAAATAAAGATTATAAAAGACTTTGCTTTTGCTATAAATAAAAGAGATCTGTATTTTGGCGATAGCGATTCTAAAGATACTGTAGATTTAGAAAATATAATAAATTTAGAAGCTTATTTGCTTTGTTATAAAGTTAATGGAAATTTTGACAAGAATTTAACTTATGTTTGGTTATTAGCTAGCCTATGGAGCCTAAACAAAAAAGAACATATTTCAAAATACATGCAGCCTTTAGATTAGATACAAAACTTAATATTTTCGCCAATCAATTCTATTTACATTTTTACAATCATAATTACAATATCATTGATTTCAGCATTTTATTTATGATATATTCAAAATAGAAATAATATATAATAATATAAATAAGAGTTTATTATGAATTTTAAAAATATAACTTTTTTAGTGT
>CAZJPB010000056.1:0-5420 GCA_964547785.1 uncultured Pseudomonadota bacterium | reverse complement strand
ATGCTTTATAAATTCTGGATCCTCACGGCGCTTGGATCGCGCCTCAGGATGACGATCTAAACGATGAAATATTATTTCTAAGTTGAAAGTGTTTGGATATATTATGCGTTGTCATCGTCTGTTGCTTCATCATCAGCATCATCAGCGTCGCATATACAGTCAGATTCATATTTTTTGCAATTAGGGCAGTAGGTTTCTTCGTTTTTGCATGCATGGTCATCACAGCAAGAAGAACATGCATCAGTATGAGCAGTAATAAAAATTGGCGCGCTCAAAAGAAACGTTAAAGTTAAGATTGTTGTTTTTGTAAACATATTTTTTTTCCTTATAATTTTATGATAAAACGTTACATTCCATCCAAAGGGTCTTTTTTCTTGATCGTTATATCAGGAGTCCTAGGTCTGTTTGGCTGCTCTGATCCTTCGACGCCATCCATCTCAACAACATCTATGCTACCATTATTTTGAGCATGAGCATCATTGGCCTCTTTTTTTTCTCTTATAAAAATAAATTTTTCTCTTATTAAACTAGCTTCTAACTTTGCACTAAGATTAGAATTGAGTCTTAAAGGTTTTAAAGGTTTACCAGCAGCGTGAGTTAGTGAAGAAATCAGTAATATTAAAAATAAAAAAAGCATATTTTTATCCTGTTTTTGTGCGTTTTGGTAATGATGTTTCAAATGGCTCGGAAGGTTTATGCTCAAAAGATATCCCTGTAAATATTATAACATTCTGATAGTAATCTGGTGATTTTTGCCTTCTAGCGCGTTTGATTTTTCGTGGTTCTTCAGGATATGTTCTTTGCGGACTTATTGGTTCTGATAATTGAGCTTCTAAATGCGGTTTAGCCGAATCTATAGTCATAGCTTGAATGCCATTTGTAATTGTACTTAATTCAATATCCGCTTCATCAGTGCATTTGATAAAAGATGATGATGAAAAAAATATAATAAAAAAGAGAATGAACATAATCATTTTGATTTTATGACTAATGTTCTAAGATAAGCGACAGTAGCTTTATCAAATGAACGTGCTTTTAAACTTTTTTCTGCGCTTTCGAAATATAAAATACGATCTGGATTACACTCATCAATTTCACTATAAGAAACAGCTGCATGAGTCATAGTTGCTAAACATAGATTTTCAAAAGAGGCTGTAAAAGAAGGTGATAAATATTGTGTTGCAAACCATTCTGTATTTTGAATATTTTGTACAGTTAATTCTTTACCTTGCATATTTAAATCTTGCATATTTAAATCTTGTAAAACATCTAATGAAGGCTTACGTTGTAAAACAAAAACCATAAGCGGTAATGTTTTCAAATCTTTATCAACCATATATTCAAACATACTTTGAAAAGGTAAAACTAACTCTTTACGAGCATGGGCTCTTAGTTCTTCTCGAAATCCTTTTTCTTCTTTATCGATGAAGTTAGTTAAGTAAGAGCAAGCGTCAGAGTTTTGACATGTTTTTTGTAAGTCATCAAACCTTATAGCAAGACTTGTTATTTTTGAATGTATTATAGTTATTCTATGCCAGATAGGTTTATATTTTTGATTTTTATTACTATATGCAGCTGAGAATGGTATGTTTTTTACTAATTCATATAATTTAGAAGCAGCTTTTTTAATTTCATTATTATCAATTTCTTGTTTAGCAACAGTTAAACATTCTTCAATTCTTGGATCATCAAATTGCCAATAGATTTTTTGATCACTTGGTGCTGCCGCTGCCGTCGCCGCTGCCGTCGCCTCTGCTGATGCTGAAAATAAAGATGAAAATGATGTCGTAAAAATTATTAATAATAGTATGTTTTTGTTCATGATTCTTCTTTCGTAATGTTATTAAGCTGATGGTACTATTGGAAAACGTAAAATTTTAGATATATCTTTGTTTAATTTATTGGCCAGGAGTATGTGTTGCTGATGGTACTGTTGGAAACCTTAATTCTTTAGGTGTAACTTTCGGTTGTAGACTTGCAAAACTTTTTGGTTTTTGAGGCGCACCTGGACATCTAGGTTCTGTTGCTGGAGTTCGTTGAGGTGATGTTGGCGCAGCTGATCCTGCATCAGGAGTGTGTATTGAAGTTATTGCAAACAAAACTAATAATCTTAATGCCTTCATAATTTCTTTCTTATTTAAATTAAAATTCACCTAAAGAATAAATAGTTTTGCAAGAAAAACAAGTTATTTTGTTGATCTGTTAATATTTTTAAAATAACGAACTTGAACCTAAAAGTTTTTTGAGATCTTTTTCAAATTGAGATTGTGTACAAAATTTTATAGCGTTAAAACCGGCTTTGTAAGCAGCTTTGACATTGTTTGCGGTATCATCAATAAAGATTGCGTGATGAGGGTTTTCAGATTGTTTGATAACCGAAAGTGCCTGATGAAAGGCTTTGCGCTGCGGTTTCCATACAAGAGGTAGGCGCGAATCGCGATTTATCGTATTGTCGCTTTCTGTTAAATGACGAAAGTAATCGGGATAATCAAGTTTTAATTTTTTTAGTGTTCCGTTGCCGATATTAGAAAGCAGATACACTTTGTGTCCAGCAGTAAAAAGATGTGCAATGCAATCTTTCATGCGCTTGTTTGGCGTATAAATATTATTTGAAAATTCTAAAAGTTCTTCGTGCAAAATTGGAAATTGCTCTGCAGCATTCAAATAAGCTTCTGTAATACGAGTGCGCTTTTTTAAGCATCCTAAAATAGTTTTCCAGGTCGTAAGTTTTAAAAGCGCTTTTAGACTCTGCTTGAGTACAATAGATTTGGTTCGCGTTTTTTTGAATCCTTTAAAAAAAGGAAAAAGACCTTTGCGATGAAAGATAACTTGATGAATATCGAATAAAAAAAATGCATGTTTTGATAATGTTTTTTGCGCGTGTTCAAGGTCCTTAAAAAAAGGGCTGACATATAACATTACTCTATGCTCCTTACTAAAAAAAACGTTACCATATCATAAGTCTTTAGCTTAACAATAATGTTTCATCGTGTTCGTCATCCTGAGGCGCGATCCAAGCGCCGTGAGGATCCAGAATTTACTGAAATTAAAAATTTAATTATTACCAAAAATTGCAAACTCTAAAATTCTTATTGCTCTCATGAAGCAACATAATCGAACTAATTGTAAAAATATTATAGCCTGAGATTACGCGATACAATAACTCAAAAACTATGCTTTATAAATCCTGGATCCTCACGGCGCTTGGATCGCGCCTCAGGATGACGAGAGTTCGAAAAATTTTTATATATATCAATGTTTTCATTTTTAAAATTCAGCAGTATGATTTCGTATTTTTTTAGATGAAGAAGCATCAACAAAATGAGGGAAAATATAATACATAATGCGTCTTAAATCTTTTGGATTTTTGTAATTAATGCCAATATCAAAAAGCCCTTCTGCAAGCGCAGCGTCAATGTTTTCCTGTTTGTCATCGATAAAAATTCTAAGATATTTTGTTGACGAATCTTTTGCTGCAAACGAATTTAATTCTAGACAGCGTTCGTACGCGCGACGTTGCGGTTTATGCAGCCAGCCGTTAGATTCAGAAGCAATAACATTATTTTGTTGTTTTAAAAAAGAAATGGCAAAAACAAGATCGGTATGTTTTTGAGTGCCAGCAGAAGTTGCTGCAAGCTCTTTTTCTAAATGAACAACTTGAAGATCAACAAGCCCTTGGCCCATATTCGATAGGACAACATTTTTATGACCATGCTGTTCAAGTTTTTCAAGAAGGTGAATGAGTTCATAATCAAGATGATTAGCTTCTTGCGAAAATTCTCGTAATAATTGAGCAAGTTCTTTATTGCTTAAAGAAGCATTATATTGGACTGATTCTTTTTCTAAATAATCAAACATCGCGTTCCAAACAAATCCACGTGGATCGCCAGCTTTTTTGAAGGCACGTTTCTGTTGATAAAGCTTTCTAAAATCATTGAGTAGCAAGAATGTTTGTTTCCAGCCGTATTTTTTAGTTACAGCAGTTTGATTGAGCATTCCTTTGATGCTGTAACGTTTTTCAAAGATCACGCCATTCAAGTCCCAAAAAAAACATGCTTGAACTTTAGGCGTTTCGCTTCCTTTAAACGTATAAGCTCCCGATATCCCCTGCGGAAGTGCGTGAGCATTATAAAAAACATTTGTAAAATGTATATCAGAAACGATGCAAGAGCCTGATGCAGTAGATAAAAAAAATAAGCTAAAAAGCAGAACCAGTTTATTCATAAAAACCTCACACAAAAAACCACAAAATAATAACTCTAGAATAACATTTTTTAACAATATGTCATCTGGGTCCAAATTATTTTGTGGTTTTTATAGTTATTTAAAGCTTAATTAATAAACTTTTAGTCATAAAAATTAATGACTAAAGATTTGATTGTCGAATATTATGAGTTTGCTTATGTTGTCTTATTGGCCAGCTTTTTCAACTTCTTCTTTTCTTTTTACTCTAAGTACCATAGCTTTATGAGCCCAAGTACCTGGTCGAGGATTTGCAGGGAGAACAACAGGAGCTACAGGTGCTGGAGCTACAGATGCTGCTGGCGCAGGAACAACAGGTCTTGGATTTTGATCTGCGCATTCAAGTGGTTGCGAACCAAGAAAGCAAAATGCTATCAATAGGTATTTTTTCATAATTTAATCTTCTGTTTCTGAATTTTCATCAGCTGCATCCGCATCTGTAGAGCGACCAGGTTTTTTTGCAGCTTTAAGATGCGATTCTTTTTGTCTTTCTTTATCTGCAACAAATTCAAAAAAACCAGTCAGACACTCACTGCTAGCTTCAAAAACATCGCTACAGTTAGCGCGAGCTTCTTGAGCTCTATCAAATGCTGCTCTAGGTTCTTGCGAAAATTCAAATGTTAAACCTTTACTGTGTTCGGCTAATTGTCTTAAAGATAATTCTTCATCAGCTAGCTCTCTAGCACGCTGTTCTTCAGCAATACGTTTTCTGCGAGCACTTTTTAGAGCAATTTGTTTGCGACGGGCGTCTTCCATGGTTACAGCTCGAGCATCAATTTGAGCATGTATTCTTCTGACGTCTAATTCTTCACGAGCGATACTTACAGCTTCTAATTCTTTAGCAGCTAGTTCTTTGTCATCTAATGCTTCAGCAGCACGCTTTCTGGCTTCTAATTCTATAAAAGCACGGTCAACAGCGTTTAGTTCTGCCTGAATACCACGTCTTCTTCTGGCGTGTGTGAACATAGGATCTTCTTTTACAGATCTCCATACGCTTGCACCTGTTGCAGGGTCGGTTTTAATTGTGAATGCTCCCATAGGACGAGTAGGAAGAGGAAAAGTACTACCCATTTCTTCTTGGTCTTCTCCAGTTGCAACAGCTGCTGCGGCTGCGCCACCTTCTGTGTCTGGATTTATATCAGCTGCATCTGGATTTACAGCAGTATCTTCATGGACTA
>CAZJPB010000055.1:0-5476 GCA_964547785.1 uncultured Pseudomonadota bacterium | reverse complement strand
TGTTGACCAATTATACATTTTATTTTTTATAAGCGTAATACTATGCTTGAAAAGTAATTGTGCAAGCACCTCCTGCACAAATGGCACATCAAAAAATGTTGACTAAAAACATTCACAACATTGACTAAATCGTGCTTTTGCCTAAACTAAAAAATAATTTTATTCATAAATCTTAAAGGTTAAAACATGAACATAAAAAATATAATTTTTGCAATATTTCTATTCAGTTTTTCAATGCAATCAACCAGCATAAAAGCAACAGATGAAGACATTTCATTAGCTCTACATAACACAAAAATATATTTTACAGATAAAAAATATCATGCTGCTATGGAATTAATAGATAAATTATTAGATATATTACCAGAAGAACTTATTAATACAAAAAAAGATTTATCTGTAATAAAAGAGAATTTAAAAGAAGTTTTTAGCATTGAAGATTTCGACAAAAATGATATTAATATGTTAAACTTTTTCTTTATTTTACAAATTGCAGCACTCAAAAAAATTGTTTTTGATTTATCAAGATCTAAATATAGCTCTTTAATAGAATCTTATGATTTTGACGATCTATTTCAGATACATCATTTTAAAAAATAACGGAAATAGTACCTTGGAAACATTTAAAAGAACTACGTTTCAGAAATTAGAATCATCTCACTTTTCACTGCTCCTTTCGTGGTTACAAAAGCCGCACGTTAAAAAGCGATGGAATCAATCATTTGAGTGGACAGAAGAGAGTATCGCGTTAAAATACACCGAATATGTTGCTGGCCATAAAAGTGTTTTGACTAATGGCGTAATGGTCAAAAAACCAATCCATGCTTTTATCATCGTGTATGATGGCGCTCCTATTGGCTATATTCAAATGTATGCAGTCAGTGACTTTGCTTTAGAAACTAAAATCGACACTGTTTTATTGTCGAACAATGTTGGAAGTTTTGATTGGTATATTGGAGACGAAGAGTATTTACGAAAAGGGATAGGCGCAAAAATTTTAGAACGATTTTTGAAAAAACATTTTTTTAAATTATTTGATGTCTGCTTGGTTGATTCTGAGTCAGATAACGCTCCAGCTTTAAAAGTGTATGAAAAATTAGATTTTAAACTTTTAGAAGTTGTTGGCAAAAACACGGTAATGATGAAAGACAAATATTAAAAAACAGGGCAGAATCCAAAGAGATGCAAACTGTTTTCTAAGTGTTCTTTGAGCTCTTTATCAACATCGTGAGCTTCAAAAAGCAATAATCCTTGATTCTCATATTTTATCGGCCATAGCATATAATGTGGCTGCTTGAATTCTAAAACTTGCCCAAGTTCCTGCACGATATGATCCGGAGAATCTCCATTTTTTTTAATACTATATTTGCAGTAATCGCGAACTTTTTTATTAAAATCAGATTTTTTCATATGATTCGAAAATGCATCTTGTTCATGCCAATGACTACGATCTGGCTGATATGCTTCGTTATCTTTGAATCCTGCAACGCCTTTTAACATGCCAAAATCAGCATTATCAACAAAGTATGCTACTTTTGAAAAATTAAAACATTCTTTTTGCGATAAATTATGCAAAAGAAATTCGGTCATATTTTCAAGGCCATGAATATGAATAAGATTTTTTGGAATAGTTACAAGCGCTACTAATAATTCTAACATTTTTGCATTGTTTTTTTCATGTTTCATATCTGTCTCCCCCTCTCATTTTTTTTGAAAATAATACTAGATAAAGCTTAAAAAGGTATAACGAAAAAAGCAATATTCTTTTAAACGTTTACTTTCAAAAATACTATCAATAGGCTATTTAAAAAGAACTTATCACTCTTAAAAAAGGGAAAGCAGGAAAGTGAGAAATGTTAAAAAAATTGTAAAAACAATAATCTTCTTATCAATAACTTATACCTATGCAGAACGAAGTCCCTTTAGACCTTATAACGGCTGTCCGATTATTGTAACTAATTGGGCAGGATCAGATCATTATTTTTATTTACAAGACTCTCATCTTGAAGTTTGGCCAGTCTTTAAAACATTTGATAGAGATTATTTTTTCAAACATATGCTTCCTAAAGAACCTATAACTTTTCGTTATTATCCTGACAAAACCATAGATCCTCAAAAACTGACCGATGCAATTGTTTCTTTTTTTAAAGAAGTTCGCGCTGGCAAAAAACAATTTAAAGAATTTGATATTTTAAAAAAAGATGGATTTAACGTAAAAAAACAGGCTGGATTGCTCGTAGTGAAAGGCAAAAATTGGCCAATAAATCAATTTGTTGTAAAATTATTTATGGAAACTCCGCGCAGTTTTATTCGCGCTTACAATAAAGGTTTTATCGCCGCCTGTCACTTTATTGTTGGTCACGGTGTCACTCGTTTTATGCTTGGTTTTACACGATTAAAAAACAAAGATCTTGTTTCTAAAATTATAAAAAATAGTTCTGGATGGATAAAGGATATCGATATTCCACGCAAATGGTTTTGGGTTCCAGAATCGTACCCTTGGATACATCTTGAAGGCTATTACATAAATCAATATGACAAAATTGAAATTGATGTTCCTGGAGCTTACGCAATTATTGAAGATGCAATTACCGTTGAACGTGATTTTTCTTTAAAAAATAAAGAAGATTGCGCAAAAGCTGTTGAAATGTGCAATGCGCTTTATTGTTTAATAGATCCACATTCTAATAATTTTGTGTACGAAAAAAACACACACCGAATTATTATTATCGATACAGAACATCTGCCAACAATGGTTGGTTTAAAAGAGCCTATTCTTATAAAATCTTACAAATCATGGTATTCATTTTTAATTAAAAAAGGATTTACTGAATATTTTTGCAAAACTAAAAAAGCACGCAAGGCTTTGCAAAAAAACAGAACTCCGCCGTATCAAGGACCACAAGAATATTTGTAAGATTATTGCATAATTTCTTGTTCTAGCTTTTCTACAATCGTACGAATTTCTGTATTATTTTTAAGCATTGTTTGAATTCTATCAAATGCATGAATTACGGTTGAATGATCTTTTCGGCACAAGTACGTACCAATTTCTTTTAATGATTTATCGGTTAATTTTTTCATAAGATACATCGCTATTTGACGGGCTTGCGAAATTTCTTTTGCTCTCGTCTCTGATCGTAAATCAGATAATTTATACGCATAAAATTTGCAAACTTTTGCTGTAATTTTTTCAAAATCAATTTTTTTATCTAGCTTTGAAAAACCTTTTGACTGATGCAAAACTTTATGCGCCAATTCTAACGAAATAGGTTGTCGCGTTAAAGATCCAAATGCTATCACTCGAATTAACAAACCTTCTAATTCGCGCACATTAGAAACTTCTTCCTGCGCTATATATTCTGCTAATTCTTCGGTTAATACTTGATTATGCAAAGCTGCTTTTTTCTTTAAAATAGCTATTTTTGTTTCTAACAAAGGTTTTGATATATCAACAATCAGGCCACCTTCGAGCCTTGAACGCAACCGATCTTCTAGCCCATTAATCGAATGCGGGAAAAGATCACTTGAAAATACGATCTGTTTTTTTAAGTCATACAAAACATTAAAAATATGAAAAAAAGCTTCTTGCGTCTGCTCTTTATTCGAAATAAATTGAATATCATCAAGCAGTAAAACATCTAACTTTCTATATTTTTGCTGAAACATACTAACTTTATTAAATCTAATTGCAGCAATAAAATCCGACACAAAACGATCTGTTGTTTGATACATGACTGAAGTATTTTTATTATTCTGTTGCACATAATTGCCAATAGCGTGCAATAAATGTGTTTTGCCAAGCCCAGGCCGTCCATAAATAAAAAGTGGATTATAATGAATTCCTGGTTCATCAGAAATCGCGCGCGCTGCAGCGTAGGCAAGAGAGTTATTGCTACCAACTACAAATGTTTCGAAGGTATAATCTGGATTCATAGAAGTTGTTTGTTTATTGTACGAAACATTGATGCCGCTCGTATTTTTAACTTTTAACGGCGCAGGATTTTTTTGTAATTGGACTAACGAGGCTGGAATAACTTCCTTTTGGTCAACAGGACTTAAAAAAATAATTTTAATTGCTGTTTCGTGCAAAAGTCGACCTAAATGAATACGAAAAAGATCGGTATAATGAGCAGAAATCCAATCTTTTACAAAAGTGTTTGGTGCTTGCACATACATAGTTTTAGATTCTTGTTGCCAATGAGAAATCGTAACAGCTTTGAGCCATGTTTCTACAACACGACTGCCTACTTCCTCTTTAACAATATCTAAAAAATCTTGCCAGACATCAATTAACACAAAACATTTTCCTACGATTACTAATTTGATTGATACAAAAAGATATCATGCGATGCAAAATCACGCAAAAGAGATTTTATGTTTTTTGCATATATGTTTTAAGTTGTTTGTCGAATAGTATTCACTGCTCGATTAAGATTGCTCAAAATACTTCTATCAACAAAGGTGAAAGCTATTGCTGGCGATCCGTTATCTTGAAATCCTTCTAAATGAAAGCCAACATAATAAGGCTTAAACGTAACTTCGCACACATAGCCAGGAAGCGGCATATCTGTTTGCATAAAAGAAATGCTGTAGGCATCATTCAATTTTGTAGCGTTAATTTGGTGCACAAATTTTCTGTCTTGTTTGCTTTTAACAGTAGTCATAGGCAACAAAAATCGTAAATTAACAACTTCATCTTTATCAGTCACTTGCTGTGCATTACCGTACGTAAAATATCGCTCTGCATGTTCTGCCTGATCAGCATTTTTTGGCACAAAATTACAAACCGGCTCTGTGTTAAATGCCAAAATAAATTTATTACCAAATGGACCCTCTTGATGATCAACATTCGTAATCAAAATAGGCCCAGAAGTATACGATTGCTCAACGGTTTGCATGTCTTGCTGTTCTGCAGAATATAATAAAAACCACGCCATGACCGACATAAGAAGGGTTATATATTTTTTATTTTTTATCATGCTACATTCCTTTTTTAACTCTTTTAGCACATTTATAATACCAGCTTATATTTTTATTATTCAATCTGTCAATAATAAAAATATAAGCTGGTAAGAAATAAAGTTTTAAACAGAATGTTTTTTAAGTATTTTTAGACGAAAAAGGTAAAAATGTTCTTTAAGTTTTTTATCTTATCATCCTCAAGAACAAAGTGACGAAAAATTTTATGGTATAGCTAAAAATTTTCAATTTAAAAAAACCATCAATTTTTTACAATATGCTACAACTCTCGTCATCCTGAGGCGCGATCTAAGCGCCGTGAGGATCCAGGATTTACTTGAATTATTTTTTATAAAAGATCTATTTTTTTGTTATTTACAAAAAGTGCAATAGCTGCAAGAAATAAGTAATACAATGCTATAGTATTAAAATATTTTTTTGAATGTTTTAAAATTATAACTTAATAATTCTGGATCCTCACGGCGCTTGGATCGCGCCTCAGGATGACGATCGC
>CAZJPB010000054.1:0-5735 GCA_964547785.1 uncultured Pseudomonadota bacterium | reverse complement strand
AGCAGCAACAGCTTAACCCTGCGTCAATTTTTTAAAAAGGAAGATCGTCAAAAGGTGATTCATCGTTTTTCATAGCTTGCGCTACTTCAGATGAAACCGAAACATCTTCCTTTTTTTTCGTGTTTGCTGATTTTGTTTCTGATTTTAATGCTGCATCTTTTTTGCGATTTTTAATTTCATCAAGTTGCGCTTTTAATGCTCGTTCAACTTCGTTACGCGGTTCGATTTCACCAATTTCATCTTGGCCAGATTGCAATGAACTTGCTGCACCGTATGATTCTTGATTTTCAGAGACTGCTGAACCTGGAGATAAAAAGACAACACTATCTGCAACAATTGAATGCTTGCTTTTTGTTTTACCTTCTTGATCCTGCCATGAATCATATTTAATGCGACCTTCTACAAGCACTGGACGCCCTTTACTCAAATACTGTCTGCAGTTTTCAGCTTGCGCTCCCCAAACATCAACATCGATATAACAGACTTCCTGAACCATATCGCCAGATTGTTTATTGCGAAATTGCCTATTGGACGCTAATCCCAAGCGACAGACTGCCTGTCCTGATGGTAATTGTTTATATTCAGGATCGCGAGTTAAATTTCCTATTAAAATAATTCTATTAAATGAAGCCATTTTTGATATCCTTTACAACATACTTTCTAATATTTTTATATCTTTTTCTAACAAAGACATCTGTTTATTACATTCTTGCTTTATGCGAGCCAGCTCTTCTTTACATTTTTTTAAATCTTGAAGATTCTTCTCTGATAATGCTCCTGTGCCTTGAGCAAGATTTTTTATGTGCTGTATAATAAACCGCTGCTGTCGCGTTATTGAACCTATCATATCACAACATTGCGTCAACATTAATTCAAAAATTTCTGCAATATCTTGTTTGATTTGACTCGGTTTTTGATGCGTTGGCTTTTTAATTACAAAACTCATTTCTTCAGCATTTTGAAATTTTATGCACAACACTGTGCACAAAATTATTATACTTTTTATTTTCTTTTCAAACATTTTTACTATTTCCAATCAGATAACTTTTTTATATTATAAAATCATTATAAAACTGGATCCTCACGGCGCTTGGATCGCGCCTCAGGATGACGAACACAACGCAAAACTCATTTCTTCAATATTTTCAAACTTCATGAAAAACACTGCGCACAGCACTAAAATTCTTTTTATTTTCACTATTTTAAAAAAAACTTTCTTCTTCGCGATCGTCATCCTGAGGCGCGATCTAAGCGCCGTGAGGATCCAGTTTTATTAAAAAATTTTTTAACATTACATTCCTCTAAAAAGGCATCGTAAATGATGAGTAATCGATTCATGAGCTACATTCAACCCAAAATACTTTCGTATAAATCCTGCCAATCTTTATTGAATGCTTCAATTAACATTATTTTTTTAATTCTTCGCCATTTTTTCATTTGCTTTTCTTTCGTAATGGCCATTTCCATAGTTTCAAAACGTTCATAAAACACTAGTAACGTACAATCATACTCTGCAGTAAAACATTTTACAGAATGATGCTTATGCTCATAAACACGCTTTATAAGATTAGAAGTTACTCCTATATAAATAGTACCGTTTTTTTTATTTGCCATAATGTAAACAGCTGGTTGTATCATAATCAGATAACTTTTTTTATATTATAAATCATTATAAAACTGGATCCTCACGGCGCTTGGATCGCGCCTCAGGATGACGATCGCGAAGACAAAGCATTATTTTAAACTGAAAATTTTTAAGTGTATATTTTTTATTTTCATTCTTTTTTTCCAATTATCCCGGAACCGATGCAAACGCGATCATCATAAAAAACAGCAAACTGACCAGGCGCTATCCCTTGATCCTGCTCAACGATCGTGATGCAAAACGTAGTTTGATCTATTTTTTCTATCTTTTGCACGTGATGCAGATGTTTGCCGTGTCGAATTTTAACGAATATTTTTTTATCTTTATAAAAATCCAAATAACCGATCGCATCAAACATATAAAATTCATTTCTCACATTTTGTTGATTGTAATATTGCTTAGAAATAAAAACGATATTCTTTTTTGGATCCTTATCGACAACATACCAAGGCCCTCCAGAAAGCCCTATTCCCTGCCGCTGGCCATGCGTATAAAACCAAAATCCTTCGTGAGAGCCGACAACATTACCAGTTTCGTATTCAACCAACGCTCCTTTTTGCACGCCAACATGCGCTTTTATAAAATCTGAAAACGTAATCTTTCCTAAAAAACATAATCCTTGGCTATCTTTGCGATCTTTATTTGCAAGATTATAGGACGAAGCCAACGCTCTAATCTGCTCTTTGGTAAAATCAGCCAACGGGAAACAAATCTTAGAAAGCTGCGCTTGCGAGAGTCGTGACAAAAAATACGTCTGATCTTTAATCTCATCCGGCGTTCGTTTTAAAAAAAATATACCTTCTTTTTCTATAATCCCTGCGTAATGGCCTGTCGCTACTTTATCAAACTGCGCACCATGTTTTTCTAAAAATGAACCAAATTTAATATACGTATTGCACAAAATATCTGGATTTGGGGTCCTACCAGCCTTAACTTCATCAATAATATAATTAATAATGCGCGTCCTATATTCTTCTTGCAACGACACTATCTGCAACTCAAGGCCTAATTGCGCACATACTTTTTGAGCATACTCAATATCTTCAGCCCAAGGGCATTCGCCTAAATACGAAAGTTCATCTTCGAGCCAAATTTTAAGATAAAAAGGAACAACTTGATACCCTTGCTCATGGAGCAGCGCCAAAGCAACCGAACTATCAACCCCTCCAGAAAGTAATACCGCAATTTTTGTAGCCATTTTTAAGCTCATAATTAATACATCATACATTATTTATAAAAGTACAAGTATAGAATATTTTTAAAAAATTAAAAAATACGATTTTATATGTTACAATAAATTTTTCATATTTTTAGAGGGAACATATTTTATGAAATCAAACATATTTATTTTTTTAATGCTCACAAACATGACATCGTATGCTTTTGCAGAAACACCTCAACCTAAAACCACTGACGAAGCGCTCAACAAACTTGCAAAGGCACACAAGATCACTAAACCTGAAGATGTTGAAGATTATAAACAACGTGTTCGCCAACATATCGCAGAACTCAAACAAATAAAAAAAGGACATGGCTGGTATGTTTTGAACTGGGCAACAATAATCGCTGGAGCAGCAATCTCCGTCAATCAACTTAATGGTTCTCCTATACAAGCTATAAATCATATTATTCATGCATCTTTTGTTGCTTTTTTATACGGAGGGTATACATATCTTAGACCGTCACCTGAATTAGATTGTTTAGATCAAAAATTAAAGAACGATGTTAAAAAATAATTGATTAAAAAATTAATTAAGGAGTTTTTATGATTTTTAAAAAATACAATTTATTTTTACTGGCAACTCTTTTTTGCAATTACAATTTTTGCCCAGAAAGCGCAACACAAACTACTTACGAAGATCTTTTGAAGGCGTCTCAACCACATGCATCGCTTGATCGAACGCATCCTGCATATTATAAACACGAAAGTGGTGTTATTTTATTGCGAAAAAATAGTCAAAAATATAAAGACGACAGTTGGTATTATTTTTCTCGTGCAGGAATTTTAGCCATTCTTGCATCTGCTGGAAAAGCTCTTGCTGAAACATTAAAAGAACAAAAATGTCCTCGTTTAAGCGGTACTGTTAATTTTATTTCTTTTTCTATTGGCATTCCCGCGTTATGCGTCGCTTGTTTTTATGCTCCTTATTTGTGGTGGCAAGGTAGAAAAAATGAAAAACAAGAACAAAATCTTAAAGTTTTATATGCTCAAGAAGCACGCGAACAATTAGAACAGAAAGCGTCTGCATGAATTCCTTAGATAATCTTACACAACATTTTTATGATTTTTTAAAAAAAACATTTTCATTAGCTGCTATGCCTGCTATCGAATTCACCTTACAAACTGATCTTGAAAAACAAAAATTCGGCGATCTTGTTTCGAACGCTGCGCTTGTCTTATCAAAACAATTACAAAAAAATCCACGCGAGATTGCACAAAAAATATGTACTGATTTTACCGATCCTTTGATTCAAAAGATTGACATTGCTGGCCCTGGATTTATTAATATTTTTTTAACAAAAGAAGCATTCAGAAATATCGCGCAAGAACTTTTTATACAAAAAGATTCTTATTACGTAAATCAAGAACCACACGGTATTTATAACATCGAATTTGTAAGCGCAAATCCAACCGGTCCTTTGCATTTAGGCCATGGACGCGGAGGAATCATCGGTGATGTTCTAGGAAATATTTTGCAATTCCTTGGTTATAAAGTTTCTAAAGAACATTATATTAATGATGCTGGCTCTCAAATGAACAAACTCGGCGCGTCGCTCAAATTGCGTTGCCAAGAGTTAACTGGCACGCACATTACATTTCCAGAAGATTATTATCAAGGTGAATATCTTAAAGAACTTGCTGCTCTTTGTGTACGCGAACATGGAAATTCAGTGTTGCAAGAACCTGATGTTTTTTTTATAGAGTATGCTTACAAACATTTACTCGAAGGACTCAAAACAACACTTTTACAATATGGGATTGCTTTTGATACCTGGTTTTCTGAGCGCACTTTGCATCCTGATGCTATTCAAAAAGCCTTACAGCAGCTTGCAATACATAATCATACGTTTGAAAAAGATGGCGCAGTATGGTTTGCTTCCACCACTTTTGGCGATGATAAAGATCGAGTACTTAAGAAAGCTGATGGAGATTATACGTATGCCGCTGCTGATGCTGCTTATCTTTTAAACAAAGCCAATCGCGGCTTTAATCATCTGATTTTTGTACTTGGACAAGATCATCACAGCTATCCGAAACGTCTTGATGGCATTCGACAAGCTCTTGAACTTACTGATGTAAAGCTTGATTGTATTTTGTATCAATTGGTTTCTTTAAAAGAAGATGGCCAACAGATGCGTATGTCTAAACGAGCAGGACGAATCGTTGGGCTGCAAGATATTATCGAAGAAGTTGGCACCGATGTTGCTCGTTTTTTTTATTTGAATCGCAAAGCTGATGCGCATTTAGAATTTGATATCAATTTGGCACTTAAAAAAACTGATGAAAATCCTGTCTACTATTTGCAATACGCGTTTGTTAGAACAAATGCAATTTTAGAACGAACAAAAGAGTTTCCTGAATTAACTGATATTAATGAACAGGATGCTCAATACATCGACCTTCCAGAACAGATACTTATTAAAAAAATTGCATTTTTAAAAAATCTTTTAGATGACATTAGTAAGAATTATCAAGTACATTTATTAACGTATTATCTTCTTGAATTTGCGCATCTTTTTCATCATTACTACCATCACAATCGTGTTATTGAACCAACATCAGTAGAGCAAAGTCGAGGACGCCTTTTTCTCATTATGCTCGTACACGACACCTTTGATCGTTCTTTAAAATTATTAGGAATAAGCCGACCGCAAAGTATGTAAGAGGTGTTACAAAAAATGCAATTTGCGCAAAAACGTCCATTTTGGCACACTTAAAAAATAATTTTTATATTTTATTAAAACTTTTATTAAAACAAAGACCAGGAGCATGTATGTCCAAAGTTAATTTAGCTGACATTCAAAAATTAAGAGAAATAACCGGAATGGGAATGATGGATTGCAAAAAAGCCCTCGAAGAAAGCAATGG
>CAZJPB010000053.1:0-5931 GCA_964547785.1 uncultured Pseudomonadota bacterium | reverse complement strand
TCAGGATGACGATCTCGAAGATGAAGCATTCTTTTTAAGTTGAAGATTTTAAACAAAAGTAATTTTTTTTAAAAATGATACGTATTTTTTATATATTCAATCAATGCTGATTGTTTAACGCTGACCTGCTCACCTGAATGCAGATTTTTAATAGTTATTGTTCCATTTTTTTGTTCATCAGATCCAATAAAAATTACTACTTTTGCTCCACATTTATCTGCTTTTTTTATCATGCTTTTAACCGATCCATCAAAAAAAACATCTACCGCTATACCGTTTTTTATGAGTATGTCGGCAATTTGTAAAGCTAATGATTGTTGCGCATCTTCAAAAGGCACTATTACGCACAATGCTTTTTCATAAGGCAGCTGCAATTGATTTTGCAATGGTTCTAGCAACAACAAAAGTCTATCGATGCCAATTGCCGCACCTAGTGAAGGTTGATCCTGCTTTGCACCTAGATTCGCAACCAGATGATCGTAACGTCCTCCTGCGCAAAATGCTGATTGTGCACCTAAATGCGGACTGACAAATTCAAATACCGTTTTATTATAATAATCCAATCCACGCACTAAGTAAGGCATATGAACAAATGGCACTGCCAATTCTTCTAACCCATTTTGAATTGTTGTCCATTCCTGCGCACACGGATTACATAAAACATCTGTCAATCGCGGAGCATCACTATATATTTTTTGGCAATCAGTATTTTTACAATCAAAAATTCTTAAAATATTTTTTTCTTTTCTGACTAAACACGTTGCACATACTTTATCAGTATATGTTTGTAAAAACGTTTCTAATCGATTTTTAAACGCAATACGATCTTGCACGCATCCAATAAAATTTATATGCAAGGCATATGATTCTAATAAAAAAATATCTCTAAATAATGTATCTAGTAACGAAAGCAATTGAACATCATACCGAATTGAATGAGCACCAATAATTTCAATGCTTGTTTGAAAAAATTCACGATAACGACCTTTTTGTGGACGTTCGTAACGATACATTTGACCTGATAAAAAAACTTTCCACGGAACTATTTGTATGCCATTTTCTACAAATGCACGAACAATGCTTGCTGTTGCTTCTGGCCGCAAACATAATGAATCTTCTTTATCTTGTTCTTGCTCTGAACTTGATGAAACAATAAACATTTCTTTTGAAACAACATCAGTATCATTACCTAAAGATCTTTTGAATAATGCCGTTTCTTCGATAAGTGGCGTTACAATTTCTTTAAAATTATATTGTTTTAAATGTTTTGTGATAGCGGCGATAGCAAAGTGCATAAGTTTTAGATCTAAAAAATCCCGCGTTCCTCGCGCTCGTTTTACCATTTTTTTCCTTATATTTTAAAAATTTTCTTATCTACAGATACTTTTTTTACACTGTACCAATTATTATCGCATTAATCGATTGACACCTATAAAAAAAGATTTTTAAGTTTAAAGAAAAATATTATAAATAAGGAGATTTATGAATAAAAAATATACACTACTTGCAATAGCCCTCTTGCTTGGCCAAAGCTCTCTAGATAAGACTAAAACGATTAACCCTATCGTGACGGACATCCAACAATACACCCTTCTTTTTAAAACTGAATACAGCAACCCTCAGATGTTATTATTAGATATAGGCGATGTTTATTATTATGAAAAAGATAATAAAGATACTAAAGATCCTGATGTTTTAAACGCTTTTAAAGAAGCAAAAGATGCCGCTCGCAAGGCATTTGCTTCTCTTTTTCCAAAAGAAACTTTTCCAACTAATGCAGATGCAACTTACAAAATATTAGAAAAATATCAAAATGCAGAAGTTAAAAAAGATCCAGCTCCTATTGTTTTATCTACTCCTGAACCTATCGCTAAAGACTGTCCTAAATGCCCAGATCCAGTTCCTTGCCCTCCTTGCCCTGCACCAACTAAATGTCCAACTTTGCCAGAATGCCCTGTTTGCCCTGAACCTCAAAAAGCTGTTTGTCCTCCGTGCATACAAAAAGAATGTCCTAAATGTCCGGATCCAGTTTCTTGCCCTGCACCAACTAAATGTCCAGAAGTAACATGCCCTCCGTGCGTACAAAAAGAATTAACCCTTGATGAAAAATTTGCAATGGCACAAACATTGCCTTATCCGCATATTTTAGAAGTCATACAAGAAAAAAATCCAGCACTCTCATTTTCTTTAGATAATCTATCTGACACACAAAAAAAATATATTCAAGATCTTATAGACGCATTAAAGTCACTAGATGCTCTTTTACAAAAAACGGTTAATTCAAAAGCGCTTAAAGACGCTCCAAAAGACTCATTGACAAATGTACGAACCTTTCTACGTAATCGTCTTCTTGAAATTTGCACCAACATATAAATTTAAAAAGCTTAAAACTATAAAAAATAAGCCATTGATTTTTAAAAACAAATAATGCTAAACCTAAATACAAGTTTTTAAAATAAAAACAATTAAAAAAGGAGCCTTCACTATGAAATATGCAAAACAACTGGCGCTAGGACTTTTGTGTCTAACGCCTCGAGCAGACGCAAATAACGTAACAAGTCACACGTTTTTTTCTGCTTTGCCTGTCTCTAATCTTATTACCAATTTAACCCTCAATTTATTGGTAGACCAAGACAAAGAAGATGGCAGAGCTTTGAATAAACCAACCTTGCAATTTGCCGCTTTTGGAGGGCAATCAACCAATGCAAACGGTCTTCGCGATTTTTTCTTTTTCAATCATAAAAATAGCCTCTTAATGAACGAAGCACCTTTGCAAGAAGGTGGGCCTGCAGCAACACAAAATGCTCTTCCAGGAACTGGCCAAGATTTGATCGGTTCAGATTTTAATATTCAAACATTTAATACCGCGCAAGCAAGTAGCATTACGATCAATCCAAAGCAATCTGTGGTTGGTGGATCTCTTTCTTTACGCCTGCCTTTTGCACAAAAATTCTGGGCAACGCTCGAAATTCCTGTAATGCAAGTAAAAAACAATCTTAATCTTGTTGAAACATTCACGTACGGAGCTCCTTTTAATGCCGCAACCAATGGCGTAGGCCTTTACGATGAAACTACAGGCAGACCATCTATTCCTGTAGCAACCATGATTCAAGCATTTAGACAAGATGGCATGCTCTATGGTCGCATCGAAGGCATACAAAAAAAGGCTGGCATTGCTGATATGACATTAAAGGTTGGTGTTGATATCAAAAATCAGACTGACTTATATCTCACTGGATATGCCGGTATCATCTTTCCAACAGGTAATCGACCAAATGCAGAATATATGTTCGAAGCAATTGTCGGGAACAATCATCACTGGGCACTTCTTGGCGGAACGTATTTGCAACTCTTTATGAATGAATCTAAAAAAACAAAAACCTGGCTTAGTATGTTATTCGAAAGTGAATATCTTTTTGAAAACACACAAATGCGTTCATTCGATCTTTACAACGGTCCATGGACTCGCTATATGCAAATCTTTAGAAACGAAGGTGCTAGAACTCTTGAAGAAGATATTGGCGCAGCACCTACTGCCGGCGCTAGAACGTGGGGTATTAACTATTTTACGCAAAAAGTACGCGTCACTCCTGGTTATCAAGGAACCTTTAACATTAATCTTGGAACCTTTGGCAAAAAATGGAATGGAACTCTAGGTCTTAACACGATTGTTCGTCAAGCTGAAAATGTGACGCTTTTTGAACAATGGAAAATTGGTCCGCAAATCGCATCGCTTCCACTTTATGGAGTATCTATGTCTCCTGGATCGCTTGAGCCATTAAGAAATATTAGCACACTGCCAAGCTACGCTGCTCAATATGGCAGCACAGGAATTGGTGGCACTGTTGATCAACCATTTTATGTACAAGAAGCTAATCTTAATCTTGATTCTGCTGCTCATCCTGCTGCTCGCGCTCATACTGCGTACGCAACACTCGGTTACTACCGACAAACAGATCATCCGCAAAACTGGCAACTTGGAACTTCTTATGAATTTAGCGGCCAGAATACTATTTTACATCGCTGGATGATTTGGGGATCTTTACAAATTACATTTTAAGTAAAAAGGAAACTGTATAATGAAAACGTTAAAAAAAATAGCATTGATTCTATCATTGCATCTTGCTATACCCTACACAGAATGCGGCAATGTCTGGAAACAAATAAGCTCATTGGCTCAGCAACCTGCAAGTGTTGCAAATTTTACACAAATCTGGCAAATGCTTACACCTTATGCTAATAATACCGTAAGCATTTCTGTACCAGTGCAACAAAATATTCTAAACACGTACAACACCCCTGCTGCTACCGTTGCAAAAATGACTCAAGATCAAATTGACGCTCTTAATCGCATCAACGTTATGATTAACGGTGGATCAATGCCTTTACGAGCTGGTGTTGCTGGCCCTCTACCTGCTCCTCAGCCATCATTGTGGAATCCTGTTGGCGCTCCTCCTGCTGGTGCTGATGCCCCTGCTGGTGCAGTAGCTGCTCCTGGTTTATTTAGATCTTCAGCAACAGGTAGTGCTTTAAATACTGCAAATGAATTTCTTCAAGCTATTCATGACCTTGGAAACAAACCACTTTACAATAGACTATTTGGACCTGATGCAGAATTTTATACACAAAGAGCATCTGAACAAACAATGGAAGGTGCTGGATCAACAACATTGCTACCTCTTTTGCAACAATGCATAACTAAACTTGCCCCTGCTGCAACAACAATAGACATACGGAATGATTGTTTACAAAGGATAAATGTAAGCTTACGAGCATTACAAACTATTTTATCAATCACACTCATTCCAAATATCACAACCGATTTGTTAGGAATTAGAGCAATAATTAATACATTTAGAAAGCTATGGAATGCTGAATTAAATAGATTTGAAAATGCTTTATTGCCGGCAAATTTTGTTGCTGATGCGCCTACTGCAAATGCTCAAAATCCTGGAGTGTCGACCGTAGATTTCTTTAATCAAACCATGTCAAATCTATTGCGCTATCTGCTTTTTACAGAAGATGATGCTAATTATCAATATATGACAGGAGAAACAATTGCTATACCAGCACTAAATGCTTCAAAATTCACTTTTATACCAACACAAAATACAGCTAGAATAAATGGTATTTTAAATCCTGCATCTACAGCTAATCTTAATAATACTTTTTCTGCAACATTTGAATTCGCACAAGCACTTATGAAACAAGCTGCAACAACAAATAATCTTCTTACAACTGCTTTAATTAGAGCCGGATCAGCACCAGATGCTAGAGAAACTCTTGCTGGTAAAGCAAAAGCACTTGCTGACACAGCGTTATCACAAGCTCAAATAACCGCTCTTATAGCAGCTCATAATACACTTAAAGCTCAACTTGAAAGAAGGACAAATGTTCTTCTTTCATTAGCTGAACAAGGTAGAGTTAATTTTAATACTGTTTCTATAGACTCAGCAAACATAAGCGCTTATTTAGGTAATCTTGGATTTGCACTAGGAACACCAATAGGAATAAAAATAACACGTGCTGGAATATTTGTAGAAGCTTTTGGTCCACTTGGATTAGAACAAGCATATACAACAAGTACTTCTATACCTAATACAAGCTCAATACCAGGACTTGCTAGATTAATAGGTCCTATTAAAGAAAAGGCTTTAGCATGTTTAAGAGTCGATCTTTTACCTTTATTAAAAAGATTTCATGATGCTTCTGTAGCTTTACAAAAATTAACAACATCACGCGTATCAAATGTAACCGTTGTTGTAAATAACATAGGTCTCGATTTTGATCATTATGACACATGGCCAGCAACCTTACCTACTCCAGTTAATGGTCGCGCAGGAACAATGACTATCACTTTTAGCTAAAGATAATTTTTTATAAAAGAAAGATATACGAACTTATTATTTTTCAGTAAGGTGATTAAAAGTT
>CAZJPB010000052.1:0-5988 GCA_964547785.1 uncultured Pseudomonadota bacterium | reverse complement strand
CAACTGCATAATATTTTTCATACAACAATTTAAAAGGGCCTTACAAAAACTAAGGCCCTTTTAAATTGTAAATACTAATCTCTAGCCTTGTTATAAAAGAATATGATAAAAATTTTAATCTGACATTATTTTTTTACATATCTTTTTTACAGGGACAAAAGATTATGAATAAAAAAATTTTTTTTATAATTCTCTATCCATTTTTTATAACAAGCGCTGAAGCGCCAGACTTTCTTACCGAAACTGTTCGCAAAACTCCTCCTAAAGAGCGCCGACGACGATTGGAAGTTGATTTAACTGCAGGATCACTAGCGCGCACAGGACAATTACAATTACCACGCATTCGTTCAGCTTCTTGCAGCTCTGGATCAGTCTATCAAGCAGCTCATCTTTCTATGTCTGAAACCGACATTGCGCTTTCTTCATCTTTACCAGAAACACATCTTGCAGCAAAACCAGAGCCAGAAACCTATTCATTTTCTATGGCTATTTGCACAGAAAACATCGAAGCTCTCGAACAAACCTACACTCAACTTATTGCGGCTATTAAAACAATACAACGATCACTGCAAAAAGAATTTGCAACAAAGACTTCGCAATCACTTGTTTCTGTAAGGCTTCCTCAACGATCACTCTCATCTTCGCAAGCGCTCAAAGTAACAAAAGAAGCTCTACGAACAAAAAAAACGGCTGTTCATGATGAAGAAGAAAAAATGTTAGCAGTTGCTGCGCTGTGCACAGAAGGTATAGCAAAGCTCCAAGAACTTTTAAAAGCTGTTTCTGGATTATCAAAAGCTTAAAAAATTAGTCTAAAATATAATCTCATAGTACACTTGCATTGTTTATTTTTTTAAAATGTTCAATACGAGGTGCTTTCTGTGGTAAGCGTTGATCTTTCTCTTCCCTCTTTTTCGTCACATAATTTTTCAGAATTTGTTGCTACGCATTTAAACAATGCTCAAAAAGAAGCTGTCTTTCATAACAATGGCAGTATCGTTGTTATAGCCGCAGCAGGATCAGGAAAAACGCGCGTCATTACCTCGCGCATCACCTATCTTTTAACTGAAAAAAAAGCATCGTCATCATCAATCGTTGCACTCACGTTTACGAATAAAGCAGCTCAAGAAATGCGCGAACGCGTTATTGAATATACGCACGGATCACAAAACAATATTCCTTTTATTGGCACGTTCCATTCCTATTGCTTACAACTATTGCGCATGCATTCTGATGCTTTGCCTTTCCAAAATTTTACAATTCTTGATGAAGACGATAAAAAATCATTATTAACAAAATTGTTAAAGAGAAGTGTTTTAGAAAAAAAACATACTGCACAATCATTATCACATCATATTTCTCGTTTTAAAAATCAACTTCCCGAAGCTCAAGCAGGGCTTTTTATACAAGAACATCCGCAACTTTTTGTGATTATGCAAGAATACGAAAAAGAGAAAAAACAGAATAAATGTTTTGATTTTGATGATTTATTACTAGAAGTACTCCATCTTTTTAAAAAAAATCCTGAAGTCAAAAAGCAGCACCAACAACGCGTTCGCCATCTTATGGTCGACGAATATCAAGATACCAACACCATTCAGCACGCACTTTTAAAGGAAATGGCTTTAGACGGCAAAGGCAACTTAGCCATTGACTCAATTTGCGTGGTAGGCGATGAAGATCAATCCATTTATTCTTGGCGCGGCGCAACAGTTGACAATATTATTGATTTTAAAAAAGAATTTAAAAATACAACGCTCATTAAAATTGAACAAAATTATCGATCTAAACAACCTATTTTATCAATCGCTAATAAACTTATCTGTCACAACAGTAAACGTAACGAAAAAAAAATATGGTCAGACAAAAAAGGTACCGATTGCGTACGCGCTTTAAAATGTCTCTCTTCGTATCAAGAAGCTGAAATTGTCGGCCGTTTATGCAAATTACTGTACGATGATCCAAAATCATCATCTACTGCTGTTTTATATCGCACACACTTCCAATCACGTGTTATTGAAGAATGTTTGCTACGCCACTCAATTCCTTACAAAATTATCGGCGGCATTCGTTTTTATGAACGAAAAGAAATTAAAGATTTATTAGCTTACTTACGATTACTTATAAATCCTTTTGATAAAGTTGCGTGCGCTCGAATTATCAACTGCCCTTTACGCGGACTAGGTGATACTTTTCAGGAAAACTTTTTTAACATCTGGAGCTCAGAGCCTTTACTAGACCTGCATCAGATTATTAAAAAAATAAGTGACGAAAAGATTTTTTCTCCAGCAAAACTTGAAGAGCTTAAAAAATTTGATGCCCTCTTTTTAAAACACAAGCCGCATCATAAAACAACGGATGTCTTAGCTGACATAGCTTATCAGATAGATTATACGGCTTACATTAAAAAAAATTACGAACAACAAGAAGCTGAAGAACGTCAAAAAAACATCAAAGAACTTTTTAACGCTGCACACTTTTTTGCAAATCAAGGCAAAAGTAGTGTTGCTGCATTTTTAGAAGAAGTCTCTTTATTGCAAGAAAGTATTCAAGATGAAGAAAATGCAAGTATCGTTTTGATGACATTGCACGCTGCAAAAGGACTTGAATTTGACAACATTATCATCACAGGTCTCGAGGAAGGCATATTGCCCTCTATGCGATCGCTCGATACGCAAGAAAACTTAGAAGAAGAGCGTCGTCTTTTATATGTCGGCATTACGCGCGCCAAAAATAGAATTCTTTTTACACATACGCAATACCGTCAATCATTTGGCCAAATGGAACGACAAATTCCTTCTCGTTTTTTAAAAGAAATTTCTGAAGAATTTTGCACATTTGAGCAAGCCGATGGCTGGCAATATTACGAAATTGATGCATATTTAAGCAAATGGGTTAACATCGCTCCTAAAAAATCTGCTGATGTTTTTGTATTTTCTAAACCATCAAAACTAGAAAAACCAAAACTTGCAACCTCTCAAAAACCAGAAAAAAAAGTTTTTAAAAAATCAACACTTGCTAAAAAAACAAGCTTAACAAATCAAGAAACATTAGCTGATGACCCTTTTGAAGCATTACCAAAAAAAACGGTCGCTGAATCTCACGGATTTAAAAAACATCAAACTGTTCAGCACGAAACATTTGGTCTTGGAGTCATTCAAAATTTAGAAGAAAAATCTGATAAAACAATTGCGCACGTTCAATTCAAAGCGGGACTTAAAAAAATTGCTCTTTCGTTTTTAAAGCAAGTTTAAATGCATTGCATTTTTAACTTCTTGCAAGGTAGCATGAGCAACTTCAGCAGCTTTTTCCGTTCCAGCTTTTAAGATATCAAAAACTTGTTGTTTATCTTGATAATACATCTTTCTGCGCTCATAAAAAGGCTTCATTTTTTCAATCAAAACTTCTTGCAAATATTTTTTCACAACCATGTCACCTAAACCACCCTTTTGATAATGGTCTTTAAGTTCTTGAACTTTTTGAGCATCTGGCGCAAACGCATCTAAATATTCAAAGACCGTATTGCCTTCGATTTTTCCAGGATCATCAACACGAAGGTGCTCTGGATCGGTAAACATAGTTTTAACTTTTTTAGCAATTATATCTGCAGAGTCCGATAAAAATAATGCATTATCTAAAGACTTAGACATTTTATTCTGACCATCAAGTCCAGAAAGTCGAGGCGTTTTAGAAATTACCGCCTTTGCTTCTACCAAAATGTCTGTTTTATAAATTCTATTAAATGAACGAACAATTTCATTCGTTTGTTCAATCATCGGCAACTGATCATTCCCGACCGGAACTAATGTTGCCTTGAATGCCGTAATATCGGCAGCCTGATTAATAGGATACGCAAAAAATCCGACTGGCAGACTCTCTTCCATACCCTTTTGTTGAATTTCAGCTTTTACCGTTGGATTGCGAGCCAAACGAGCAACGGTCACCAAATTCATATAATATAAAGTGAGCTCAGGAATTGCGGAAATATACGATTGCAAAAAAACAGTTGTTTTTGCAGGATCGATTCCAACAGCTAAATAATCGCACATCACTTCAAAAACATTGTCATGAACTTTCTGTGGATTTTCGAAATTATCCGTAAGCGCTTGCACATCAGCTATCAAAACAAATTGCTGACACGTATCTTGCAGCATTACACGATTTGCCAATGAACCAACGTAATGACCCAAATGCAAACGCCCTGTTGGTCGATCTCCAGTTAAAATAACTTCTTTTTTTTGCATCTTTTATGCTCCTTTTTTATTTTTATATATTACTGAGGATCGTGAGGATTTTGATTTTGACGGAAATCCCAAACATATTCCACACGTCCTCCAGGTAAAATTACTTGATATCTACGACCAATAAAATTTCCATTCTCGTCATACATACGCTGAGCGCCATGCCTCATATTTTGCCTAGCTGCTGCAAAACCGGCTCTAGCTGCTTCTCTTGGCATAGTATTCAAATCTGGCTCAACAGCTGCAGCACGTGCCAATGATGGTAGTAATAAAAAAATCATTATATATTTATTCATTATTCACCCTTTCTTTCTGCTTTTGGCGTACTTTGCGCAGAACTAGCTGTTGATGCAGCGCGAGTTGGCACCGGAGAGTTTGTCGCAGATGGATTATATCCTGATCCCGGAAATTCTGCACTATAACTATCTTGATTAGCTACTCGTTCTTGTTGTGCTACTAATCGTTCAATTGCCTCACGCCATTTTGGTTGACATCCTCCGTGATAAAGTTCATTCGCACCAAAATTATTAAAAACTAAGCTCATTAAAAAAACTACTAATAGATTTTTATTCATTTGTTATCCTTTACTAAAAATATTTTTATAAAGAATAACAAATTTCAAAAAAATAATCTTCAAAAAACTATCAAAGACAAATTTTAACATAAAAACTTCAGTTTAAAAATTCACTGGCACTTATATTAAAAAATTTTTCCTCCACGATCGTCATCCTGAGGCGCGATCCAAGCGCCGTGAGGATCCAGGACTTATAGCATAAAATTTTCAACTTAAAAAATTCTCGTCATCCTCAGGAACAAAGTAGCGCAAAGATTCATCAGCCGTCGTACACAGTACTATAGCCATATGTCACAACGTAGCAGAACAAAAATGAATTGATTTTAATTATTGCTTTATAAATCCTGGATCCTCACGGCGCTTGGATCGCGCCTCAGGATGACGATCGCGAAAGAAACGCTTTTTAAACATTACATTATTTTTTAAGTTGCAAGTTTTATATGATAAAGCTTATAGTTTATATAAAAATTATCTAAA
Source organism: uncultured Pseudomonadota bacterium (assembly GCA_964547785.1). Lineage (GTDB taxonomy): Bacteria > Babelota > Babeliae > Babelales > CAIQNR01 > CANNBR01. The sequence goes on along the minus strand of CAZJPB010000052.1, from coordinate 699 downwards.
AAAAGGAGCTTTATATGACACCGCATATTCCATTTGGCTGGTATTTGAACATATTTCGCTGGCAAGATGCTGTTGAAATTTTATTATGCAGCGCAGCAATTTTTTACATTTCAGCATGGTTACAGCAAGACAACCAAAAACCATTGCTAGCTTATTTTTATAGTTACTGTTCACTTACAATCATCACTTTTTATGCAAAAATGAATACGATCAATACACTTTTGATTCTTTTTTTCCCGCTCATTGTTGCTGTTTTTATACTCGTTCATCACGAAACATTGCAAAAAAATTTTGTGAGCCTGCATCGCATTACGCCGACTACTCAAGCTTCTTGCGACTGGATCAACACACTTATTCGAGCAAGTCTTATTGCAGCAGGGAACAATCAAGCATTTCTTTGTGTGATAGAAAAAAAAGAAGCTTTAGATCTGCTCCTCGCTGCCGAACAACAGATTAACGCGCCACTCTCCTTACCTTTGCTTGAAACAATACTGCAAAGCACCTTGTATCATCACGAACATTATATCTGGATCGATGCCGCGCGTAATCTTAAAGCTTTTAATGCTGAGTGGAAGACAACATCAATTGACACTTGGTTATTGCAAAACATACAAACAGAAAGCTCCTGGCTACAACACGCACTTTTTTTTACTAAAAAATCATCTGCCTTAGTTCTTGCAAGCAATCCAGCTACAAGAA
>CAZJPB010000051.1:4800-6104 GCA_964547785.1 uncultured Pseudomonadota bacterium | reverse complement strand
TGTGCGCGACGGCTGATGGATCCTTGCGGTCGCGTTGCTCCCTGAGGATGACGAGAGTGGTAATATGTTTTTAAGTTGAAGATTTTTTTCTAGAAAATTCAAACGACATTTAGCTCGTGTATAGTAAGCACGAGTACCCAAAGGCCTTCAGATCTTAAAAATCATATATATTAGGAGCTTATAGTATGACTATATCACGTTCGCGGAAACCTGCGTAACTTCTGGTCTTAATCAAGAATTTGTTTATTTTTTGTTAAAATTTCTTTGTATAGTTCTAAAAAATTCTTAAATGTTTGTTCTATAAAAAATTCTATATTGAATCGACTAGGATCGCTAGCTAAATTGTATTTTTCAATATAGAGTCCAATTTCTATAATCATACGAGCAATTAAAATTAATTCGGGATTTTGTTTAAAAATATCTTGACCTTTTAATTTTACTAAATTGCTTACATATTTGCGATTTGAAGATGCGTTTTCACTATCAAAACCAAATGCTGGTATTTGACTGATATTAGAAGCTAATACAGGATCTGTAAGCTTTACTGTGAATGAACAAGTTTCTTTTATTGTATTAAAAAAATCATTCGTCATGATTGTTTCGATAGCGAGTTCTTGTAAGTTGTTTGTAACATAAAACCTATCATTGAGATATTTATTTATGTTTACAAAAAATAAGAATTCAAGAAATTTTGCTTTTATAAATAATTCTTGAGCAGCACGATCTGTTGCAGAAAATTGTGTAAGAAATGTTTCTATTTTTTTCTCATATTCAGTAAATACATTTTTTACAAAGTTTTCTAAATTAATTGTAATTTCATAATGTTTAAAATAGCGATTTACTATTTGAACAGATTTCCATAAAAAAGTATCTGCAGTTTGCAGATCGATACCAAATTGTTGGCATTTTTTGTCAAAAAGTTTTTTTGCTTTTTCGAAATTAATTCCTTCTGCCATGTAAGCTTTCATAAAAGCTGATGGTTTACTATGAGCAGCTGCAGCCATATCTGCTAAACGAGTGCCTTGCCCAGACATAGGAGCTGGCTCATCAAAATCATCCATGGCCAAAATACCAAAAGGATCATTAAAATCTAAAGGTTTTTGATCTACTGCTGGTCTTAGCGCTGGCGTTGCAGCTACTGGTTTTGCTGCTACAGAAGCAGAAGGAACTCTTGGCTGTTGGTATACTGCTGGTTTTGATACAGGTTTTGCTGCTTGTTGTGCTGCTGGCACTGTTGATGGCGACACTACTTGTCTTGCAAGATCAACAGAAGGATCAAATGGATTCCATCCGGGAACTGGAGG
>CAZJPB010000051.1:4500-4790 GCA_964547785.1 uncultured Pseudomonadota bacterium | reverse complement strand
GCTTGCTGAACAACAACTCTTCGAACAGCAGGAGCGGTTGATACTTGATCTAGTTGTGCTGCTACTGGAGCTGATTGTTGTTCATCAAAAGGTTTATACAAACCTGTGCTTAAAACATCAACGCTTGCACCCGGCATTATGCCAAGCATGCTTGAAGCAGCTGCAGCTGCTTCGGCAGTAGGAACTCTTGGCTGTTGGTATACTGCTGGTCCTGCTGAAACTTGTTGTGGTTTTAAAGATCTATCTATTTCAGGTTTGCCAGAGGCCAAAGGGTTTGTTCTTGTTGGTGT
>CAZJPB010000051.1:0-4490 GCA_964547785.1 uncultured Pseudomonadota bacterium | reverse complement strand
CCTTGTAGTGTCAAAACCATACGGAGAAGCTGCTTTTTTAGCGTCTCTTCTTCTCTCGTCTCTTCTTTTTTCTAATTCAGGCAATATATGGTTCTCAGCGGTTGCAGACCCAAGTAATCCTTTTGCTTCAAGTTCTAAAGCTTGTGTAAATAATTCTATAATATCTTCTTTTGTAAATTGAGTTTCATCATTAACTTTATCTTGAATTAGAATTTGAAGTCTTATGTCATTTAATTCTTGTTGTTTTTTACGTAATATTTTGTCAATTAAAGATTCATCGAAACTCATCGCGATTAATTCTGTTTTTGAGGTTCCTTTATCTATTAAAGTACTTATTAAATCATCGACTTCAAAAGCAGATTCAGGTAGATAGCCTGCTTCAGAAGCAGATTTTAAAAAATCATTAAATGATACTATTAAAAATAGACTAAAAATTAATGATATTAATTTTATTTTCATAATAAACTCCATAACAACAATCGACAATATTCCTAATTGAAATTATATTCAAAGACAAGAAGTAAAGTCAATAAAATTAATTCTTGATTTTTCTATTTTTATTAAAATAATATATATACTATTTTGAATAAATAGCCTTAATGTTTTTAATTAAAAAGAGGAAGTATGAAGATAGAACAGAGTAAAGGGATCATTTTAATAGCGATAGGTTTGTGTTTTTTAATGGGTAATGGATGGGTTACTATTCGCCTTTTAACGCTTGTTTTAGGCCTTCTTTTTATAAATTATGGACTTATAAAATTAGGATCACCTTCGCTTGTTGATTTTTTTAAAAATATTTTCTCAGCTTTAAAATTTTAGTAATTACTTAAAAAAGGAGTTTTAATATGTCTCAATTTTCGATAAGGCAAGCAGTTGGGTTTGCTGGCTCTGCATACGTAAAGCATTGGATGGTTTTGTTAGCAGCAGGTCTCGTCGTTGGCGTAAGTCATTATGTGCGAGAATATGTTCCGCGCATGGTTGCTCAAAAATTAGAAATATATCAACAAGTTACCGTTAAATTAGATATGGCTGAACAGCCAGTCATGCAACAAGCGCATTTTGTTTTAGAAAAAATATCAGCCCATCTTCAAAACACGCCAAAACATCTTTTGTTAATTATGCTTCTTACGCTTCTTGTTTGTTGGGTGCTCTATGCTTTTGTTCTTTGCGGTTTCATTAGAATAGTTTTGAACATAAAAGATAAAGATACCGCACATTTGGGATTGTTTTTAGAAGATACAAAAGTCATTTTTCGTGCTATGGGAACATTTTTAATAATCCTTCTCTATGCACTTTCTATGCTTGTTGGTATCGCATTTTTATCAGTACCTGCGGTTATGATAATCAAACATCTTCTTGGCGTAGGACTAATGCGTATTATGATGGGCATGACAAGTATGATCGTGATAGCAGGAGCATTTGGTTATTGGTTGGTCAGTTATCTTTTTCCTCTTTTTTGTTTAGTTGATAAGCCACAAACAACGATTCGTGCGGCACTTGCGATGGGACAAACATTAGTTAGTGGCATGCGAATTAAATTATTAGGAGCACTCTTTTTATTAGCCTGCATTATTATGCCAATTTCTGCAGTTATCATAAATTTTCTTGGAGTATTTGGTGTAGCGAGTGTTCATCAGTCGCTTTTGCAACAATCGATAGCGTCTGTTATTACTGCGCCTTTTGGTTATTTGTATATGGGTTTTATTTATCGCGCTTTAACTGAAAAATAATCTTACAAAAGAGAAAAGAGTTTGTGTTGTTGTGCAAACTCTTTTCTCTTTTATGATCTAGAAAAAATAATTAAATCTTTATAATCGCCTTGATCAGCTTTTTTTAAAGCTTGAATGTATATTGTTCTGGTATAGCATAACGCCATCAGCTTAGAAATAAAAAAATTAATAATTTTTAAAAAAAATTTTCGAATGCTCGTCATCCTGAGGCGCGATCCAAGCGCCGTGAGGATCCAGGATTTATAAAGTATATTTTAAAATTAATCTATTTTTGCTTTGGTTTAAAACAGTAGTGTTTTATAAATTTGCGCGTCGAAGTTAGCGTTCTGGTGGTACTCTGATTTTGAATATGATGAAAAATTGAGAATTTTTTTGTGATTATTATATTTTTAATTTTAGTAACCCTGTCCGTCTTCATTTCACTACGACGCGACATCTGGCCATAGCGCTTTGCGCGACGGCTGATGGATCCTCACGGCGCTTGGATCGCGCCTCAGGATGACGATCTCGAAGATGAATCATTATTTTCAAGCCGAAGATTTTCAGCACATAAAATATTTTTTTGTTCCCATTCATTTAATTGATCTTGAGTTGTAATGTGTAAGGGTATAAGATTTTTTATTTCATCATGTTCGAGTGGTGTTGCACCTTCAGGATAATCAAATTTCATTTTCATCATTCCAAAGTAATTTTAAATTACCTTCAAGAAGCTCTTTTATGTATTGTTCTTCTTGATTTTTCTAAAGTGTAAAATTTAAAAAAATCAGGCAATTCTTTTAAATTTTTTTTCGATATCATGCGTAAAAAGCAGCCATTGTGTCGGCCGTCCGTGCGGGCATGAATGAGCATTTTTTGTGGTATGCAATTTTTGTATAAGTTTTTGCATTTTTGCTACAGTAAGTTCGTCGCCAGCTTTTACAGCAGCTTTGCAAGCAAGTTGAGCGCGTAATTTTTCAGTTATTTTTTTTACAACATCGTCTAAATTTTCAGAAGTTTCTTTTGTAATCCAAATCAGTAGATCATCTAAAAGCTCTTGTAAAGGCACTTCTTTTGCATATACTGGCAATGCTGTGATGCGCAGCTGTTCTTTACCAAAAACATCAATCATAATTCCATGTTGAGCTAACAATACAAGATAATTTTCTAGCAATTGTATATCGTTAAAAGTAAGCGTAATGATAATCGGAAACAACAAAGGAACAACTTCTGTTGCGTTAAAATGTGTTGCAATTTCTTCGTACAAAATTCGTTCATGAGCAGCGTGTTGATCAATCATCAATAAGCCTTCTGGATGGTCTAAAAGAATATACGTTTGCAAAGATTGTCCAATAATTTTATATGTCGTTATATCGATCTGTTCTGTGATAGAAGTAGGCGTTTCGCTGATGCAGTGATCTGGTGCTGGTTTTGTAAATTCTATGTGTTGAGGAACAAAAACAGATTGCTCTTTCTCTTCAAAAAAATGAGGCGCATTTAGAGGCATATTTAGAGGTGTATAAAAAGTTTTTTTGTATGCTATTGTCTCATTTAGTTGCGTTATCGAAGTGTTCAATAAAGTATTTTTGATCGCTTGAGCAATTGCTTGTTCAACACGATGAGGATATAAAAAAGCAACTTCTTCTTTTTTAGGATTTGTATTACTATCAACATGTTCTGGATGCAAAGTGATATCGATAATAGCAACAGGATAGTTTTGTGGTCGCAAAGTATTGTTATAACCACGCATTACAGCTTGAGCAAGTTGATAATTTTTAACATATCTTTTGTTAACAAAAAAATAAAAACCAGCGCGGTCATAGCGGCCATACTGTTGATTAGTGATGCAGCCGGTAATTTTTATATCAGTTTCTGTAGTAAGCGAAACAGAAAGTAAATGTGATGTTATATTTGTTTCTAAAAGCTGATCGCATCGATCTTGTAATGAAGTTAAAGAAGGGCAATTAAAGATTGGAGCATCATTATGTATCAAGATAAAATGAATTGAAGGATAAGAAAAACAGAATGCTTTAAAAAGCATGAGTATTTGGTTCCATTCAGTTGCAGTTGTTTTTAAAAATTTTTTTCGTGCAGGAATAGTGCAAAAAATGTTATCAGCAGTAATGGTGGTGCCATGATTTTTGCTCATTATTTTCTCAGAAATAATAGAACCTTCTTGAATGATAAGCTCAATTCCTTCAAGAGCGTCTTTTTGTTTTGTTGCAATCGTCATGTTTGTAACGTGGCTAATGCAGGCTAAAGCCTCGCCGCGAAATCCAAAAGTAGCAAGGTGTGCAAGTTCATCAAAGCTTTTTAGTTTGCTCGTTGCATGTTTTTGAATAGACATGCGAGCGTCAGGAAAAGACATACCAGAGCCATTATCTGTAATTTTTATACGCGACTTGCCACCATCATGAACAGAAATTTCGATACATGTTGCTCCAGCGTCGATGCTGTTTTCGACCAATTCTTTTATAATATGCGCAGGGCGCTCAATAACCTGACCAGCAGCAATCTTTTGAATATCTTGTAATGATAAAATACGAATCATGGAATTATAGTTTTATGTTTTAAAAAGAAAAAATATACATCATTATTTTAATTCATCGAACAAATACGTGCAAGCTGTATAAATAGTAATTACTACAGCATAAGACCATCAATTTAGAAATAAAAGAGTTAATAATTTTTAAAAAAATTCTCGAATTCTCGTCATCCTGAGGCGCGATCCAAGCGCCGTGAGGATCCAGGATTTATAAAGTATAGTTTTTGGGTTACTGTATC
>CAZJPB010000050.1:0-6267 GCA_964547785.1 uncultured Pseudomonadota bacterium | reverse complement strand
CCTTGCGTCACTTCGTTCCTGAGGATGACGAGAGTTCAATATTTTTTTTAAAAATAATATCCTTATAAACTATGTTTTTTACTCAGCTATCTCATCATCTGGCAATTCATCTTGAAAAAACATATCTTTTTTATGTTGCGGATGATTACGTTTATCAAGATTTTTTTCTTTTTCTTTTTTAATTTCTTGAATCATAGTTTTAATGACTCTATCAATTTCTTGATACAAATCAGCACCTTCGTGACTCGCTATTAAATGATAATGCTTACTGTTAAGTCGTAGCTCAACATGATGGTGATGATGAACACGCGCTGCATCAAGCACCAAATCCAGATGAATTAAATCATTCTCGTTTTTTAAAAATTTAAAGATTTTTTCTAATTCTTTCTGAGCATATGCCTCTATTGATGCTGAGTGATCCATGTTTCTGAATGCAATTCTGATATTCATACAAGCTCCTTTTGTTTACAGTGCTGCTTTTTTACAAAACAGCGGTCTTTAATTAAATTGCATTTTGCATACAGCAAATACAACGGGGATACTTTTAAGGTTGTACTCTTTACGTAAAATATTTTCAAAAAAACTTTTCTGACTATCGCCAAACCATGCTGGTTCATTAACATTCAAACGAATTAAAGGTGGTCTTTTTCCAAATTGTTTTGCAGAAAAAAGTTTTAATCGACGACCACCATTATACAAAGGTGTGCGATCGAGAGCTTCTTTTAACAACACAGTCAATTCTGTTGCAGAAAAAGTCGTTGAATAACGTTGCCATACTTCTTGCACTAACGGCATAATTTTTCCAATATTATATCCTGTTTCGCACGAAATATTTAAAATTTCTACTTTTTTAAGCATATATTCGTAAGCGCCTATATCAAATTTCCAATCTGCCTGAATATCATCAGTCAAAAGATCCTGCTTATTGCGAAGCAAAATAACTGCTTTGTTTTCATCAAATGCATAGGCTAACAATTTTAAAACTTGCTGCGAAAGCTCCCGCTCTTGCGCATCAATCAACAAAAGAACAATGTCTGCGTGCTTAACGGCAGTCAAAGAACTCTTAACCATGAGTTGCTCAATGTTTTCGTTAATAGAACTTTTGCGTCGCAATCCTGCGGTATCTGTTACTTGAATCGTTTCTTTATAAAAATGAATCGTATCACTTATTGCTTCGCGCGTGGTTCCTGGAATGTCTGCAACTAATGATCGATCTTTTTCGACCAATAAATTCATGAGCGATGATTTTCCAACATTCGGTTTTCCAAGCAATACAACTTTATACAAAGATTCTTCCGGTTGTTTTTTTTCTTCTTCTGGCAATAGCTCAATCACTTGATCTAAAAGCTCTGCTATTTGCAATCCATGCTGCGCAGAAATTTCCATAACATGCTTGAATCCGAGTCTATAAAATTCATCTAAAAAATGTTGCGCTTTTTTTGAATCCGATTTATTAATCAAAAGCATCGAAGGTTTACCTAACTTATGCACAAAACGCGCAAGCGCATCATCTTCTGCAAGCACACCAACTGATCCATCACAGACAAAAAGAACGACATCGGCTTCGTTCAAAACTTTGATTGCACGCTCTCTGACTGCTTCTGTCAAAACATCTAATCCTTTTTTAAAATCGATACCACCGGTGTCAATCAATTCAAACTGTGCATCTTTCCATGCAACGGTATCGTAAATAAAATCTCTCGTAACGCCAAAATAATCGAGCGCTATACTTTTTACTGATGTAGAAAGTCGATTAAATAAGGTCGATTTGCCAACATTAGTTCTACCGATAATAACTACTTTACTGCCCACTTTTGCCATCTATTTCTTCCTCAGGTATAGCAATTACAACACCGCCAAAAGCTTCTTGTAGTTGTTGTGCTTTCTTCCATTTTTGTGAATCTGATATATCTACTATTATTTCTTTTTTATTATAAGTAACTGATGCATTCGTATGTTTTACAGGTGTTTCATTATTTTTTTTTTCAACAGAAAATGTTGTCTGTGGCTTTGGCGTCAATGGTTTTACTGGTTCTTTTTGATCAAAAAAAGCTTGTAATTCTATTGCATCACCAAAAATACTTTCTAAAAGCTTTTGCCACACAGATTTTGTATCAATCAACCATTCCTTAAAAAAAGTAGCTTCTTGCGAAAAATAAACTTTTATAATGTTTTCATCTTGCGCTGGAAGCACAGAACGCGCTTGTTTAAAAATAGATTGCAACAACGGATCGGAAAGTTTTTCAATCGATGCTATAAATCTTTGCCAGCGATCATCTTCTTTGACTTCACTTTGCATATTCTGCACAGGATTGACAACAATCTGCTCCTGATCATTTTTTATATTTTTATATGACTGTACAGATGGTTCATCTTTTTTTTTATTGCTATACCATAATTCGATACATAACATTTCTAAAATTTTGATAGAAACAGTACTTTTTATAAGCAATGATTCATATCGATACATAATCTGTAAGGCACTTACTATCCATTCAATCGAAACTTTTTGAGCAATCTGACGCACACGATTATCATCTTCGAAAAGTGGAACATAAGGTATCGATTGCTTAATCCACAAAAATGTACGAACCAGATCAGTGCTCTTTTTCCATACCAGTAATGCGACATATTTTTGATATTCATGATGATGCAAAGCAGTTAAAAGATTTTGAATATCACTGCCTATGATTTCTTCAAAAATAGCAAGGAGTGCTGCTTCTGGCATATGACCCAATAAATTCAACACTGCTTGGACCGTAACACTTGTGTGAGAAAAACGAACTTGTTCGAGTAAATTAAGTGCATCTCTGACAGAGCCTTCTGTCTCTGTTGCAATAACGTACAAAGCTGATTCTTGAGCTTCTATTGCTTCTTCTTTGCAGACTAACAACAAATGTTTTACGACAATATCTGCCGAAACTGCATTAAAAAAAATAGTAAAACAACGAGACCGAACGGTTTCGATAATTTTATGTGGATCAGTGGTTGCCAATATAAATAAGACTGATGCTGGCGGCTCTTCTAAAATTTTTAAAAAAGCATTAAATGCCGCCTTACTAAGCATATGAGCTTCGTCAATTAAATATATTTTCTTTTGACCAAGCACAGGAAGCAAGGATGCCGATTCAATAATATAACGAACATTATCAACGCCTGTATGAGAAGCTGCATCAATTTCTATAAAATCTGGATGACGTTGTTCAGTCATTGCTTTGCATGAATCACACGCCAAACAAGGGATTTTATGCGCTTTTGGATTTTTCTGGAATTCACTTAATGCCTGACAATTTAATGCTGCAGCAAAAATACGAGCAGTCGTAGTCTTTCCGCAACCTCTTTGTCCGGCAAAAAGATAGACCGGGAAAAATTGATTTGCATATAAACTGTTTTGCAAAATGCGCAAAGATAATTCCTGTCCAATAACTGTATCAAACTGCTTTGAACGCCATTTGCGAGAAAGATTAAGCTGCACTTGTCCCATACCTACCGCCTTATCATGCATCTATTATTTTTGATTTTGTATACTTTGAGAGACAACAAAAGGCAATTTATTTTCATCCTTTGTTGGTCCACCTAAAAATTCTAATACTCGTCTATCTTGCGCAATCCACCAAGCAGTAGCTCCTTTATTAGTACGAGCTCTTCTGTTAGCGCCTGCCTTATTAATTAAATAAACGACAAGTTCATAATGTCCGCGTTCTGAAGCATAATGCAAAGGCGTCCAGCCATTATTATCTGTTGCATCAATTTTTGCACCATTTTGAATTAAATAAACCGCAATATCATAATGATTTTTAAAAGCTGCCCAATGCAAAGCAGTAATACCGTTTGCATCAACTACTTCTATTGATGTTCCTGGCAAATGCAAAATTTCTTTTACTTTGACTAAATCTCCGCTCAAAACTGCTTGATGCAATGCAGGAAGCGCAGTTAATGGCCCTTCGTGACATAACCCTATTCTTGATGCCGCTCCAAGTCGCGCTGCTTGTCTATAAAATGTATGCTTTATTTTTTGAACAGTATCTTTGAACCCTTCTAAAAAAGCTGCTTGATCAAAAGCCTTTAAGCTGAAAGATAAAAAACTCAAGCTTATTAAAAAATATTTTTTCATGTTCTCTTCTTTACCAGTTTTATAAAAAACTAAAATTATCAGTAAAATTATACCACTTTAAAAATTATAATCGATCTTTCCCTTATAACTTTCTTCTTTTTTAACGGTATAAAAAAATCATAAAAAGCTTATTTCTGGCAAGACAAACTATAAAAAAATACGATAAAATTCTTCATTTTTTTTATAAAATATATATGGTATACTCTTTATTAATGCACAAAATCTATCGAGTTGTTGTAAAAACCTATTGCTTTCGGTACTTTTTTGTGATCTTTCTAATCACGTACCCCGCGCTCTAGGCTCGATGGAGGTACCTTTACAATAAGGGAATGCATGAATTCTTTTAAAGAAATGGGGCTCAATCCCATTATACAAGCATCTTTGGACAAACTAACTTTTACTACTCCAACCCCAATACAAGCTCAAACCATACCTTTGACATTAGCCGGAAAAGATGTTCTTGGCTCAGCTCAAACTGGTACCGGCAAAACATTAGCTTTTACTATTCCATTAATTACAAGATTACTCGAAAACGAATCTGAAACAGCTTTAGTTATTGTTCCAACAAGAGAACTAGCACAACAAGTTGCACACATGGTTCGTCAATTATTAGGACCAAAATCAGCGCTCAAAACAGCGCTTTTAATCGGTGGCGAATCTTTTATCAAACAACTTGGTCAATTGCGTAATCGCGAAACCCGTATTTTTATCGGAACGCCAGGACGTATTATTGATCACATTTCTCGATCAACTATCAGAACCAATGCTACTCACTTTTTAGTGCTTGACGAAACTGACAGAATGCTTGATATGGGATTCGAAAGCCAAATCGATCAAATCGTAAAACAATTACCTCAAGATCATCAAACAGTCATGTTTTCCGCGACGATTCCATCAAACATTTTAAAAACTGCTTCACGCTTTTTAAAGAATCCAGAACGTATTGCAATCGGCAAAGAATCATCTCCTGTTTCTAAAATCAAACAAGAAGTTATTTTTGTTGCAGATAACGAAAAAGAAACAACGCTCATCAAACAACTTGAAGAACGCAAAGAATCAATTATTGTTTTTGTAAAAACAAAATGGAGCAGCGAAAATTTAGCACACAAACTCAATGATGCTGGATTTAAAGCTATTGCTTTGCACGGTGATTTACGTCAAAACAAACGTGAACGTGTTATTACTGCTTTTAGAAAAGCAACCTATCCAATTTTAGTCGCAACTGATATTGCTGCTCGAGGGATTGATATTGCAAGTGTTCGCCATATTATTAACTTTGATCTTCCGCAAAATCCAGAAGATTATATTCACAGAATTGGCCGTACTGGTCGCGCTGGAGCTGAAGGTTTTTCTTTATGTCTCGTAACGAACAAAGAAAAAAGAAACTGGATGATCATTGATCGTTTTGCAAATTCATCTCAAGGAATCAGCGACAGTGATCGTGCACAATTATCAGAACGTCCTGCTCGCAGAAGTGGCGGTGGTCGTAGTGGTGGATTCGGTGGCCGCAGCGGCGGCAATAGAGATCGTCGTGGTGGCGGTGGATTTAGCAGAGGCAGAAACGATAGACGTAGTGACAGCGGATTTGGTGGCGGTGATCGTCGCGAACGCGGACCTCGTCGTTCATTTGATCGTGATGGCAGCGAAGGCTCAGAAAGACCAGAAAGATCTGAAAGAACTTTTGATAGAAAACCTCGCAGTTTTGATAGACCTTTTTCAGATCGCAGATCAGATTCATCAGATCGACCATTCTTTAAAAGAGATCGACAAGATGGAAACGCTGAATCTTCAGAAAGACGTCCTCGCAAACCATTCTCTTCTGATAGAGATTCTAACTTTACTCCGCGTGAAGATAGAGGTGGTGATTTTAAATCACGCTCAAATTTTAGATCAAATGATAAGCCATTTTTTAAACGTGATGGCGACTTTAAAAAACGTTCTTCAGATTCATCGTTTTCAGGACCAAGAAAGCCATTTAGACAACGTGATCAAGAATAATTAAAGTATAATAATTTTAAAAAAAAGACCGTGCGTAAAAAACACGGTCTTTTTTTTAAAAAAAATTATTTTATAACATAACACCATCAGCTTAGAAATAAAAAAAGTTAATAATTTTTAAAAAAAATTTCGAACTCTCGTCATCCTCAGGGAGC
>CAZJPB010000049.1:0-6459 GCA_964547785.1 uncultured Pseudomonadota bacterium | reverse complement strand
TCAACACCTGTTACTTGATTTTGATTTTTGATTTTTTGCTCACTCATATCTTATCCCACATGCCTACGCACAAATACTAATGAACCAGCTTTTCCAGGCACTGCGCCCTTAATCGCAACCGCATTATTTTCTGCCATAATTTTAACAATTTCAAGATTCTTAATTGTACGATTATCAACACCCATATGACCAGGAAGCGCTTTACCTTTAATCACATGTCCACTTTTTGTTAAAGATCCAATAGAACCTGGACGTCTACCCATCATATTACCATGACTTTTTGTACCACCAGAATATTGATGCCTACGCATAACACCCGCAAAACCACAACCTTTGGTAATACCAGTGACATCTATTTTTTGTCCTGATTCAAAAATTTTGTAAAAATCTGCAACAGAACCAATCACTAAGCCCTCAGGCAAAGCATTTACGCGCACTTCTTTTATATGTAAAAAAAAGTTTTTTTTCTTTTTAAGCCAATCAAAAGAAAAAGCATCTTGTTCATAACGCTTTCTTACTTTTGCAATTTGAACAGCACAGTAACCATCACGTTCTTGTGTTTTAATTTCGGTAATATACCAAAATGATGTATCAATTATTGTTACAGGAATAACCTGGCTTTCTGAAAAAAGTTGGGTCATCCCAATTTTTTTCCCATAAAAACCATCAACCATAAAAAACCTTCCGCTGTTTTTTTATTAAACTACTCATAGACTACTTAATCTCAATATCAACACCAGATGATATTGTTAACTTCATCAAAGCATCCATTGTCTGATCTGAAGGCGTAACAATATCTAAAATACGTCTATGAGTCGTCAATTCAAACTGCTCACGAGATTTTTTATCAATATGAGGAGATCTCAATACCGTAAAACAACGCTTTTTGTTTGGCATTGGAACTGGACCAACAAGTGTTGCTCCAGTTCTTTTTGCTGTCAAACAAATAGTTTTAATAGCTTTGTCTAATAATTGATGATCATACGATTTAAGCGTTAAACGAATCTTTGTTTTTTTCATCTATCAGTCCTACGCAATAATCTCAGTCACAACACCAGAGCCAACAGTTCTACCACCCTCACGAATAGAAAAATGTAAATCCTTTTCCATTGCGATAGTAGTAATCAACTCAACACTAACCGTAACGTTGTCACCAGGCATAACCATTTCACGACCTGCTTCAAGAGTCACCACTCCAGTAACGTCTGTCGTTCTAAAGTAAAACTGTGGTCGATATCCAGAGAAGAACGGACTATGCCTTCCACCTTCTTCTTTACTTAAAACATAAATTTCTGCTTTAAATTTTCTATGCGGTTTAATGCTTGAAGGCTTAGCTGCAACCATACCACGTTCGATATCTTCTTTTTTGATACCACGCAATAAAAGTCCTACGTTATCCCCTGCAAAACCTTCGTTCAATGTTTTTTTGAACATTTCAACACCAGTTACAGTAGTTTTGAAAGACTTTCCAAGACCAACAATTTCAACATCATCACCAACTTTTACTTTTCCACGCTCAACACGTCCTGTCGCAACAGTACCACGACCTGAAATAGTAAAAACACCTTCGATAGGCATCAAGAAATCTTTATCAAGAGCTCGAACAGGATCTGGAACATATGAATCAACTGCATTCATTAAATTCATAATCGATTCAACGCCAGCAGCTTCACCATTCAAAGCTTTTAAAGCTGAACCACGAATTACTGGAATTTCTTTCCCTGGAAAATCATACTTAGAAAGAAGATCTCTAATCTCTTCTTCAACCATATCAACCATATCAGGATCATCGACCATATCTACTTTATTTAAGAACACAACAAGCGCAGGAACACCAATGCTTTTTGCTAACAAAATATGTTCTCTTGTTTGTGGCATAGGGCCATCTGCAGCCGAAACAACAAGAATACCACCATCCATCTGCGCCGCACCAGTGATCATATTTTTTACATAATCAGCGTGACCAGGACAGTCAACGTGAGCATAATGTCGTTTTGCAGTTTCATATTCAACGTGAGACGTTGCAATAGTAATACCACGTGCTTTTTCTTCTGGAGCATTATCAATTTCATCAAATGCTTTAAAGTTTGCCATACCACGATCAGCCAAAACTTTAGTAATAGCTGCTGTTAAAGTTGTTTTTCCATGATCGACATGACCAATGGTGCCGATATTAACATGCGGCTTTTTACGTTCAAATATATCTCTTGCCATTCTTAACTCCTGACAAATTCTTAAACTACAACTTCTATTTTTTACTTAACACTTCTTCTTCTACGTTCTTTGGCATTTCCCTGTAACATTCAAATTCCATAGAATAGGTAGCACGCCCCTTACTCATTGAACGAAGAACCGTTGAATAACCACCAAGCATCTCTCTCAAAGGAACCTCTGCATGAATCAATTGCATACCATTTTTTTCATTCATACCTAAGATTCTACCACGACGAGAATTTAAGTCACCAATAACATCACCCATATAATCATCCGGTGTCTCCACTTCAACCTTCATTATAGGCTCAAGCAAAACTGGTGAAGCTTTTTTCATACCATCCTTGAATGCCATTGCTGCAGCAATTTTGAATGCTATTTCAGAAGAATCAACATCATGATACGAACCATCAAAAACAATCGCTTTCACATCAACAACCGGATAACCTCCAAGGGCCCCATTTGCAACAGCCTCCAATAACCCTTTTTCGATAGCAGGAACAAACTCTTTAGGAATAGAACCACCTACAAGCTTATTTTCGAATTTAAAACCTTCTCCTCTCTCTAGAGGCTCAAGCTTTAACCAAACGTGCCCATATTGACCACGACCACCAGATTGCTTAATATATTTTCCTTCAATTTCAACTGGCTTTTGAATCGTTTCTTTATAAGCAACTTGCAACTTTCCAGGCTCTACTTCAACTTTATGCTCGCGACGCAACCTATCAACCTGAATCTCAAGATGCAACTCACCCATTCCAGCAATAACCGTTTGGCCTGTTTCTTCATCATATGCTAATCTAAACGAAGGATCTTCTTGAGCCATTTTTCTAAGAGCCATGATCATTTTTTCATAATCGCCCTTATTTTTAGGTTCAATAGAAGAAGAAATAACTGCAACAGGAATATCTATTTTTTCTAATAATATTGGATGTTTTTCATCTGATAAAGAATCACCGGTTTTAATATCTTTTAATCCTACAAAAGCCGCAATATCTCCAGCTGCAACTGAATCTATTTCTTCTCTTTTATTAGAATGCATTCTGATTAAACGACTTACACGCTCTTTTGATCCAGTTGTAACATTCAAAATATAAGAACCTGATTTTAAGCAACCAGAATAAACACGAACGAATGACAAAGTTCCCACAAAAGGATCTGTCATAATTTTAAATGCTAAACCAGAAAAAGGCTCATTAACATCAGCTTTTCTAGTGATATCTTCATCGTTTGCAGGATTTTTTCCTACGACCGCAGGAACATCAAGTGGTGACGGTAAATAATCTATTACCGCATCCAACATCGCTTGAACGCCTTTGTTTTTAAAGGCTGATCCGCAAAATGCTGGAAAAACTTCACGTTTTAACACACCTTTTCTCAATGCTAATTTGATCTCTTCAGTCTTTAATACTTCGCCATTTAAATAACGATCTGCCAAAGAATCATCAAAATCACACGCACGCTCAATAATAGCAATACGCATTTTTGCAATCTGATCGGCATATTCAGGTGACGCAGGCTGCCATTCTACTGCAAATCCTTTATCATCATCACTAAAAAGAACCATCTGCCCCGTTAAAACATCAACAACACCCCTAAATGTTTCAGATGAACCAATAGGAATTTGCATAGCAAGCGCATTTCCGCGCAATCTACTATTAATATCTTCAACAACTTTAAAGTAATCTGCGCCAATACGATCCATCTTATTTACAAAAATAATAGATGGAACATTGTAACGAGTAGCCTGTCTCCAGACCGTTTCAGATTGTGGCTGCACGCCAGCAACGCCACAAAAAACCGAGACCATGCCATCCAAAACACGCAAAGAACGACCAACTTCGATCGTAAAATCAACGTGACCAGGAGTATCAATAATATTAATACTTGTGCCTTTCCAAGAACAAGTAATCGCTGCTGCCTGAATTGTTATGCCACGCTCTTTCTCTTGCTCCATCCAATCCATGATAGCTTCACCAGAATGAACTTCACCGATCTTGTGAGAAATACCTGTATAAAACAAGATTCGCTCTGTAACCGTTGTCTTACCAGCATCAATATGAGCTGCTATCCCTATATTTCTATGTCTTTTTAAATCAATACTCATGAACACTCGACCCTTTTATTACCAAACATAGTGTGAAAATGCGCGATTAGCTTCCGCCATACGATGCACGTCAACTTTCTTTTTGACTGCCGCACCACGACCTTCATATGCTTCAAGCAATTCTTGCGCAAGACGAAGACCCATAGTTTTATCAGAACGAGATTGAGCCGCAGCAATCAACCAACGCATACCAAGCGCATTAGCCCTATCAGCACGAACTTCAACAGGAATCTGATAGACGCTACCACCAACTCTTCGAGGACGAACCTCTATCACAGGGATAACATTTTCAAATGCTTTTTCAAAAAACTTCAATCCTTTTTCTTTGTCACCATTATTTTTCTTTACAATGACATCCATTGCTTGATACACAATAGCGCGCGCAATGCTTTTTTTGCCTTGTCGCATGACAACATTGATAAATTTTTGTAACACAGGAGACGAATAGCGCAAATCAACGCCAATTTCTCTTTTTAAGTTTACCGATTTACGTCGTGGCATGTATTAATCCTTACTTTGCAGCACTTTTTGGACGTTTAGCGCCATAAAGTGAACGTGACTGTTTTCTTCCTTCTACTCCAGCGGTATCCAATGCTCCACGAACAATATGATACTTAACACCAGGCAAATCTTTTACTTTACCACCTCTGACCAAAACAACAGAGTGCTCTTGAAGATTATGTCCTTCACCAGGTATATAAGCAGTAACTTCCATACCAGTTGAAAGCTTCACACGAGCTACTTTTCGCAAAGCAGAGTTAGGCTTTTTAGGGGTTTGCGTAAACACACGAGTACAAACACCTCTTAACTGAGGGCAACTACGTAATGCAGGGCTTTTAGATTTATCTTTACTCTTTTTTCGCCCAATGCGACAGAGTTGATTGATTGTAGGCATAACTTTTTAGTCCTAAATAGTTATAAATTAACAAAGAACAAAAATTTCCTTGTACTAAACATATACATTTCTTAAACGAAATTACTTAAACAACACATTTTTTTAAAGATAGTTAGTTTAAAGGTCTTTCGATAGTTTACCCTCTCTTCAATTTTTTTCAAGAAAAACCGCACACCTCTTCTCTATTCATATTTTTTTTCTAAAAAATATTTTATTCCATTTTAATAAGAGCTTATTTTTTATTTTTTTTATATATAGATTTTTTTAACATAGACTCACCCCTAATTCCTTGATAAATTATCCCTTATTTATATTTTTATAGTTGTAAATCTTATCAGATCTCATCTATCAATCATAAGGAGCGTATTTATGATAGCCTATGGACATTGGATTATTAACAATTTTCCTTTTATTTTAGCTGGAATTTTTGGCATCGGAGGCGTTATTGCCTTTCACGAATTGGGTCATTTTTTATTCTGCAAACTCTTTAATATCTACGTCTCAACCTTTTCAATTGGATTCGGCCCTCAAATACTTAAAAAGAAAATCGGCGAAACTCTTTTTACTATTTCTTTAATTCCTATTGGCGGCTACGTCGAAATTGAAATGGGACAAACAGAAGGAATAAGCTCTGAAAGGTATATCGATACAAAACCATACTGGCAGAAATTTCTTGTTGTTTTTGGTGGCATTCTTTTTAATCTTATTTTTGGATTTGTTGTCTTAACCGGACTCTCTCTTTCAGGCATTCCTTCAAATCCATTTTTGATGAATAGCGGCTCATACGCTATCAAAAAATTACTCCCTCAATCGCCTGCTGAAAATGCTGGATTACAACCTGGTGACAAAATTTTAACGATCAATACCATCGACGTCTCAAAAAAAGTAGAACATCTGATGCAAACACTTGAGCCCCTTTCTGGTCAGCAAGCATCTATCACTTTTGAGCGTAATGGAACAACACAAACCATCGATCTTGTGGTTGGCTCTCAAGAAACAAAAGGCAAAAAACGTGGCGTTATCGGCATAGAAGAATTTCTTTTTCCTGCCTTTCCAGCCCTTTCTTTTTCTGATGCAATCAAACAATCGCTGCGATTAACCAAAGAACTCGTTTGTTCTACCGCAAACGGATTTGCTGCCGCATTCAAAAAAAGATCGGCTTCCAATTTTTCTGGTCCTTTAATGATGATCTCTTTAACGATTGCAAGCGCAAGCCAAGGCTTAAAATTATTTTTAATTTTTCTTA
>CAZJPB010000048.1:2850-6649 GCA_964547785.1 uncultured Pseudomonadota bacterium | reverse complement strand
ATCTGTTGGCTGGTGGAAAGTCATCATTATTGTATAAAACATTAGTAGATGATCTTAAATTAGTTGCTAATTTTTCAGCGCAAGCACATTTTTTTGAAGAATCAGGATTGCTTTTTTTAAATTTTTATCCAAAAGATGCTGCAACCATTGATCAGATCGGTTCTCTCATACAAGATTATATTAACGATATGATTAAAAATGGTATTTCTAAAGAAGATCTTTTGTATGCAGAAAAGATGTATAAAATAAACTTATTAAGTTCACTAGAAACATTTTCTGATCAAGCAATGACGATTGGGCAAGATTATCTTTTTACAAAAGATCCTTCGCACACTTTTAAAATGCTTAATCAAGATTCTAAGGACTTAGAAAAAGAGATACAATTTATTTTAAAAAAATATTTTAATGGTTCAGTCATGCATAAAGGCAGGGTGCTGCCTTTAACCGATCAAGCAAAAGTTGAATGGAAAAAAATGCAGGAGCTTTCTGATCAAGAAGATGCTCGCATTTTAGATGGTCGTACGCGAACGATTCCTGTTGAAGAGCAGCGCTATACAACTACTTTGCAGGTTAAAGAAAAGAAAAAATTTAACTATCCAAAGCCTGAAAAATTCAGTTTATCAAATGGTGTGCGTGTTTTTGCTTTTAACAATACTAATATTCCAAAAATAGAAATGATTCTTTCTTTAAAAGCAACGAGTGATTATCGTACAGAAGAATATCCAGGGCTATATCTTTTTATGGTTTCGGTAATGGCAGAAGGAACAAAAAAATATCCAGGACATTTATTTGCTCAAGAAGTTGAGAAAAATGGGATTGGAATTGATATAAAGCCTGGCTTTATCGAAGTAAGTTGTTTAAAAGAAGATTTTTCAAAGGCATTAGAGTTGCTGCAAGAGCTTTTGATGCATGCAACTTTTGAAGCCGTGGCTCTAGAAAAAGTCAGAGATCAGCTTCTTATGAATCTTAAAATGTATTGGGATAAGCCATCTTTATACGGCAAACATCTTGCTGCCAAGATTCTTTATAAAAATCATCCTTATTCGATTTGTTTTTACGGTACAGAAGAAAGTCTTTCTAAAATAACTCGCGATCAAATTTACGAATGCTATCAAGATTATATAAGTGCTTACCAGGCTCGCATTGCGTTGGTTGGTGATTTTGGAGACTATGATATTAAAAAAGAGCTAGAACGCGCCTTAGGATCATGGTCTGCAAAAGTAGTTAAAGATATTGATTATCCAGAAATTAAAAATCTTACATCTGAAACGTTTAAACATGTCATAAATAGAGATCAGGTTTCGCTAATTTATGTTGGAAAATCAATTTCAAGAATAGATCCAGACTATCAAAAATTACTTCTTTTTGATCAAATTTTTAGCGATAGTCAGATGGCCTCTCGCTTGTTTAAAATACGCGAAAAAACAGGTTTATTCTATTCGATTTACGGAAGCACAACACATTGGGCAGATAAGCAGCCAGGTGCGTTTTTTATTTCAACTATGGTGAGTTTAGATAAAAAAGAGGAAGCAAAAAAAATAATTGTAGAATTATTAAAAACCATCGTTGATTCATTAACAGAAGAAGAATTAATTCATGCAAAAAAAGCAGTGTTAGAAGAACAAGTTAATTTGTTTGAAAAAAATAGAGGAACAGGATATGTTTTTCTAGAATTAGATAAATTTAATTTGCCAGATGACTATTTAGAACAACGAGTTGCTTTAATCAATAACATTACACTTGCAGAGGTTAAAGAAGCTGCGCGAAAAATTTTAAATTTACAGCACATAGCATTGTTAGAAATTGGGCGAGTGTAAACATTTATGAAATCTGCAATAACACCTGTTTTTAAAAAAGTACTTTCTAATGGCCTTACGGTGCTCATTAAACCATTAACTGATCTGCCGCAGGTGTCGATTAATCTGTGGTATGGTGTTGGTTCCAAGCACGAAAAGAGCAACCAGCGCGGTTATGCGCATCTTATTGAGCATATGATTTTTAAAGGAACGAACACGCTTTCCGAAGTTGACATTGATACAGTTACGACAAAATTGTCGGGCCATACAAATGCTTTTACGAGCTATGATTACACCTGTTATGTGTTTGATTTTCCTGCAAATGCGTGGAAGGAATCATTTTTTTTGTTAGCTGATTGTATGCAGCACTGTCGATTCGAAAGTCAAATGCTTAATTCAGAATTGAGCGCGGTGATTCAAGAATTAAAACTTTATAAAGATGATTTTTTTGACACGTTGTTAAGTCGTATGAATGCTGCAATTTTTAAGGATCATCCCTATCATTATCCTATTATTGGATTTAAGCATGATCTTTGGAATGCCGATTCAGAGGCATTATATGCATTTTATAAAAAACATTATGTTCCTAATAACGCTGTTTTAGTAGTCGTTGGAAACGTTGAGATTGATGAAGTTGTGCAGGAAGCAGAAAAGCAATTTGGTCATATTCCAAAAGATCTATCGTATCAAAAAGAATCATTTTATATTGGTAAAAATTTAACAAAGCATTCAATAACGCTGTATCAAGATATTCAGCAACCGCAAGCAGCCGTAACTTTTTTACTTCCCGGGTCACAGGAATATCCTCAAGGTCGTTATATCTATGAAATGCTTGCTTGTGTGCTTGCAAAGGGAAAGACTTCTCGATTGTATGCTAACATAGTTGATAATCTTGAACTTGCGTGCGAAATGCATTGCGCAATCGATCAGCGGCAAGATATAACCATGCTTGATATAACTTTTCAGCCTTACAAAAAAGAATCTATAGAAACTATTAATAACCTGATTCAGGAAGAAATACAGAATATTATCGATCATGGTATTACAAAAGAAGAAGTTAAGCGAGCATATAAACAGGTAAAAGTCAGCCTGCTTTCTGTTTTAGAAAGTTATGCAGATCAAGCAGCATTGATTGGTGAATCTTTTTTATTGACGGGTAACGAAAATCTTATTTTTGAAGAACTTGCTTTTACAAATCCGCCAGAAGATTTTGTTGTGATTGTGCAGCAACTTTTAAAAGATTATTGTTTAGATTTTAGGATGCATCAAGGCAAAATTGTGCCAATGACTAAGCCAATGATCAAAGAATGGAAAACATTACAAAAATTATCTGACGAAGAAGATCATGCTCTTTTGGAGCACAGGATGCGAACGACTCCTGTAGAAAGTCCTTCGTACGCTTTGCAAGTTTCTGTTCCTGAAGATATGGATTTTGTTTTTAAAGTTCCAGAAAAAAGAGTTCTTTCAAATGGCGCGACAGTACTCTATATCCATAATGCTGTTGTGCAAAAAATCGATATCATCCTATCATTTGCAGCACGCGAATACGAAGATCCTTGCGATAAGCAGGGATTGTACAGATTTTTATGCGAAGTTGTTTTAGAAGGAACAAAGACCTATCCAGGTAATCTGTTTGCGCAAAAAGTAGAAGAGTATGGAATGACGCTTTCGTGTCAGCCAGGATCAATAACGTTAACCTGTTTAAAAGAAGATTTTAAAGATGGATTAATGTTTTTAGCAGATCTTTTGGTGAATGCTGAACTAAGTGATGCGAGTATCAAAAAAATTCGTCATCATATTCTGTCCGATTTAAAAGTCTATTGGGATGAGCCACAAGAATTTTGTCATCAATTAATACGCCAGTCTGTTTATAAAAATCATCCTTATGCTAAAGATCCACAGGGAACGATGTCAGGTGTTAATGCGATTACAAAAGATGATATAACAAGATTTTATGAATACGCATTCGCTTCTGAACATGCTTCTTTAGCTATTGTTGGTGA
>CAZJPB010000048.1:1451-2750 GCA_964547785.1 uncultured Pseudomonadota bacterium | reverse complement strand
ATTGGTGGCTCATTAATTGTTGGTTGCAATGAGCAGCCAGGGATGGTTGTTGTACGCACAACAGTTTCTTTAGATCGACTGGAAGAAGCAAAAGACGTTATTCAGCATACGATTGTAACGGTGATTAATTCATTGACAGAAGAAGAACTTACTCAGGCAAAGCATACGATTATTAATGGATTGATTGATAATTTTAGTTCTAATAAAAAAATAGCAGGATCGTATCTTGGTGTTCAAAGATTTGGCCTTCCACTTGATTATTTTAAAACATTTAAAGATCGAATAGCTGCAATTAGTTTAGAAGAAGTGCAGCAAGCTGCAGCAAAAATTTTGATTCTCGAAAAAATGATTATGTTAAAAATAGGAAGAGCGTTAGATGATCAAGCTGGATGATCCTTTACATACTTTTTTTGATACGCATAAAAAAGCAATTGATGTGCAAGAAATTGACTCAGTCGTGATTGATGCATTCCAAAAAAGTATACAAGCTTTTTATAAAAAGAATAAAAGACATTTTTTATGGCGAGAAAATATTACGCCGTATCGTATTGCAATTTCTGAAATCATGCTCCAGCAGACACAAACAGCACGAGTTGTTGAAAAGTTTGATTTTTTTATAAAAATGTTTCCAGATTTTGAAACATTAGCACAAGCATCACAGCATCAGGTTATTCTGCTCTGGAATGGTCTTGGTTATAACAGACGAGCTCTTGCAGTTCATGCACTTGCAAAAAAAGTTGTTAATGATTGGAATGGTTCTTTGCCTGATGATCCAAACTTTTTAAAAACATGCAAGGGAATAGGCCCTGCGACAGCGGCTTCGATAACAGTTTTTGCGTTTAATAGACCAGAAGTTTTTATCGAAACAAATATACGATCAGTCTTTTTGCACATTTTTTTTCATGAACAAATGGCTGTTGCCGATACTTTGTTGCTGCCATTGATTGCGTGCACATTGGATCGCGCTAATCCCCGTGAATGGTATTATGCGTTAATGGATTACGGTGTTTTTGTGAAAAAAAGTTATAAGAATCCAAATCAAAAAAGTAAACATTACATAAAGCAATCTCGATTTGAAGGTTCTGATAGGCAAATCAGAGGGATGATTATTCAGCTTTTGACGCAAACAACAAAAATACCAATAAAAGATTTATTAGCGTTAGATGAACAAAAAGATATAAGAAAAATTTTGAATGATTTGTTTTATGAAGGCTTTATTGGAATAAGTCATGATTCTGTTTGCCTGTTGCCGCCACGATAAATTATAGAGCCTAATACCGTTAACTTAGAAACAAAAAA
>CAZJPB010000048.1:0-1351 GCA_964547785.1 uncultured Pseudomonadota bacterium | reverse complement strand
AAATCATATGAAGAAGATATTTTTATTTTCTATTTTGATATTTAGTTTGAATTTGTTTTGTGGGCAAAAAGGCAATACTCATAGTGAGAGACCAAAACAGAAAAAAAGGCCAATTGATCCTTGGCTTTCTGAGAAAGAAAAGGAAGAAGAAAGAAGAGAGAGAAATAGGCTAGCATCTGTAAATGTACGACTACAAGAAAAAATACAGCGAAATAATTTGGTGAGTGAAGTAGAAGGATTAAGCCGGCAACTAGAAATATTGAAAAGTGATATAGCTAATTTAAATGGAGAGGTTTATAAGCCCTCTGTTATTCGTATTCAAAAACCAAAAAGAAATCCTCCAGCTATGCAGATTAAGAGAAATCCTAGATTAACAATTGCGCAAAAAAAAGCAATCAGAAAACAGAGGAATATAGAAGCTGCTGCAAAGAGTCGCGAGCGTGTAAAAGAACAAGAAGAAGCTTTATTGAAAGAAAAGGAGTCATTAAAAAAAAGAATTGAAGCTTTAACAGTAGAAAAACAA
Organism: uncultured Pseudomonadota bacterium; assembly: GCA_964547785.1. GTDB lineage: Bacteria > Babelota > Babeliae > Babelales > CAIQNR01 > CANNBR01. Next base: position 828 of record CAZJPB010000048.1, on the reverse strand, counting down.
GCATTAGAGCAGCAACGGTTTGTTCTTGAGGGCGCTGCTGCAACTGCAGCAGCTTATGTTATGCCATCAATCGATCGAGAATTAGAAGATGTAGATTTGTCTGTAGAGGGCGGTAGTGAGGAATATGATGAGCTAGAAGCATTATCTTTTCAAACAGAAGTTGATGAAATGTTGCCTTCAGCAACGGGATGCGCTTTTCAACAACCTCAAGCAAGTCTGCTAACTCAAGAATTTGATCCTTTGATGGCTCAAGATTCTTTTGATCCTGCTTTGGCTGCATTATATCATCAAGGGCCAGTAGCTACTGGTCAATATGATCCATTAGAAGAGTTATCTTCAGCGCCAACACATAATGTTTCAGAATCGCTTCAATCAGCAGCTTCAGCATATGATCCTTTATTAAGTGCTCCAGACGAATTATGTGCTCGCTGGGCTGCATATCGTCAAGAGCAAGTAGCTGGTTTAGGTGATGGAGGACTTTAGAATTCTCGTCATCCTCTGCTTTAACTGCATCTTAATGATAAATTTTTAATAACCATTGTTTTTGGATCTATATTTTTGTATAATTTCAAATAGAGATATTGTTAATGATAAAAACAAAAAGGATAAAGGTATGAAATATAAAGGTATTATTGCGATAAGCGTATTGTTTTTGGCTCAAAGTTTTTCGATGCAATCTGCAGACGATGCTGCTTTTGAAGCAGATTTGGCAGCGGCAATGGCAGCTAGTTTAGAAACGGCGCAAGAAGAAAGAGATAGAGCTTTTGCTTCAGCTTCGATAAAGCCAGGTCCTCGTTCGCAACGATCACAGACTGCAGAATCAAGATA
>CAZJPB010000047.1:0-6783 GCA_964547785.1 uncultured Pseudomonadota bacterium | reverse complement strand
AATCCTGGATCCTCACGGCGCTTGGATCGCGCCTCAGGATGACGAGAATTCGAAAAATTTTTTTAAAAATTATTAACTTTTTTATTTTTAAGCTAACGATTTTATAAATTATATTTTTAATGCTTATTGATTTTCTGTTCTGATGCTTTGATCATGAGAAGCTTCTGCTTGAACTTGGGCTTGATCAGTCGCATTCTGAGCAGTATTTGGCTCAAAAGAAATCTCTATCAAAACACCATTTTCTTTAAATGCTGCAATAACAGCACGCATTTGCTGAATTTCTGCATCTTTTGCCAAACATTCTTGCGTTAATCTGTTAAGCTCATCATGAATCATTTTTAAGTAAACAGTTACTGCTTTTCTTTGCTCATCAGCTGAAACATTTTGATTTACACAATCCGCTTCAGTCGCTGCTTGCAAACCAAAAGAAGTTAACAACAATAAAAATAATTTTTTCATATTTTTCCTTTTTTAAGATTATTTTTCGTCAGAAGAACCTTTAGAATCTTTACTTTTTTTAGATGATTTAGATTCTTTTTTAGTTTCTTTAATGTCTTTAGTTTTGCTTATTTCATCTTCTTTTGCAACATCTTTGCCTTTATTTGATTCTTTATTTTCATGAGCCATCGAATACAAATTTGTTCCAACAAATGCTACAGAAACAGCTTCTACAATCGTTTGTAGGTCTTTTTGATTCTCAAGAATAAGATTGCGAGCTGCTTCTAGATCTTGCAAAGCTTGTTCATAACGCTCGGTAAGAGCATTAACATCCTGATCTCTATATTCTCTAACTTTAAGATTATTTGCCGCTAAAGTACTATGCGCTTCTACAAGTGCTAGCAACTCTTGTGAAGCTTTTTTATATTCTGCTTCAGCTTTTTTATATTGTTCTTGCAATGTTTTTTGCTCTTCAAGAACTTTTTCTAATCGCGTTTTTAAATCTTCGTTTTGTGTTTCTAAAGCTTCTTTTTGTTCAACCAAAGCATTAACATCAGCATCACGAGCTGCTGTTAATTGAGCTTGCGTTTTACTTGCATTTTCTAATTTTTGCTCTAAAGCTTTACGCTCTTCGCGTAATGACTGCACAAGAAGATCAGAATTCAAAGATTCAAAAGAAGCTTTTGCTGCATCTGCAAATGGCTTTTCACGATCATCAGCATTTAAAAAAAATGATACAAAAAATAGATTTACTAAAATTTTAGATTTGTTCATGCAAAAATCCTTAAACTAAAAACTGAGCTTTTTTTAATCTTATTAAGCTCAATTAAGAAATAACTTAGATTGTAAGTATACCATTGCATGAAAAAAATACTATGAATTTATTAATTTTTTGATGCAGTCTCATTTGATGCTTCTGCTTTAGAACATGAAGACTGTATCACAACAAATCGTTCTGCCAATGCTTGTAATTGTGCAAAATCTACCCTAAATACTGGCAATTCATTCCGCCATAAATTATCGCCTTGAATTGCTAGCGCTACTGCGTTATTATTTGCATTATTTTCTCCGGAAAAACTAGTTTGAATCATTAAAAATAAGCTTATTACAATTGTTTTTATGTTCATATTGTTTCCTTTTACTTTAAAAAGCGCACATATCTGCATCTTCAGTATTTTGAAGTTTTTTTTGCTGTTGTATAGTTTTTTCTTTTAAAAGTTTTTTTAGAACCTTTCTGTCCAAGCATCCACATCCTTCGGGTTTACACTCTTTACAAGAACAGGAATTCCAAAAAACGACCCTGTGGCAAAATAATCCTTTTAAAAAAAAATAGGTCACGAAGAGATCCCAAACACCTGCTTTTGCAACAAAAGAATTACTCAATAATAGCGCAAGAACTATTACTTTTAAGCTTTTATTCATTACATTCCTTTAAAAAGACATTGTTCTTTTTTTAATACTTTTTTGAGACATGGTAAGATTTTTATGATACTCATTACTATATTTATACAAAGCATTATAATAAAAATCACGATCTGCATGTTTTACTAACGCTTGCATATGAGCTTCTGCTAGAGCTATTGGGTATCCATTCCCTTTTTTTATTTGATCAACAACCATTTGTAGTGCGCGCTCACGCATTACGCTATCAGAGATGACATATGCTGGGAATTCTATTCTTACTATTTCTTGTGGCGCAACATAATAACAAAACCAAGGCGCAAGATGTTCTGGATATGCTTTTGTAATCAATAGAGAACTTTTAAAAAACGCTGAACAATGCCCTACAGGAACATACATCGCGATGAGCATAGTATCAATCATATGGTCAAAAAGCGATATCCATTCATGAGATTTTTTAAAATTCGTTACTTGAGCTTTTAAAAGCTGCAATATTTCTTTGTTTTTTGGCAAACTCAAATAGCCTATCACGGGAATTTGTTCTTTATAAAATTGTTCCAAAATATGGATATAGGACGTTAAAAAATAGTTTTTTAACGTTGATTCTTTTGTCTGCAAATGTGAAAAAATAAGGGGCCCATCGAGTAATGCAATATTATTATTTTTATATTTTTTTTTACCTTCTTGCGCTAACAAAAAACTCGTACGCAACTCTAATTCTTCCCGCCTTGCATCAACACTTGCAATTGTTAATAATGGATCATTATCAAATATATCTAAAAATAAGAATGGCTCTGCATTAAAATAGACTGAACTTTTTTTAAAACCATATTCAAATACCGCTGAGCCTATATTAATCAAAAAAGCATTCGTTCCTTGATGTTTATCGGGATATATTTGCGAACCATCAACCGCAACAACTTGATATTCATAATCAATCTTTTGAATAGCACTCACACCATCCAGACTGCCTTGCCACAAAGGTAATTCAGGCAAAGCGCACTCTGTAATTTTTGTTAAAAAAAAAGAATCTTGCAATGCAGCTTGCCATGCCTTATAAGCCATTTTTGTCTCTTGTGTATAATCTACAAATAATGTTTTAGAAAAAAGATCTATATCACGCAAAACTTTATTTCTATCAAGCATCAAAAACCTTTTATTTTTTTATAATGCCCGTATGCAAAGCTTCTAAAGCTAACAATGCGCAGCGCAATCGCGTTGGACCTAAAGCTATTCCAACTAAATCTAACATCGTCTGTTTATCAAAAGCCTCTAGAGCCTTTATCGATTGCCCTTCTGCTTTTTGACAAAGTAACGAAGCCGCTGCTGTGCTAATCACACATCCTTGTGAACGGAATCGGCACTGAATCAAGCTATTGTCTACGATATTTCCTTCAAGAATTATAGTATCGCCACACAAGGGATTATTAAGCGTTACTGAAAATGTTGGATTTTCTAAGGAACCTTTATGCGCAGAATGCTTAAAATGATCGAGCAGTCGATCTTGATACAAAGTTTTATAACTCATTGCATGCCTCTTTCGCGTTTGCGTATAATCGGCTGTAATAAAAGTAATTATACGTATCACTAACATACCGCAAAAAAGGTTCCTATGAAAAAATTTTTATTCATTTTATGTGCATATCATTCAGTTAACGCAAAATCAGGCATGTTAGAAATTTTTATAGCACAACAAAAAGCTCAAATAATAGCGCCTCGACATTCTTTTTTAAAAGGAACAAGTTTATTAGTAAGTGGCGCACTTACGCTACATGAATATAGACAACAAAAACTTCTTAAAAATTCTCGCTCTTCCCTTGCCACCAATCTATGTTTTGCAGGAATTGGCGCAGCAACATTTTTATTTTTAGTATATAAATTTATCGGTAGGGAGCTCAAAATAATTATCGACACAAAACAGACTTTAGAAAAACTTTCGTTACACATTTCTGAATGGAAAGAAATTATTCCACACTTGCAACAGAATCAAATCTTGTTAAGCGAAAAACTTGCAAAGGCTCTTTCGTGTTTAGAAACCATAACTCCACTTGTTGCCAAACTCTCAAACCAATCTGCAACTCCTATCAACCCTGGATTTATCATAGCTTTGCAGAATGAACTCGAAGATCTTAAAGATCTTGTTGCACAATTAACCATTACACAATTACAATCTGGCCTACAGACACTCGAAAACGATGACTCCATCGATCAAAAACTTAAAGAACTTAAGGAATTTGATGAACGTTTATTTGGCAAACAATGATATTTTATTTACAATTGAAATGTAAATATAGGTATGTACAAAAAGGAATAAAGATGGTTTTTTTAGACCCTAAAATAGATTTTGTCTTTAAAAAATTATTTGGCACGATTGCAAACAAAGATATTTTGATTCATTTTTTAAACAGTATTTTAGAAAAAAAAGAATCTGAAAAAATAATTGATGTAGAAATTAATAACCCAGTCAACATGAAAGACAGTAAGCATTTTAAAGAATCAGCTGTTGATGTTCGTTGTACTGACGCTCAAAACAATCATTACATCGTTGAAATGCAAGTCTTGAATCAAAAAGATTTTGACTTGCGTATTCAGTATTATTCAGCTTTTGGTATTACGAGACAACTGCCTTCAGCAGGTCGTTATGGTATCTTGCAGCCGGTTATTTTTATCGCGATTGTTAATTTTGTTTTGTTTAAACCAGATCAAGATGGTAGCACAGAGCCTTACTTTAGTGTTCACAAAACAATCAGTCAACAAACAAAGACACAACGTTTAAAACTGCAAGAATATTATATTCTTGAACTTCCTAAATTTACTAAAAAAATCCATGAGCTTGTGACAGACATAGAAAAATGGACCTATTTTTTTAAAAGTGGCGCAGATTGCCAAACAGTGCCAACAGAATTCAAAGAAGAGAGCTTTAAGCATGCGTTTCATGTTTTGCAAGAAAGTAATTGGAAAGGTGATGAATTAGATGCTTATCAACGATACCTTGATAAAACAAGATCTTTTTTAGATCAAATTGATGCTGCAAAAGATGAAGGTGAGATAAAAGGTGAAATAAAAGGAATTCAAAAAGGTAAAACAGAAGGAAAAATAGAAGAAAAAATCAATATTGCCAAATCAATGCTTAAAAAAGGTCTTGATTTTGAATTAATTGCTGAAGTCACGGGTCTTGCAATCGAAGAAATTAAAAAATTATTATGATCAAAAATAGATATTTCATTGCACTACTAAGCTTTTTTGCATTAGGATCATTATTTTTTTTGATACAACAAAAATGGATCATTTTTTATACCTTAAAACCATTACTGCACGAAACTAAAAAACAAAAGACTACAAAAGCTTTGATTTTTTTGTGGAATAATAATCAATGGATAGAAAAACAAATTTTGATCGTTCATGAAAATACACCAGAAACGATTTATACTGCCTTGGTCAATGCATGGATTATAGAACATTATGATCGTGGATTACTTTATCAAAAAACAACAGTCAAACATCTTTTTTTTAATGAATCTCACACTGAATGTATTATTAATTTTTCTAATAATTTTTTAAAAAAAGAATCAACAACACAAGAACATTATATGCTCATAGAAAGCCTTTTAAAAACGTGCGCTGCACAAAAATCATCTTGTAAAAAAATACTTTTTCTTGCTCAAGATCAGCCACTCACGAATACGTTTTTAGATTTTTCATTACCTTGGCCAGTAGAAGGTTTTTTGAATTAATTTATTGCATATAAAATAATTATTTTTTAGAAATATTGATTTTGTTTTCATAATTGTATTATTGTTGAATCAAATACATTAATCTTTTTAAAAAATGAGTAAGATGATGAATACAAAAAAAATATATTTTTGTTTTATTTATATAGGATCTTTATATTCTACTTTTCCTTTTCAAAATGCTCCTACATCAAGCACTACTACTAATAACTCTAATGGTTATTCTACTTCTCAACCATCTTTTGGTGCCGCAACACCGAATAATTATGGATTTCAACTTGCTGATTGGCAAAATCTTTTACTTCCACTCATGGAAGAATATACCACTTCTGGACTCACTACATACTATTATAATGGTGCAGCAGCTATTCCTGATTTTGCATTAGCACCTTTTATGCACGCTGTACAAGCACAAAAAGCTGTATCTTTAAAAGCACAACCATCATACGGTGGCCAATTTGATAGTTTTCCTACCTTAAAAACAGCAAGTGGTATTTTACTTGATCCAAAAACATTTTTAACAAGTCAATCTATCTCTAAAACCAATTCTGCATGGTTTTCAACATTTGGACAATCTTGTGAAAATGCAATGACAACTTTTTTATCTCGAGGACTAGGAACAACTTCTGCACAATACGCTCTAGCATTTATAGAAAATCTTATTGGAAGAATCGCTGTTGGCGTTTCTGTTTTTAATACTCCTGCAGCACAAACAAATGGTGGCGTTTTGGGATACACAAATCCTCAAGTCGGTCCACTTATTGTTGAAACAACTAATTCAGTTGAACCAACGATCATCAGTAATTTTTTTAATACTGCACAACTACTTTATGCTCAAGCTCGTTATGCTCGAGCAATGCATGCGTTTCCTGCTGGACTTAGCGCACAACTCAACACAACAAATTCATTCTCGTTGCCTACAAATATTAATGATGCAAATTTTGGAAATACAACTGAACCTGGACTAAATCCTATGAATACATTTTGCGGGGTCATTGTAATCAATGCATCTGGACAACCTATTGTTCAACTAACACCAACTAATGAACAATGGGGACCATTAACTCGCAATAATCCAAACAATGTTCAATATGCTCCTGTCTTCTTTTTGCCTGCCACAACCAGCAATCCTTCATCAACCGCTCCAGCTTTTTATACCTCTTACGATCCTGCTGATAATCCTGGCAATACCTATACGGGAAGTGGCACTGTC
>CAZJPB010000046.1:3524-6932 GCA_964547785.1 uncultured Pseudomonadota bacterium | reverse complement strand
AGAACTAAACTTATTTCTTTATCATCACTACCTACAACGCCATCTTGCCTTGCATACATATTAATCACAACTTCTTGCGCCATTCCTCCAGGCATTACAAAAAACCAAACAGTTTCAGTCGTTCTTTGACTCGCTCCTCCTGCAAATTCATCAACGCCTTGTACAAAAAATTGCCGTATTTCTAAAGTTTCCGGAATAGAAACAGAAGTAGAAACATAAGGTAATGCAACTTTTTGAAAAGTCATTTCATCAGAATCAGCAGTAGAAGAAACTTCTTGTTCTAAAAATACTTTTTTATTGTGCGCATCAAAAACAATTTTTTGAATTTTTTGCGTCACAAGCCCCTGTTGCCAAGCTTGAGCCATCGATGCATTCAATTCGGTTACAAAAGCTTTTTCCAAATAACTAGGGCGTCGCTTAGTAAAATTTGGAACTGTTGTTGCTACGATTAATCCTATAATCGCAAGAACTACAACCAATTCTAATAAAGAAACGCCTTGTCTTGTTGCTTTAGTTAGCACTTAACCACTCATCTTCTGGAGCTTCTTCGCCATTAGCACCATAAGAATAAAATTCGTAAGGAGGATTTTTTCCAGGAGTACGTTCATAATGAAATTCACGATTCCATCCATCACGAGGAACCTCATCATTCTTGCCAGGCTTGATATAAGGGCCATCCCAATTTCTTACACCTTCTGGCTTTCTGATTAGATCTTCTAATGTTTCTGGATATTGCGCTGTATCGCCCTGATAGACATCAATTGCCTGACTAATAACTCGCAAACTTGTTTCTGAAGAAGATTTTCTTCCTTTTTTTAATGCTGAAGAAAGACCTGCAATCGCGCCACCAGCTAAAATACCAACAATCAAAATATAGAAAACAAGCTCTATAATACTGTATCCAGATTTAAGATGTATATGTTGACTCATGAAATAACTCCTTTACATTGTTTTAAAAGTATCATTTTTATTAACCAGCCATTTCATTCATACTTGCCATTGGAAGCATAATAGAAAGCACAATAAATCCAACAACAACCGCCATAAAAATTGTCATAAATGGACTTAGCAAAGCTGAAAGTGTATCTGAATATTCTGCCAATTCTTTTTCTTGCGTTTCGCCTACCAATAGCAACATGGAATCGAGTTTTCCGCTCTGTTCTCCTGTATTAATTAAATAGGTTGCCATCGGTGGAAATATTCCCGTCTGTTTTAAATATTGTGCCATTTGCCCTTGCTTAATAATTTTTTCGCGCGCTTCTTTTAAAGTTTGCTTAAGAACTTGATTATCAACAATACTAACGACTATATCAAGAGCTTCGGGCAAATTAACACCACCTTCTAAAAGCATGCCTAATGTTCTGCAAAATTGCACGATAGCGCCAGTCTTTGCAAACGTCGAAATAATCGGCAATCGCAATTTTATTTTATCAATAGTAAGCGATCCACTTGCTGTTGAAGCCCAATACGAAAAACACATAACCACGCTAAAAATAATAATAATTAATGATAAATAATGATTCAAAAGACCATCAGAAAGAAACATGAGTATTAATGTTGGTGTTGGTAGCTTAATGCCCTGACTTTCGAACGTTGATGCTAGATTTGGCACTACAAAAATCATTAATGCGCACGTCACTAAAAATATTAAAGCCAATTGAATTAATGGTCCTTGCAGCGCAGAACTTACTTTTTTTTGGAGTTCATCACGACGCTCTAAATACTGATTCAAGCGCTCAAGAATAACTTCTAATTTACCACTTGCTTCGCCTGAACGAACTAACTGAACATAAATATTTTCAAAAATTTTAGGATATTGTTTAAGGCCATCTGCAAGCGATTGTCCTTCTTTAAGACCATCTTTTACGGAAACAATAATGCGATGCATTTTGCCTTCGAATTGGTCAACCAATAATTCAAGTGCTTGCAACAATTGAATTCCTGATTTTAAAAGAACAGTTAATTGTTTTGTAAAAAGAATTTTTTCTTTGAGTGTTACGGTCCCACTAAAAAGCCTTTCCATGATGCCTTCGTGCATTGCTGCTTTATGTGCAGGCATAATTTCGATAGGAAAGAGTCCTTGTTGTTGTAATTTTTCGCGTGCAGTGCCTGGAGAAGAAGCATCTAAGGTACCAGAAATTTTTTGTCCTGATTTAGAAAATGCCTGATAAAAAAAAAGTGCCATACATCCTCTTTTTCAAATTATCCGCTTTGTACCTGTTGACCTATTTTATTTTTTTCATGATACACTCGAATCAAACAATATTTTCTTATCATTTTATAGGAGATTACTAATGAAAACATTGCTCTATATAAGTAGTGTAGCATGGGTCTTTTCTATTCATAGTGTAAAACTAGAAACTAATCAATCTTTCGCAACAGAAGAACAATCAAATAGACACGAAAAACGATTCCGATTTAAACAAAAAACAACCACCCCTTTTACATTGCCATCATACGATCATAAACCGCGAACTTTTATACCGCAGCCAACTTTAACTTCGCAAGAACATAAAACTATTAATCTTTTTATGCATAAAATTGAATTCGATCGACAAGGCGTATCATTATTTTTACAACAAACATTAAATCATAAAGATTATTCTACAGAATTTTTACCGTACAGCTTTACGCACATCACGCAATTTATTGATTTTGCGCACACCTCTAAACAATCAAATGCTTTTACCGAAGGCGCATTTCGTCTTTTTTTACAAAAATTAAAAAGTTGTACTTTTGTAGGTTCAGATACGATTGAACGATTTTTAGAGCAATCTGAACAAGCACTCATTTTGGATCTTGCAAAAGAAGATGAAAGCCTCTGGAAACATTTTAAAAAAACACTTTCTCGAGGGTTCAAAGAAAAATTTTCTTTGATTCAGCACGATCCTTTAGGGTTTTTTGAATTCATATCAAAAGAATTATCGCAACAAGTCACACAAACCATAATTAATCCAGAACGAACGCGTATGACTTTTTTGCGATTCTTGCAACAAGCAACCGACAAAATTATGTGGTCCGCAACTGATGCTGAAAAAACGTGGTATTCGTTTAAAAAACTTGGTTACCATTTTTATATTTTACACACACAAAAAGTCATTCCCGATGATCTTGATGCGAATGATTTGTATTGGTCGCTCATTGAACGCTACTGCTATTTTTTAAAATTATCAGGGACACATCTTTCTTTAGAAACATGCGCTTTAATCAAAGAAGATCTTTTAAAAAATGAATATCCGTGGCTGAATCACAAAGAACAAGAATCCGGATTGACCACAAAAAGAGAACGCTTAACAACGGCGCTTTTAGAAACAGAAGCAAAAATTTATGCTCACAAACAAGGTATTATTACTGATATTTTGCCCTATCAAAAACAGAGAGTATAGACAGCTTTCGTTTTCATATTTG
>CAZJPB010000046.1:0-3424 GCA_964547785.1 uncultured Pseudomonadota bacterium | reverse complement strand
CCTACTAAGAAAGGGAAACAGATACACTCGACTGGTTAGTATACTCATGACTTACAAACCAATTATATCTTGATCATGAGTTCTATTTTGTATACTACGAATTTAAAAAACTAATAGACACGTTTTTCAAATAAGAATGCTTACAGCTTAAGCAAAAGCAAGAACACCAGAAAGTGCTCTTACAACTGCTCCTGCTACAGAATTCAATCCAAAAAGAACTGATTCTCTTGCAGAATTAACTGAAGCATATAGTTGACCGTAAAGGTCTTCACTATTTGCGTTTTTATTTGACCATTTTTTACGAGATCCCAGACAAAACTCGGCATGCTCCTTCGATCATTAATAACACGTCGAAACCAGTACGCCCCCGAATATTTCAAAGATTATTTTTTTTATTATTACTAATGGTAACAACATAAAAAATAAGGGTCAAGAGATCAAATTATAGAAATCTTTACAAATTTACGATTATTTTTATGCTAAAGTGACTTTAAATTTTTAGAAAAGGAGCTAAATATGTTTTTGATGCTGATTATTTTTATTTTTTGTTTACAACCATGCAATGGAGCATTATCTCTCGATGAACTTGTTGCAAATGCTGATGCAGCTCTTGCGATTCTTGCGCACGCTGACCGTCAAAGTCTGATCGCAGGTACTAATGACTTAATTGATTTTATGAACGATCATAGAGTTGCTCAAGCACTTGTAGCTGTTCAACACAAACCCGCTCATCCTCTACCAAATTTGACTCAAAACCCAAAACGTACATGTGTCGTTCAGCAAAAAAAACAAATAACTAAGCGTACTGTTCGTAGAAAAAAATCAAAACAAAATGATCCTGAATATCATCCATCGATGGAAAGACCTTGTGGTGCAAGTCATGCTGGCAAAAGACCTCGCAAACCTCAACGCAACATTTCATTTCTTCGAAAATTAGCAATACCTTTTCCAGCAATCGATCCAACCACAGACATTCCAAATACACCGATGCCAGTACATGCACAGTCTGCACCTCTTGCTGCTGCTGCCGCTGTTCCAGTTATAGCAGTCAAAGTACAAGGATCATCAAAATTTTCGTGTATCCTTTGTGGTACAAAATTAAGAACAAATAGATTTGAAGAACACCAAGAAATACATCAAGAAGGACCCGATAGGCCCTTTGCGTGCGATAAATGTCCATCTTATTTTACTAGGCAACGATATCTTACTGTTCATAACATGACAAACCATAAAATATAAAAGTGTAAAAAAATGACTACATTAAAAAAAATATTTTTCTCATTTTTCTTTTTTACTATTTTTACAAATTGTGATGCGATGGTGATTTTAGTAAACATGAACGGTTTATCTTATCCAACACATCTAATTACAGTTTATCCACAACAAATTTTGCAGCCAGTACCAATATTACACTTGACACCAGTACATTTGGTCCCATTCCAACAACCGATGACACCACAACCATTGCCAATAGCACCAATGCTAGATCCAAGGATGCAACCATCATTACCAATAGTGCCAATGCCAAATCCAGTGCGTCAAGATAGAGTAATACATGCACTTCCTGTACCTACCGTTCAGCATATTCCAGACCCTTCTACAGATCCGGCTCTTAGAGCCGCTGCTGCAGCTGTTGGTTTAAAACACAGCCAAAACACATCTACTGAAAGTATGTCGGGCAGAAACAACAGATCTGATCGAAGAATACCGGATAGCGAATTAGAAGAAATACGCAGAACTGATCCTGCACGTTATTCCCGTATTATATACAATAGAGAATGGGCTAAGAGGCTTTCTCCTCAAAGAGTAGCTGCAATGAACGCACGCAAAAGAATTCGATATGAAGCGCTAACAATGGAACAAAGAAGGGAATATAGCGGCAATAAAAAGAAATGAATACTTAGAAAAATATGCAACAATAGATTATCGGTTTTTTAATTCTCTGTCTGTTTCTCTTTTGATATCTCGTTCTTTTAAAAGATTCTTTTTACCAACAGCCTTGCGATGTTTGCATAATCCAATATGAACTTTAATTTTATTGCGTTCATTAAAATATAATTTTAAAGGTATAAGAATAATACCCTTGCGCGAAACATCACCAACCAAACGCTCAAGTTCTTTACGTTTAATTAATAATTTGCGCGTCTTTTTGCTCTCTTCTTCATCTTTTTTGAATGCTTTTTCGTACGGAGAAATATGACAATTTAAAAGATATAATTCATTGTTATGAACATGCGCAAACGAACCAGTAAGATTACCATTACCGGCTCTGAGTGATTTAACTTCATCACCCGTTAACACAATACCAGCTTCTAAAGAATCTAATACTTCGTAATCAAAAAAAGCTTTTTTATTTTGTGTCACAATTTTAATACTCATAATAATTATCCTTTTTTTTCTTTAGTATACTCTGCTTCTTCAGCTAATAATGATCTAAAAAAAAGATGTAAAAAGGGAAACATAATCAGGGCTACGGTAATTCCTACTATATTCCCTCCGATCAAAAATGCCCACAAAGAAACATCGGCTATTCCTACAAATTTTTGAATATATTGATTTACCCAATCCATCATGGGCGGATTCAAAGCCGCAACAGAAAAACCTAACCAAACGTGAACAATCTTATAACCAACCCAATAACCGCCCGCCATCAACGGAACCATGGTCCACGGATTATTAACCGTATAGCTAACCATGATTAAGACAGGAATGTTCAATTTAAAAAGCCAACCTGCAAGTACAAGCATAATCGTATGTAAACCCAAAAATGGATTTAACGCAACATATAATGCTACACTCGTTGCTAAAGCTAATTTACGAGGAGATTTTTCGTACAGTAATAATTTTTTTCCATGATGAAACAAAAACTTACGCATTACCTATTTCCTCTTTAGCTAAGGACTTTGAAAAATTATTACTCATTAAGTATAGTGTAACAGGAGCTTTTTACGTAAACAAGATCTAAAAAGATAGATCTATAGCGAAAAATCTTTAATTTAAAAATTAAAAAACAGGTAATTGTAAAAAAATTTTCTCACTCTCGTCATCCTCAGGAACGAAGTGACGCAAGGATCCAGGAAATTATTAAATATTAAAAATTGTGTTTTGCAAAATAAGAACTGGATCCTTGCGGTCGCATTGCTCCCTGAGGATGACGAGAATTGTGACGTATTTTAAAATTCGATTATTTTTTTAAGCTAAAAGTTTTTAATTATAAGAACATTACCAAAGGATTATCTATGAAAAAAAGAAATGCATTTTCATATGTAATTATTTTTTTTGCCGGAATTATCAATCAATCATTACAAGCAATGACAGAACCGTTGTGTTCGTATAGAGGTTCATTCGTATGCAAAAGCTCATCAACATATAAAAATATTTTTATACCTGTATATTACAAAGGATCTGCTATTCCTGTCGAACA
>CAZJPB010000045.1:0-6970 GCA_964547785.1 uncultured Pseudomonadota bacterium | reverse complement strand
TTTTTTACTAAAAAATCATCTGCCTTAGTTCTTGCAAGCAATCCAGCTACAAGAACATTTTCTATCGTTTATAAAGAACACCTACTTTCTGATTTATCAGCTCAAGCAGCTTCTGTTGCTATTGCAGAATATATTGATCATTCGCCAGAACTTTTTAAAGGAGATTCTTATGGCTTTGTTACAAAAAAAACGTCGTCTCAACAACATCGTTCTTAAAAGTTTAGCACTTTTTTTTGGTTATTATGGATGGATATTTTTCAGCCTTCATCACAAAATAGAAATCGTTTATAATCTGCCTTTATTTTTTTATAACACTCAAAAAAAAGTTTCTATAACCGCTCCTGATACTATTCCAGTAACCCTTTACGGAACGCGCACAGAGCTTTTTAAATCAGCAACGCACGGATCGATACATGCTGATGCAAGCGTTTTGCAAGAAGGCGAACAATCTATCAACTTAAAAGAACAAAATATTTTTTTACCTGAAACGCTACAACTGATAGACTGTAACTTTAAAAAAATAAAAATTATTAAAAAAACTAATGAAGGAGTTTTGTAATGCATAATCTATTTGGTACTGATGGTATTCGAGAAAAAGTTGGAACTTTTCCTGTAACTTCTGAAGATTTTATTCGTTTAGGAAAAGCAATTGCCGCTTTTGCAACACAGACTCAATCTAATCCGACTTTTGTTATCGGCTACGATACTCGTATATCATCTTCTTTTTTAGCATCATGCATAGAAACCGGATTATTACATTACACGATAGAACTAACTTCTGTAGATGTATGCACTACTCCTTTGCTCTTTCTTACAACTCAAGAAAGCTTTGATTATGGCATCATGGTTACTGCATCACACAATACCTATGACTATAACGGCGTAAAAATTTTTAAAAAAAATGATGGCAAGCTATCACTAAAAGATGAATTAGCTATTTCTGAACTTTTTTATAAAAATGATTTTTTGACTTCTTATGCAGGAATAAAAGAAATAGACTACGCAGCCAATCCCTACGATAATTATTTCGAAGCTATTGATAAGAAAAAATCATTGAGCGATATTTTTGATGATATAGCACTAGTAATCGATGGTGCCAATGGCGCGATATGCCGAGAAACACTAACTTTTTTAGAAAATTTTGACATTGATGTAACCGAAATCAATACCGATCCTGACGGAAAAAATATTAATAAACATTGCGGGGTTCTACATCCAGAAGCACTACAAAAAACTGTGTTAGCAGAAAAAGCTGATATTGGCGTTGCATTCGATGGTGATGGCGATCGTCTTTGCATTGTTTCTAAAGACGGCATCATAAAAGACGGTGACGATATTCTTGCATTTTTATTAACACATCATCCTGTATATAAAAAATCGCAAGCAGTAGTTGGCACCGTGATGAGCAATCAAGGATTACAAAAGTATGTCGAAAGCTTAGGAAAGAAATTTTACCGAACTCCTGTCGGCGATAAAAATGTCATACAAAAAATGAATGAATGTGGTGCTTTGATTGGCGCAGAGCCATCAGGCCATGTTATTTTAAAAGATTTTCTACCTACCTCAGATGCTTTTTTTACCTTTATACAATTGGTAAGAACTGCACAATTAATCGGTGATTTTACATTCCCTAGCTTTACCAAATTCCCTCACACTTTAGTAAATGTGCCAGTTGCTGCAAAAAAAGATTTGTCTCTAAGCCCTTTTGTAGACATTATTCAACAACACGAAAAGGCGCTTGGCGCAGGACGATTAGTTGTTCGTTATTCAGGAACAGAGCCACTACTGCGGATTATGGTGGAAGCAGAAACACAAGCGCAATCGGACATGATCAGTCAGACATTATCACTACAACTTACCAATGCTCTTTTATAAACAAAGGATTCCCATGCTTTTTATGATCAAAAAACAGATGCGACGCTTTGCAAATGGACTGTGGAATCTTTTTGTAAATGGATTTTTTACACTTTTGCCTTTGTGTGCAACGATTGGCATTTTTTCTTTTTCGTTTAGCTTGATCAAAAGCCTTCTTTCGCCCATTTTAACATTAGATATTCCTTACATTCACAAAATTCCGCACGGAGAAATTTTATCAGTTTTGATCATAACATTATTAGCCGGCCTTTTTTTAAAATCATTTATTATTCGATCGTGCCTTGATTTTTTTGAATCATTTTTAACACACATTCCGCTTGTAAGACCTATCTACAGCAGCATTAAACAATTAACAGATGCATTTTTGCCAGGTGATAATCCAAAATTTAAAAAAATAGTTTTGGTAGAATTTCCACGCAAAGGAATGTATAGCATTGGATTTTTGACAAGCGAACTAGCGCCAGAATTAACACAAAAACTTGCTCACACTCAATCTTTACATTCAATCTTTGTGCCGATGACACCTAATCCAACGAGTGGATTTTTTATTGCCTGCGCAGAAGAAGATTTTTTTGAAATTAGTCTGACCATGCAAGAAGCGATGACACTTATTATGTCAGGCGGCATTATTCAGCCTGAGAGATTTACGAAAGCCAATTAAATAATTTTACACAGCCATAAGTTACGAGCGAAGAAAACACTGCTGTTGTTGCCATATTCCAACGATGCTTAGAAATCATGCCTAAATGGGCTTCATTAGTATGTCTAAATGTTTGTATTTCTGCAGTTTGATTTGTAATCTGTTGATCTTTAGCTTGAAGCTCTTCGGTTAAACGTCTAATTTCTGCATCTTTTGCTTGTTGCGTAATCAAAAATCTTTCTATAGTTTCCTTAGCTCGTGTAACATAATCATATAATCGCTCATAATCTCTTTCAAAGCTTTTAGCATAATCATATAATTGCACGTATCTTACTGTACCATCCTTAAGCATATGATTTTTACGAGCTAATTCTTCCATATTTAATACTATATGTCTTTCCAATTTTCCAATTCTTTGATCCTTCAAAGCAATCTCAGCTCTTAATCGTTCATTTTCATCAGCCAATTCACTTCCTAACCCAAAATCAGCTGCCTGCGAAAAACCAAATAACAACAAAAAATTAAAAACAAATACGAACTTTTTCATACAACGCTCCTTTTAATTTTTATATTTAAATTATTTTCTCATCAAAAAATACGTCATTGCTGCGCCTGCAAATGCGGGCATAAGATATCGTTTCCAGCAAGAAACTTGCGACACAATTCGCGTTGGTTGAACGGGTGCTGGAACTATTGGTTGCGCTGTTTGTATTTGAGCACGCACTGTTGCTAACTCATCTTGAAGTCTTTGAATTGTTGCTTGCGCATCTGCAATCTCTGCATCCTTTGCTAGAACAGCTTGTGCTGATGATTCTTCTGCTGCAGACGTTGCTGCTTGCGCTGCAGCATTTTCTGCTCGCAATGTCGCAATAGTAGCTGTGAACTCTTGAGCAATTTTTTGATTTTTTTGCGCACCTTCCAATAATTCTTTACCTTTAGCTTCCATTGCTGCCTTTTCTGCTAACCATGTTGCTTTTTCTGTAGCCAAAGCTTGATTTGCTTTTTCTAATTCTACAATTCGTGCTTGCGCTTCTGCAATCTCTGCATCTTTATCTGTAGTTGACAATGCTGATCCCGCTAATGCTTCCGCAAGTTCAGTAGAAATACTTCGACCTCCTAATTGGTCTTGTTTTAATTGCTCATTTTCTTTTTGTAATTCTTTAATAGAAGCATTAAGTCTTGCAAAAGCTTCTTGATTTTGGCGCGCACATTCCAATAATTCTTTAGCTTGAGTTTCCATTGCTTTCTTTTCTTCCAACATTTTTTCTTTTTCAGCAGCTAAAGCTTGATTTGCTGCTTCTAGCTTCAAAACTTTTTCTTGTTCTGCTGCTAATCGAGCTGCAATTGCATCAGCTGATTGGCCTGGCACACTCACTCCACTACCATTCGCACTTCCCGCAAGAGACGCTTCCAATGCTGCAACTTGTTCTGCTAATTTTGTTTTTGCTTCTGTTTCGACTTTAAGACTTGCTTTTAAAGCTTCATTTTCTTTTTGTAATTCTGCATTGTCAACTTGAAACCCTCCTAAGCTTTTTGTTTTTTCAGCTAATTGAGTTTTTACTGTTTCTAGTTCTTTTTTTATTGTCGCTAAATCAGCTTCAACTTGACCAACAGAAAATTGAATCTGAGAATCTGTAAGCCCTGGAAGACCAGATCCAGATCGCAATTGTTCTTCTAATTCAGCTATTTTACGACCTAATACTAGACAACCTGTGCAACCAACCATCGAACTCGTTAGGTCATCTGTTGCTGCGTCTGCATATTTAAAGTTACCAACAGCAAACAAAATGCTAAAAGCACATAAATAATTTTTTAAAGTTTTCATACTACGCTCCTTTTAAGCTTATATAGTTTATAATTATTTCTAATGGTAATATGTAAATTAAGATCTGTCAAATACAGAAATGATCGTAAAAGCGCTTTAGGCTTAAAAAAAGTCTATTGCTCTTTCGATCGCTCTTCAAAAAAATAATCGCAACTGGATCCATAAGCCGTCACACAAAGTGCTATAGCTATAGCTTAAAACCTTCAGCTTAGAAATAAAGCCTCTTCTTCATACTCGTCATCCTCAGGAACGAAGTGACGCAAGGATCCAGGCTTCGAAGCGTACACAATTTTATAAGATCTTATCATAATATAACACGGCAAAGAGAAGCCTGATTTTAAGTATTTTTTTATATGTTATTGTTTTGATGTAACGTGAAAAGCTTTATGCTTCGAAGTCTGGATCCTTGCGTCACTTCGTTCCTGAGGATGACGAGAGTTATGGCTTTTTTTAAAAATTATTAACTTTTTCTAAGCTAATGGTGTTGTACCCTGTCCTTCTTTGTTTCACTACGACGCGACATCTCGTCATAGCGATTTCCGCTACGACGGATGGATCCTTGCGGTCGCATTGCTCCCTGAGGATAACGAGAATTCGAGAAAAATGTTAAAATGAATGTGTTAAAAACGAAGCGTAAAAGACTTCTAGAAAAAAATCAGAATTACCATGTTTTGCCTGATAATCGCCCTGATATAAAAAATCGTGCGCTTGTTTTAATTCTTTTACAGAAATAGTTTTCCAATCTTTTTGCAAAAAAGAAAAGGGTAATCGTGATGAAATTTGTTTTGATTCAATTATTTTATTCTGCTTATACAGCTCTATGACATAATGCGCTTTGTAAAGCTGCTCTGACCAAAAGACTATCCAAAAAGGCGTTCCGTACTCTTGCTTTAAAATAGTCCACGATTTCCAAAATAACTCTGATTTACGCGCAAAAAAATATTGCGCAAGTAAAAAAAGTGATGATTCAGAACCAACAATTTTTTCCAACCACTCTTTTTTAAAAGCATCGGTATTCGTGCGCCCTAAAACTAATACGTACTGATACAACATCACGATAAGATCTAAAGAAGCTGTAGGAAACTTTTTTAAAAGATCGTATAACTGCAGATGATACTGCTGCGCACAAAGATGCGTTATCAATATTTTTTTTTCTGCTTCAATCATCTCATCCAAAGCAATAATATGCGTGTTTTTTTTACATAATCCGATATCATCTGCTTGCACAAAAATAAAAAGTGTATGCGGACCCTGATACGAAGCAACGAGCGCAAACAATTCTTTTTTTAATCGAACATCATCTAATTCAGAAATATTACCTAACCAAAAAAGTTCTTTTTGGCCTAAAAATGTTGTTTCTAACGTCGCTTGCATGTGTGCTAATGATTGATCTTGAAAGATCATTTTTTTTGTCGCAAGAGCATACTCTGCCTGCAAATGCTTAAAAAAAAGAGAAAAAAATAAAACAGGATATTCTTTTGCCGTAAAAAAAATAGTCTGATATGAGCCTTGAGCTATAGCTTTTGTCTGACACGCAGCAAAAAAATCTTTAATAGTCATAGGCTCTACGCTTTAACAATCTTGCACAAGAGTCTTTGCAAAATGTGGCACTTGAGAAAAAGATACTGAATTTTCTGGAAGCGTGAGCGCTAAAATAGTAGTAATACCTTCTTGCGCTAAAAGATGCATTTCCTGAACAACAGTCCATGCAACAGGAGCTTTTTCTGCAGCACCTTGCACTTCAACAATTGCTCCTGATCCAGTCATCACAAAATTAAAATCTGCTTGTGCACAAGAATCTTCCTGAAAATCAATATCTAATAAAATAGCATCATCGATTAAACCTAGAGAAACCGCTGCCAAAGAATCAGTCAAAAATGGTGCAATTTTTTTTGTTGTAATTAATTTTTGCATTGCTCGATATAATGCACAATACGAACCACTAATTGCAGCAGTTCGTGTTCCTCCATCTGCCTGAATAACGTCACAATCGATATAAAGCGTTCGTTCTTTAAGCGCTTCGAAATTAATAATTGAGCGCAATGCTCTTCCGATAAGACGAGAAATCTCAACAGATCGACCATTACGCTTCATTGAACTACTTTCACGCACAGTACGAACCGTAGTTGCTGATGGCAACATTGTATACTCAGCTGTTAACCAGCCCTGTCCTTTACCTTTTAAAAAAGGGGGAACACCTTCTTGTAACATTACGGTACAAAGAACTTTGGTATTTCCCAATTCAAAAAGCACAGAACCATCAGCATTACCACATATATCATACGTAACCTTTATAGCACGCATTTGATTGTGTAACCGACCATTCAATCGCTTCATGCATAAACCTTAAACGATTCTTAAGCGAACGCGATCTTGCTCTTGATCATACTCGATAACTTCAACACGACATTTCATGCCGTTTGGATAATTCTTATCGAGATCCTGTTGTTTTTCACGAGGTATTGCTGAAATATGCACCAAGCCATCTTTACCAGGAACAAGTTCCACAAAAAGACCGAATGCTGCAGTTCTTCTCACGATACCATCATAGATAGAACCTTTTTTAATCTGACCAGCAAGTGTTTTTACCCACATAACTGCAAGATCAGTTCCTGGTCCAGGTTGACCGA
>CAZJPB010000044.1:0-7417 GCA_964547785.1 uncultured Pseudomonadota bacterium | reverse complement strand
GCTTGGATCGCGCCTCAGGATGACGAGAATTCGAAATTTTTTTTAAAAATTATTATTTTTTTTATTTCTAAGCTGAAAGTTTTAAGTTATATATGAATCAAAAAAGCAATGGATAGATTTCCTTTCCATCTTGTTTTTCCTGAACTATCTGCCCAGTTTTCCAATCAACAAGCGCTTCTTGTAAAGATTCATCGAAGATAAATTCTTTTTGTTTTGTTGGTATTTTTAAGTGATACGATAGCCAAATTGGATACGCTGTATGCAATGGAAAAACATTTTTTCCTAAAGGTCGATTATCATCTGCGCCAACGTACACAACCGTAGTAATTTCTGGCGTTGAACCTGCAAACCAACAAGTTCTTGAATCATTTGTTGTTCCTGTTTTGCTTAAAGCCTGTGAATCGATCCATGCATGCGCATAACGTTTTTTTCTTTCTAAACCTAATGTCAAAAGATGCGCAATTTGATGCGCTATTTTTGTAGGCAAGATTTTTTCAGATTCATGCGTATGTTTATACAAGATCGTTCCCTGCCGATCAGTAACTGATTCCACGAGATATGGTTTACAATAAATTCCATTGTTTGCAAAAATATTGAACATGCCTGTTACTTCTAAAGCAGTACTATCCAAACAGCCTAATGCTAACGATGGATAAGGCATAATAGGTCCTTGCAGTCGACATTTATACGCAAGATCAACTACGGATTGCGCTCCTATATATAATAATACTTTTGCAGAAATAATATTATTAGAAAATGATAATGCGCGCGCAAGAGTCATCTGACCTTCAAACTTTTTTGTATGGTTCCGTGGTTGCCATATTTGATTTTTAAAATGAATTTTTATGGGCTCATCTATCGCCGTATCAGATAACGACATACCTTTATCTAATGCTGCTGCATACAAAAGTGGTTTAAAAATTGAACCCTGTTGTCGTCGAGCATAAAACGCACGATTAAAATGTGATTGAGCAAAATCTGTCCCTCCGATTACAGCTCGTAAGGCTCCTGTTTTTTTATCGATACTGACTAATGCGCCTTCTAAATCAGCACCATATAATTTTTTTAATGCTGCAAAATGAGTGGTAAAAGATTCTTGCGCATGCATTTGCATATCTTTATGCAATGTTGTCTTAATGCTCAAACCGCCTTCATACAACATTTTTTTACCATATTTTTGCTCTAAAAAAGTACGGATATATTCTTTTGCGTATGGTGCACAAGCATATAACGCTGCTGGCTGAATATCCAAAGGCTGTTGCGCTAATACCTTACAAATTTCTAAAGAAATAAATTTTAATTTTTCCATTTTATACAAAATAATATTGCGTCGATACAGTGCAGAATAAGGAAAAAGTAAGGGCGAATAATGGCCAGGAGAACAAATAATCCCTGCAAGTAACGCCGCCTGCTCTACCGAAAGATCTTGAACTTTTATATTCCAAAAACGATGCGCTGCCGCTGCTATTCCATACAAACCTGAACCAAAATATACATTATTCAGATATGTTTCTAAAATCTGTTCTTTGCTAAAATGCTGCTCGATCAAAAGCGTTAAAAATTGTTCTTTTATTTTTCTCTTAAACGTACGACTATTGTCGTAATACAACATTTTTACTAATTGCTGCGTAATGGTGCTACCACCCTGAACAATTCGACCATGACGAAGATTAACCAAAAATGAACGAATAATTGATCTAAAAGAAAGTCCGTGATGATGATAAAAATTCCAATCTTCAGCGGCTATAAATGCTTGAATAACATGATTTGGAATTTGTTTACATTTGACAGGATCTCGTCTGTCGTAACAAAATCGAGTCCACTCTTTACCCTGGCTATCATACACAATTGACGGAAAGCCCTGCGCAGAATGCGTGACGATAGAAAAATCGATGATAGGATAATGGACTATATAAAAAAATATTCCAGCAAAAAAACTAACTGATAAAAATATAATAATAAAAAATGTCTTTAAAATTTTTATCACAGCATCCTTACCAAATTTTATGCTTTAAAACGTATTCGAGATGGATCCTTGCGGTCACTCTGCTCCCTGAGGATGACGAGAGTTCGAGAAATTTAGTCTACACTAAACATTTTATAGACATAAAAAAAGGGCTACATAAAGCAGCCCTTAAAATATCAAACATTTTGATTTATAACGTAAATCTATCGATTAGCTATAAAGTTCTTCTTGTGATGATTTTTTATCAGAATTCTTCACCGCTATATAAGCTGCAATTGCTATAGTTGCTACAGCCATTGCTGCTGCTACATATGGATGCGCTTGTACTGTTTCAACAACATAGTTTGATGCATCTTTTGCAGGGTTTACGATATAAGTAGAAAGGAATCCTTCTGCTGCTGCGCCTGCTTGAGCAGCTTTAACATCTGCTACTACAGATTTTGCATCAGCTGCTGGAACTTCAGCTTTTGGTGCTTCAGCTTTAACATCTGCTGCTGCTGCTTGAGCAACTGGAGCTTTAACTGCTACCGGTGCTGCAACTTTAGCGTCTGCTTTTGGTGCAACAACTGCTACTTCTGCAAGAACATTGCTTGAAAGAAGAAGTGCTACAGCAAAAAAACTATTTTTTACAAAAAGATTATTTTTTGTTTTCATATTGAATTACTCCAAAAGATTGGTTAGTATTTTAAATAATGCTAACAATGTAATTCAATATAGTTTTTTGTCAAATTTATAAAAATGCGTAAATCGTATATGAATCATGCTCTTATAACATCGCTTATTCCATCGCACGCTTTCAAAGCATGTATTGCTTTGATGCTTTTTTCGATAGACCTTTCCTTCCTTGCTTTTTTTAAAACTGCCTCCATTTTAAGTTTATTTTCGTACACTTTAACTTATTTTTTAAATAAAAAATCTGCTGCAATAGTATGTTTTAATTTTTTCTTAATTGGTCTGTATGGTTTTATAGCAACAGGACTTGTAATCCCGTATCTTTCTTTTTTTTTCGCGCTTTACGCTCTCACTGTTTTTTGTTCTTTATATTCTTCGCATCGTCTTTTCGTCTATTTAATCAGTATTTTTCTAGCTTCGTTGTATCCTTACCTATTTTCAAACATTCCATCTTGTACCCTTTCAAACTATACAATCGCCATCATCGTTGCTAATCTAATACTCATGAATTTTTCTTTGAAATGGTCCTCTGCAGTAAAATGAGGCAATCGCGCTGTATATTTTACAGTGAGGAAAGTCCGGACTCCTAATAAGTACGGTACCTTGGAAGTTTTTATAAGCAATCAAGGAAAGCGTGAGCTTATGGCTAGTGCCACAGAAAATAACCGCTGTTTTTAACAGTAAGGGTGAAAATGTGCGGTAAGAGCGCACACATTGTTATAGCAATATAAGAATGGGGTAAACCCTACCGGGAGCAAGGCAAAATAGGCATGTTCAGTCGCTTATTCTGATTTAAACATGCGGGTATGCCGCATAGATACATGGTTGCCCGTATAAAAAGTAATTTTTATACGACAGAATCCGGCTTATTATTTCACTGCAGAGGCCTCGTTTTCTTAATAACTCTTTATCACCCTTTTAATACATTGTGTTTAATGCGCATTACTTCTTTTATAAAATCATTTTTTTGGGTTGTGCCTTTTATTTTTTTTGTTTCAGGCTATATCACGCTACACCTGCTTACTCAAAGCAAAAAAATAGAAACTCCCGATCTTATCGGATTATCAATAACAGATGCCCTTGCAAAACTTTCTGCTAAGAACTTGAATGCGCAAATTCTTGAAAGTAAAAAAATTGATACGATGCCTCATGGCACCGTGCTTGATCAAACACCCTCACCTGCCAGTTTAGTAACCTGCCAACAGACGATATTTTTGATTATTTCGTTACAAGCATCTAACGTTTTACCCGACTGCACAGGAAAAACATTGCAAGAGATTGCTACGTTATTGCCTGCAGGCTCTTATCGAACTATTTTTATTCCTGATACACAGCGCACACATATCTGTCTTGCAGAATATTCTGAAACATCCCTTTCTGGCGGCAATCAAAAAATTTTATACAGCGCTGATTCTATGATTTTTTCCTGGATTAAAGTTCCTTTGTATGTTGGAAAAACAGCTGACAAAGTTCAATCTTCGCTTGAAAACGCATCGTTGCCATACGCATTTTATCCAAACATCACTGATCCAGAACTCCTTAAAAATCTAATCGTTACTCAGCAACAGCCTCTTGCTGGTTCATTTATTAATAAAAATAACCCTCCTTTAATCCAGTTACAACTGAATAATTGACAAAACTATTGGTATATTTTTACACAATAATAAAGTTTTATTTTTTATAACTAAAAGGAGCCTCTTATGATTCGCACATATTTTTTATTATTATTACTTTCTTCTATAAGCTCACGCATAGAAGCTGCTGAAGAAATGATGCCCGTTGCTGATGTGATGGCAGAAGTCGTAATGCCAGCTGCTGCTGAAGTAGCAATGGCAGACGCCGTGGCCGAAGAACCAGTCGCACTTGCTCAAGAAGCAGCGCCTGCAGCAGAACTTCCTGTAGTAACCTATGATCTTACCGAAGCAATGCCGGCTGTTGAAGCTCCTGTTGCAGTACCAGTGATTGAACCCTTACCCGTTGTTGTCCCTGCCCCTGCTCCAGTTGTTGTTCCTGCTGTAATGCCTGTAGCGCAAGGAGTCCCTACAGAAGATGAAATCGTAAGACTCGTTACTGATTACAATGCATATGTTGCGGCTATGCAGCATATAAAAACAGCCTCTGCTGTGCAAGCTCCACAAGTTGATACCGAAACACTTGCACGTTCTTTATTAAATCTTCTTGCTATTCATAAAAAAGAAGAAGCTTTAATAAATCATTTAAGAGGTTCTATTGCCGCATTAAAAGCAATGCTTAACACTTGGGAAGATGATGTTGATCAACTTTTAAAAGAAAAACATCAAGTATTGCATCATCATAACAATCAAAAAAAACCACGCCTTGAACAAAACAAACTCAATAAAAAAGATAAAAATGCGATACAACGCGATGTTGATTTTTCAATCGTAAAAGATCAAAACAACAAACCAAAACAGCAAAAATAATCTTTTTTCTCACGCAAACAAAAGAGGGTCCGACACAAAGGGCCCTCTTTATATTTTATACACCAAAATTACGCGCAACTTTATAATACTGATTTACAGCATATTCCAAATCATCACGCGTAATTTCTGGCCACAAACAATCTAAAAAACAGAGCTCGCTGTACGCTGATTTAAAAAGCAAAAAATTACTCAAACGAGAAACTCCGCTTGTGCGAACAATCAATTCTGGATCAGGAATATTCGCTGTCCACAAAACATCATTTATAACTTTTTCGGTAATATCTTCTGGCTGCAAATCACCATTTTTAATTTTTTGAGCTAATAACTTGTATCCGGCAACAAGTTCTTGCCTGCCGCCGTAACAAAACAAAATATGTACAAAAATACGAGAAAAATCTTTTGTTTCATTTTCTATCGTTTCGCAGACAGAACGAACGCGATCAGGAAACACAGAACGATCTCCTACAAAAAAAACACGAACTTGATGTTCTTTAAAAAGATCGATGGCTGCAGTTCCCTTAGTTACGATCGTATCAAATAAAAAATTTTGCTCAGCCTGTGGCCGCTTAAGATTTTCTAGCGAAAAGGTATACAACGAAAGATGCTTGATACCACGATCTAAACAGAATTCTACCGTCCTTTTTACTGCATCAAAACCACCTTGCGCATAGCCATCACCAAAACTTAGGCCTTGCTTTTTGGCCCAACGACGATTGCCATCCATAATAATTCCAAGATGTACAAGACTACGCTCCATGAACTTCCTTTTTTACATAATTTTTTTTACAGAATAATACTTTATAAAATCTACGCGCATGCATAACTAAAAGCTGCGCAGCATAATAAAATCCAGTCATCAAGCATGCGGCAAGCAGTCGTTCAAAAAAGACTACCAGTATAAGACCGAGCCAGACAGATGAGGGCAAAGATTTTGTATAAAGCCAAATCACCGATCCTACTGCATGCGTTACGAATGTTGCACTGAGCGCGATTGCAAAAAAAGAATTTCTTTTAAAACTGTACAAAGCTATTGGAATCAACCAATAGAATGTATACGGAATTGCCTGCTGACCAATCGGATGCATACAAAATAGAATCATGCACAACAAAGGTATCGCAACGCGAAATAAAAAATTTTTATAAGCAATCGTAAGCGCGCCAAAAAATGATGGTATATAACAAAAAAATGTTACCGCAGAAAAGAGCGCTCCTTTAGTTGCTATTGCACGAATTAAAAAAGCTATTACAATACCACTATAATGAAAAACCCCTGCTAGCGGCATTATAAAATCTGCAACAGAAAAAAATGCTTTAGCAGAGCCAATAATAGGACTTATTTTTAAAAAATATCCGAGAATAATTGTTACTAAACTTATTGCACTTATTTTGATATATGCAAAAGAACCTTTACTTATTAACATGATTTTTAGCTATCCTTTTAGACATAAAAACACAACAACTTCTTAAAAAAGGGTACTACGATTAAATGAATTATCAACACTTTACAAGACTCAGGAGATGATCATGAAATTCAAAGCGATTATTTTTGACCTTGATGGCACCATAATTGACACAAATCATATTTGGAATGCGGCCACACATCATCTTATAACCAGCAGAGGCATAACATTAAGCGACGCTGAAAAAGAACATCTTGCTATTCATTTAAAAGGTGTTGCTATTCCTCACAGTTGCGCTTTTTTAAAAGAAAAATTTGATCTAGAACATTCACTAGAAGAACTTATGCACGAAAAAAAGAATCACGCTGAAAAACTATACAAAGAAGGTTTGGCTTTTGTGGAAGGTTTTGAAAAATTTCATAAAAGTGCCGCTGATCACAACCTTTCGCTTGGCATCGCAACAAATGCTGAAGACCACACCCTTTCTACCGCTGTTGAACTTTTACAATTGCGTCAATTTTTTAAAGAACATATTTACAATTTTGTGCACGCAAATAATGTTCCAAAACCCGCTCCAGATGTTTATTTATACACGGCAAAACAATTGGGCATCGAACCACAGTTGTGCATCGTTATCGAAGACTCGGCTCACGGTATAGAAGCTGCAAACAAAGCTGGCATGTTTTGCATTGGAATTAACACAGGAAAAAACAGAGAAGCTTTAAAAAATGCGCAACTCATCGTTGAACATTATGATGAAATTGACTTAAAAAAATTATTAGAACTAAAAAAATAAATCTTGATTTGCAAAATATATAAAAGCTAATTAAAATCTATCTCTGTTAATACTTTTTAGCTTTTTACTTAATGATGTATATGCAAAAAAAATTTTTATTAGTTTTATCGCTTTTTAGTTCGCAAGCACTTGAATGCGCAGA
>CAZJPB010000043.1:2738-7719 GCA_964547785.1 uncultured Pseudomonadota bacterium | reverse complement strand
TTGTTAATCTTCCTGGACAAAAAGTTCAAGAAAATCGTCGCGTTGAAGTGACTACATTGATTAATAAAGTTAGCTAAACATAACTGTTGTCAGGTTTAAAAAATAAAGAGCCATGTTTTGCATGGCTCTTTATTTTCCAACACAAAATTCTTTAAAAATGGCATCTAATGCCTGTTCACTAATCGA
Source organism: uncultured Pseudomonadota bacterium (assembly GCA_964547785.1). Lineage (GTDB taxonomy): Bacteria > Babelota > Babeliae > Babelales > CAIQNR01 > CANNBR01. The sequence continues at coordinate 7,533 of CAZJPB010000043.1, read as the reverse complement.
TCTTCCCGTGAGTTCGCTAAGATCCGCAAGTGCATTTTTTGCATGATGCGCAATTAATTCATATGCTTTTTCGTCATTAATCAGCATAGCCTGTATTGCTAAAAGCTCTTGTTCAAAATGTAACAGCAAATGTTTTTGTCGCTGTGTAAGCAAAAAAGGAGAATCTGTCTTTTTTAATAATGCTTGAATGCGTTCGGTAATTCTTTCTTCTAAAAGTTCGCAACCATATTTGGTGTGTGTTGATAAAGCAACAGAACTTACATTTTCTGTTAAACATAATGTTTGATCACGTGCAATATCATGTTTAGTCACAATAAGAATAATTTTTTTTAAGTACTGATCAATCAGTTGTTGATAAATTGTTTCTTCGGCTTTTGTGTGAGTTCGCGAGCCATCGACAACTAATAAAATGATGTCTGCAAGCTCAGCTTCTTTAAACGAGCGCGTGATGCCCGCACGTTCTATAACATTGTTGGTGTGCCTTAATCCTGCTGTATCGATAAAGGTTACATAGGTTCCATCGGATCTATAGACTCCGGATTCGATAACATCGCGTGTTGTTCCAGCAATTGATGTTACGATTGCTCGTTCAGCCGCAACAAGATGATTAAAGAGTGATGATTTGCCAGCATTAACGCTTCCTAGTAATGCTATACGAATGCCTTGTCGAATTAATTTTTGCTGATCAAAGGTGACTTTTAGTGAACTAATAATCTGAAGAACATCATGAAGTTCATGCTTTATATTTTTAGAAAAATCAACATCTTCTTCCAAAAATTCAAAACTTGCTTCTATCAAAACGATGCAATGCATTATTTTTTTTTCTATTTTTGCAATCCACTGCGAAAGGCTGCCTTCCACTTGCAAAAATGCAGCTTTTAAGGCCTGTTGATTATTTGCATGAATAACTTCGTTAATTGATTCGGCTTGCAAAAGATCGATTTTATTATTTTCAACCGCGCAGCGCGTAAATTCTCCTGGTTGTGCAAGTCGCGCTCCACACAAAATAATTTCTTGAATAATCTCTTGAATCAAAAATTGATTATTATGACAGGTAATTTCAACCGTATGCTCACCAGTAAACGTTTTAGGAGCATGCATTACTAAAAAAAGAACTTCATCTATTTTTTTTTTAGACGAAGAGCCGACAACCCAGCCATGATGAATAGTATGACTTGCAGCAGTAAGTAAAGATTGTTTAGAAGAAAAATGAGCACACCGCGCAACAATGGTAAGTGCATCATGACCAGAAACACGAATCAGTGCAAGAGCACCACTTCCTGTCGGCGTACATTGTGCAACAATTGTCGTCTGTGTGCTCATTTGACTATTTCATATATAGATTTTAATTTTGATCGTCTTGGCCATCTGATGTTTTAGGCGCTGTATAACGACGACCAGAAACCTTGAGAATCTTTTTTTGAGGTATGTTCGAAATTGGCTGTTGTGTTACAGGCGCTGAAACAGCATCTCGAGCTTCAACTGGCTCTCTATAAACATCTTGTGATTGATTTTGAGATTCATGCTTATTGTCATAAGAACGTCTTTCTGTTTGATTGTTTTTATCAAACGGTCTGCGCTGTGGCCTTTTATTATGACGAGGATTATCTTTTAGGTTATCTCTGCGATCTCTTGTATGAGCAGCAGGTCTTTCTGAAGCTCCTTGATCCTTAGCTTGATAACTTTCTTGCACGTCAGTTTTTTTATGATCATTCGTATTCACGATATCTTTTTTTTCAAACCGATCATTGCGAGGTCTTCGGTTTTGATACTCTTTCTGCTGAGGCTTTGGTGAGCCTGCTGGAGTGCTTGTATGCGCGTGTTGACCATGTGCTCTTTTTTGTTGAGGTTCACGTGTTGTTTGCGTAGATTGACGCTTTGTTGTCTGAGGAGCTGCTTGTTCTTCGCTAAAAAAAATTCCTACCTTTGCTGATTTTTTTGTAAAACCAAAAAAATTTGTTTCTGGTGTTTCAAAAACTTTTATAGAAAACGTTTCTGGATTCCCGGCTCTATTCCATGCCTTTTCTATAGCCTTTACTACAGAAGACGCTTCTTCAACCAATGATTTCATCGTATTTTGCAACCTTTCATTAGAAAACTATGTTCTGTAAGATATTATGGAGCCCTAATTCTTACAACTGCTACTTACCAATATATCAAAAGAGCTTAGCGATAGAAAGAAAAGAAATAAAAAATTACAGAAAACCACGATATGGAGCGGGAGACGGGATTTGAACCCGCGACCTTTGCCTTGGCAAGGCAACGCTCTACCAGCTGAGCTACTCCCGCAAAATAATAGATCATAAAAAGTATCACAGCAGGCTTATTTGTCAATCAAATTTATAAAAAAAAATATTTTTAAGCTCTTTTTATAAATTTTGTTAAAAATTATTTACAAACTGAAACATTATTTTTATATCATGAATTATAATTGAATGATTACTGAAAAGTATAAAAAGGAATTTTATGAATAATCTAAAAAAAATATTGATTATCGCCGCATTCTTATCTTCTTGTCAAATGATAAAAAGTGCAGCGGCAGCAGATATACAAATATCGGCCGATGATTACGAAGCAAGAATAGAAGAAATTATAAAAAAACTAGAACTTACTCTTGATCCAGGAATTTCGACAGAAACAAAAATTAGAAGCGTTGCGCAAAGAATGCCTCAAAAAATTAACGCGAGTTTACCTTTAGAGCAATTACTTGCGGCCATGGAATCTTTTTTAAACTTAACAGTACGCCTTACCGTTAATCAAAGGTTGGATTTTTTAAAAGAAGATTGTATTGAAAATAGAACTCAATTACTATTGCTTAATCATTTGGTTCAGCAGTTAAAGCAAGAATTAATCAATGAAAGATTTGCATCTTTAGAGCTTGCTAGAAAAAACGAAGCGCAACTAGAGCAATTTAAAACAGATATGCGTGCAATCGAAAAACGAATACTTTTTATTGTTGGTGTTTATCTGCAACAAATATTAAATCCAAATCCAACAGTTCCAAGGCCAGCAGAACTTTAAAAATTCATACTCACTTGATCACAATAACATTATGCTCTACGTCAGCCGTAAGTTCTTTTGCCTCAGCGTGTTTGAGTAAAAAATGAGAAATGGGAACCATCAAATAATCCTGAATAGCACGTTTTAGTGGACGTGCTCCGAATTCTTTAACGTATCCTTTTTCAGCCAAATAACGTTCAACATTTTGCGAAACTGTTAAAGAAATATGTTTATCTTTCAGTCTTTTAATGAGTCGATCGATATGTACTTTTGCGATCGCGATAATCTGATCTTGTTGCAATGAATTGAAAAATACTATGGCATCAATTCTATTTAAAAATTCTGGTTTAAAAAGCGAAAACAATTCTTTATTGACAGCTTCTTTTACTGTTTCGTCAATTTTATTTGCTTGCAAAATAAGATGCGATCCAACGTTACTGGTCATGATAATAATGCAATTTTTAAACGATACCTGTCGCCCCTGACCATCAGTTAAATGGCCTTCATCAAGAATTTGTAAAAAAATATTAAAAACATCTGGATGCGCTTTTTCGATCTCATCAAAGAGAATAACGCTGTATGGATTTCTGCGCACTTGCTCGGTAAGTTGTCCACCTTCTTCGTAACCAATGTATCCTGGAGGAGCACCAATTAAACGAGCTACCGCATGTTTTTCCATATATTCAGACATATCAATACGAATTATTTTGCGTTCATCGTGGAATAAAAAATCTGCTAATTTTCGTGCAACTTCTGTTTTACCTACCCCTGTTGGTCCGAGAAATAAAAATGATCCTATCGGTCTGTTTGGATCGGTCAATCCTGTGCGATGCATTTGAACAGCGTGAGAAATTTTAGACAAAGCTTCATCTTGACCAACAACTTCTTTTTGTAAATATGATTCCATATTCAAAAGTTTTTCGGAATCAGATTTTTGTAATTTTTCTACCGGTATTTTTGTCCAACGAGCAAGTACTGTTGCAATATCTTGTTCATCAACTTCTTGCTTAACAAGGCAAGATTTTAAATCTTTTAATTTATCTTGCTGTTTTGCAAGTTCTTTTTCTAATGTTACTAAGGTTCCATATTTTATCTCAGAAGCCTTTGCATAATCACCAAATCGCTCTGCTTGCTGATAGCGATAGTGAGCTTCGTCAATTTTATTTTTAATTTCATTTATTTTTTCAAGCGGCTCTGTTTCCGATTTCCATTGTGTATATAATTTTTTATGTTCTTCTTTAACTTCTGCAAGATCTTTTTCTAGCTCTTTTAATCGATCTTTCGAAGCCGTTTCATCTTTTTCTTTTTTTAATGCCGCGCGCTCAACTTCAAGCTGCTTTATTTTTCTGTCTAACCTATCAAGTTCTTCTGGCTGCGAATCAATCGACATTTTAATCATCGATGCTGCTTCATCAACAAGATCTATCGCTTTATCAGGCAAAAATCGATCGGGAATATTTTTTATAGATAAATTGACTGCTGCAACGAGTGCTTGATCTTTGATATGAATACCGTGATGCAATTCATATTTTTCTTTGAGCCCTCGCAAAATAGAGAGTGCATCTTCTGCGCTTGGTTCTTCGACATACACTGGCTGAAATCGACGCTCTAGTGCCGCATCTTTTTCTATATATTTTTTATATTCTTTAATTGTTGTTGCGCCGATACAATGCAATCCGCCACGAGCTAGCGCAGGTTTTAATAAGTTAGAAGCATCCATTGCGCCCGATCCAGAGCCACCAGCACCGACAACCATATGAATTTCGTCGATGAATAAAATGATGCTATCTTGAGC
>CAZJPB010000043.1:0-2638 GCA_964547785.1 uncultured Pseudomonadota bacterium | reverse complement strand
TATTCATAAAGTCCCTTTCTGTCGTAAGGATCGATGATACGTAATAGCAAAATGATGCGCATAATTTCGTAAACAAATTAAAAGTTTACCATGACCTGTTGTGATATCCAAGGGATAACCTTCAGGATGATTATCGCTAAAAACAATTTCTTCTCTTTTTGCCAAACTTATGCAAACAGTTGGAAACAAAAGATCTTTGACGCTATTTCTTTGACCCTTGCCTCCATCAATGAGCACAAGATCAGGCTTTTCAGTTTGATTTTTATAGCGTCGTTTTACGATTTCATAGAGTGCTGCATAATCATTTTGTATCGTAAGCGTTTTTATTTTAAAACGACGGAATGATTTTTTATCAGGAAGACCGTACGTAAATCGTACGCATGAACCGACTATACCATTACTTTGGAAATGCGAAATATCAAAACAATCAATAGAGGTAGGTGGTGATGCAAGATCAAAAGCTTTTTGTAATTCTAGAGAAGTCTTAGCATAGTCAAGAGGAAGTTTTTCAAGCTCATTTACTAATAATTTTTTAGCATATTTTTCAGGAGAAAATGAAACTTCTAATGTTGAAAAAATGATATCAATTATTTTGATATAATTGTGCAAATTACGCGCTTTTTCATACGCAAGTTGTTCGTTATACGCATGTATTTGTGCTTGAATTTTTTCTAAAAATGTTTTTTTATCTTGCTTGAGTGCGTCCTTTGCTAACGAGACTCTGAGCGCATAATCCTCTTGATTAAATTCTTGCAAACACGTCCCTGCGCACTTTCCAATATGATAATCAAGACAACCATGAGCAATTTTTTTATTGCAACGATATAAAACAAAGGTAGTGATCAAATAATCAAAAACCTTACGGGCCTGTTGTTTATGAATAAAGGGGCCAAAATAATCACCCTTTGTTTTTTTTGTTCTTACCAAAGAAAGCTCAGGAATAGCAGTGTCAGAAAAAAAAATATATAGAAAAGGCTGACCAGATTTTAAAAGTACATTAAATTTTGGTTGATATTTTTTTACTAAATCGGCTTCGAGCAATAGTGCTTCAATTTCAGTTTTGGTCAGCATATAATCGATAGAATCAGATTCTGCAATCAGTGCATTCACTTTCCAATCTGTTGCTTGTTTTTTAAAATACGATGCTACGCGTTTTTTGAGCGATTTTGCTTTGCCGATATAAAGAATAATGCCCTGTTTGTTTTTAAAAAAGTAAACACCAGGTTGATCCGGCAGCGTAATGTATTGTTGCATGTTTCATCCAAAATCTATAGTTCTTGTAAAAAAGATGATCACCGTAATTATACCGTAAAAAAAAGATTCAAAAGAAAGAGTTTTTATGAAAAATAATATAATTTTTATAATCGTATGTTTCTTTTTTCAAATGCACGGTGCTACGGTTTCAGTTTTAACAGACAAACAAAAAATTGACGATTTAGAAATGATCGTAAAAGCGCAACAAAATCAACTCGATGATTTACGCGCAGTTATCGCAAGACAACAAAAAGCGCTAGATCGTTTGCAATCTTTTGCAGAACGCCGCGCTCCTTCAGCACAGGCGTAAAATTTTTCAAACCAAAAAAAACTCCTCGATTATAAATAGTGATCGATTTTTAAGCTTAGCTAAAACAAACTATTTACAAATGGAAAATATTGTTGTTATGGTTAAAGGTGATAAATAACTATAAAAAAGGAGAGTTATGATGAATTTTGTTTTTAAAAACAATAAAGAAATTATGTTTGTAGTCTTGTTTTTGTGTTCAGGTCTTAATGCCAGTCCGCAAGGAGTTTCGAGTCTTTTTGATGATTCTACTAATCTGTTAGGCGCTGATAGTAGTTTTGCTTTTCTTCAGGAAGAAGAACCTGTTGAAGTAGAAGTTTCGAGTCTTTTTGATGATCCTGATAATTTATTGGGCGCTGATGGCAAAACTGATTTAAAACCTGTTTTTATGACTGAGCGTGAAAAATTTTTTAATGAATATTTGCATCCTCTTGCTTCTGATATTCCAGATGAAGATTTGGTGTATGGAGCGAAAATATATTTTGATGACAATCTTGTTGGATTAAAAGAAGCTCTTCGATGTATTTCTCCGGAAGAACAAAAAGATTTTCTGCTTAACAAAATAGGGTTAAAGGATCCTTTGTATGTTCAACAACAAGCTGCAAAAAGAGAAATAAAATATCCTCTTGCTTCTGATATTGCAGATGAAGATTTGGTATATGCTTCTGAAAGATGGGCTCGTCCTATGGATCAGTTAAAAGAGGGTCTTCAATCGATGCCTACAGAAAAACAAAAAGCTTTTTTAGCTAATGAAATAGCTTACTTAAAAGCGATGGATGCGGCTAAAGCAAAAGATGCTTCTTCTGAAAGTGCTCCTACAAGCGCAAGTGTTTATGATAAAAGCTTACACACGCAAGATTACAGTGATTTGAATCCAGCAGCAGGAAGCACGTATGATCCAGTAAAAAATAATGGAATAGATAGCCAAGAAGTTATTCGTTTGCGAACAGAAGTAGGTAACTTGCGCAAGCAGTTTGAAGCTATGATTTTAGCAACTAAAGGCCAGTTGAATAAGTAAAAAAATCGTAATTAAAAATGGAGATAGAGTATGAAAACTATAAAAAATAAAGTATTATT
>CAZJPB010000042.1:5973-7868 GCA_964547785.1 uncultured Pseudomonadota bacterium | reverse complement strand
TTTTTATGCCAATTCAGGAACGCCTGCTGAATCAAGGACTCTTTCTAAAATAGCAATACCATCCTTTGTATATTTTATGCCAATTCTAAGATATTGAGCATAATGCATCGCATTAAACATAAATGAAGAAAGATCACGTGTTGGCTCAGGAAGCCTGCGATGTAACAATAATGGTATTAAATATTCTCGCAAACAATAGGTGAAGCAGTGTTCTGGTAGTTCAAATGGATTTGCATTAGCAAAGAAAGTTTCTCCTGGATATGCTTTTGCATAAGAACGTTCGAATTTTTCTTGTAAAATTTTTTCTGCAAGTGCATCTGCATCAACTTCTACCATTTGACATTGCGCTGAATGGATAATTGCTGCTTTTATTTCTTCGTATAAAAAAAGACGCACTTCTTTCATAAACGCAACTTGATAATTCCCTATTTCAGCAGCTTTTGCACGCACTCTACCTAAAAAAGCATTGAGTCGTTTTTGCATACCATCTTGCGGAAAAGGGTTAAAGAGATGAAATACGAGTTTGAAGTCATTAACTTCTTCGGCTGAATGTATCTTTGTTGTTGCTGTAAGCATGATTGCTAACGTCAGAAGGGATAGAATTTTCATGGAAACTCCTTTTTAATAATGAAATAATAAAACAGGTTCAAGAGAATCATAAAATATTATTATTGTGCAAGGGTTTTAGTATTTTTTACGGCATCAAGGGTTGAGGAATAATCTGTCTGTCTCGCCAATATTGCATGCCGTAATACGTTAAAAACTGCTGACCTTTTGCAATGTCTTTGAGTGCAATATAAACAACGTGCCAGAAGCCATCTACGGCAATCATTTGAATGCCTACGTTTTGAAACTTGCGATGTGTATGATTGATAAAGCGTGCATAGTTTCCAGATTTGTATGCATCAACGCAATAGACTATTTTTTTACGTCTTGTCTTTCCCGGTTGATGTTCAAAGCGTATGGTTGGATAATCCCAAATGTAAGGGTTTTCGTTATCTATTGAGTCGCGAGTTAAAAGTCCGGTGTATTCAATGATCATGTCGCCTCTTTTGATTGCTGTTTCTGCAAATACTCCGTAAGAAACCATTTTATTAACCCATTTGATATGCATCGGTGCGACGTAAGCATCACGAATGAGTTGGCCGTATTTTTCGGTAAGCTTTTCGTTTAGCTTTGTGTTAATTGAATATTCTTTGTCTTCTTCTAGATTCCAATCGAATAATTCGGTTGCGATAACTTTATTGTGCTCAAGATATTTGAGTTCGAAAACATCTTTGAAGTCTTCTTTGTATAATTTTTTTAATCTATTTGTTTTGTTCATAGAGCATAAAGCCTTTAGTTTAAAAATTTAAAAAATTGTAAAAAAATTTTCAAACGTTCGTCATCCTGAGGCGCGATCCAAGCGCCGTAAGGATCCAGATTTAATTTGAATTTAAAAGTTTAACTTTTTAAAAAAAAATAACACAACTATTTGAAAACAAAATTTTATAATTATTGTTTTTACTTTGTTTTATTTACAGAAATAAAATGATGCAAAAATCATTAAGTGTTATTTAACGTTATGATATTTTTTGTTTTAAAGTAAAGCAAAAATGGATTAATTTAAAAATATGTTTTATAAATTCTGTCCGTTTTCGCTTCACTTCACCGTGACATCTGGCCATAGCGCATGTGCGCGACGGCTGATGGATCCTTACGGTGCTTGGATCGTGCCTCAGGATGACGATCTAGAGTAAGATATTATTTTAAGATGTAAAGAATTCGAGACATTTTTTTAAATTTAATTTATTTTTTTTTAAATTTAAAAAAAAATAAATTAAAAAAGGATAGTATATGAAAGTTAAAATATTATTTTTTGTGATGTTTTTTCCTTTTGCTTGTCATGCAGCATG
>CAZJPB010000042.1:0-5873 GCA_964547785.1 uncultured Pseudomonadota bacterium | reverse complement strand
GAACAGCCAGCTCCTGAAGTAAAGCTTGGCGATGAATTGTTTGATGTAAGAAGAACTATTAAAATTTTTGTTAAAAATGCAGAAGATAGAATAGTATCTTATGAAATTCCTTTTCTTGATTTAAATAGATTTTATTATTTTGATCAATCTAGAAATAGAAAATTTGATGTATGTTTTTTTCGTTATTCTTATTTGCAAAAGGCTTTGAATGTACCTGTGCTTGGAGTGCAAGAACCAGTAACTCCAGCAGATTGGGATGTTTTGATTGTGGCTGCAAGATTAGGAATTAAAGATGAAGTAATGGCGTATCAAGCTTTAGAATATCTTGCTGAAAGGTCTAAAGATGAACGACATGCAAAAAGAGATCATCCACATTGTCAATTGTGTACGTATATGAATTTGATAGGGGATGATCTTTTAGCAGAAAAAAGAATGAGTGAAAAATTAGGAACAAGAGTTAAAGCGTCAATACTTGCTACGAAACGATATTGTTTAAATGTTGGGCCAGATAATTTTTAGTCTTATTTTTAATTTTAGAGCTTATCTTTAAATTTTAAACTTTAAAAAACTAATTAACGAAAATATATTTTTAATTAGTTTGGCAATACATTGCTATATAAAATATCTAAATATCCTTTTAAATACTCAGAAGTGACTTCTTGTGGTATGCAGCTATGATTAGAATCTCGAACCATCCATTTATCTTGAGATAAAAAGAATCTTAAAGATATATATCGTGTGAAAATATTACGAACAATCATATAATTATGTGCTGGTAAAAATTTACTTGCAATCCTAGCAGTTATTGCCTCACCTAATTCATCTGTTTCAGCATATTCAAAATTAAAACAAAGAGAATGAACATTGATCTCTCCTGTTGTTAATTTTAGTAAAAATTTATACGTATATTTTTCCGTGGAAGTTTTTTTTGTTTTTTTGTGTAAAATAATAAAACTTTTAAAATCCTTCTTTGCTTTTTTATCACGATCTTTTTCGTCTCCTTGATATGTAAGAATATATGCATCACGCGAATAACGCTCATTTCTCACAATTACTGTATATAAATTATCCGCAGCAGCTGCGCTATTTAAAAAAGATTGCATATTTAATAAAATCACAATTAATAATATTTTATTTTGTATTTTCATACATTAACCTTTATATTTTCAATATTAAATAATATTTATATTAGAAATATGTTATTAAAAATTTTTTTGTCTAATTTTTTAAAAAAGTTCCTTTATTACGGTATCATAACGAGTATTTTGATGTGCGCCGGATTGCATTTCAGCATAAAATATTTCATCATATTCTCGTGTTTGCACGACAACAGGCATCGTAACCGCGTGTCCAAGAATCAAAACTTGTTTTTTTGTATCAAGCGTTGCAAGAACAGTTTTTAAATGATGTGCGTGCGCAGTTCCTGTTAAAACTGCTTGAATATCTTGTTCGTCACTTAATTGTGCAATAATTTTGGTGCCAAGTTGCGAAATAATTTCTTGATCAATACCAGAAGGTCGTTGATCAATGACAAGAAGTGACACAAAATATTTTCTCATTTCTCGAGCAATCGTGCCAAAAATTGTCTGACGCGCTGCTGCAGGGTTTAAAAATTTGTGCGCTTCTTCGATGCAGATAATCAGTTTTTGTGGTTCATCAGCTTTATTTTGTGATCCTAAATACTGTTCTGTGAGTTTAATATAATGATCATGAATGCGACGCGTAATAATGTTAGAAATTAATAAATAACAAAAAGTAGAAGTATAATTTCCAAATTCAACGCACACATTTATCCCGCGAGAAAGGTATTCCATCATCTGATCTATTGCAGAATGCGTGCGTTGATGTGTTGTTTGATTATGTTGTGTTGGTGTAAAAAAAAGAAGTCGTTCAATTCTTTTTAGCTTTCGATACAATGCTGCGATTGATTCAGGATGTGCTCCGAGCAACGATGCAAATTCTTTTAAATCCGTTTGAGCAAGTAATGCTTGGAGCCATTCATGTTTATACTTTGCGCTAATCAGATAAGCAGCCTCTACTGCAGTGCTATGCAAATTGAGTTCTTGTTGTAATGACATAATATCGTCAACATGAATATCTTGATACGATAAAGTAAGTTCAACATCAGCATTTGATCCTCGACGACGTGTTGAAGCAGGATCAAGGGAAAAGATAACCATTTTGTGAGGGAATAATGTTTTGAGTCCTTTGATAAATGAAACACCGGAGCCTTCTTTGCGTGCTTGTAATCCATATTCAGAATGCATATCAAAAATAAGACTCACCGCTTTTTCTTTGTGCAGTAAGCCTGCAAGAACAAGACGCGTTAAAAAAGTTTTGCCCGTTCCTGTTTTGCCAAAAATTCCTGAACTTCGTTCGGTTAGTTTTTCAAGATCAATGCAAACAGCTGCATCCATATCGAGCGGTGTTCCGATTTTAAAATATTTTCCAGAAGGATCATGTTCGTTGCCAAAAACGGTTGCAATATCTTCTGCTGTAGCCTCGTAGACTGTAGCAAAGTGTGACGGAATTGTTTTAACAGGCATGACGCTCGTATGTTTTAAAGAAAGCATTACAAGAGGCTTTAAAAGCGCAGTGGCAAAAATACTCTTTCTTTTTAAAATTGATAAAAGCAAATGATCTTTGTGTGTCGGTGGATTAAGTAAAATAGAAGGATCGCTCACGTGCAAGCTGATATCAGTAACAAGACAAAAAAAAATAGTATCTTGATCTTCGATAGAAATAAATTTTCCAGTTTTTAAAACCGAAAGAGATACCGAAGGGTTAATTTTCATAGTTAATCCTTCAGCAAGAGATCCTGTGGTAATAACGCCGATCGCTTGCTTAACCACTCTTTTTATCCTTTAATTTTGATAATTTTTTTGATGTTTTTCAAAGCCAAGTTCAATAATAGTATCAAGAAATTCCATCGGTTTTATACCAATTTCAGCAGCTTGATGAAAAATGCATGTTGCTGGAGTAAGACCTGGCAAGTTATTGACTTCAAGAATTACGACACGTTCTTTGCCTGTAGGACTTACCGCTGCAGATTGGTAAAAGCAATCAATGCGAGCATAGCCGCTACATTCTAAAGCAATAAAAGCATTTTTAACAGTCTCTTGAATGAGCAATAGTGTTTCTGAAGGTAATGGTGCTGGTGTTTGATTTTCTCCAGCTCCTGGCAAAAATTTTTCTTCGATCGAAAGGATATCTCCTGATGAAAGTGCTTGGCTTGGCGGTAGTGCTTGTGGAGTATCATTTCCAAGAACGCCAACGGTTAATTCCATCCCTGGGATCCAACTTTCAACAAGCGCATAATCTTTTTTGTTTTTAAAAATAGTTTCAACAGCGTCAATTATTTGATTTTTATTTTTTATTTTTTGAACCATCACGCTGCAGCCATCGTCGTGAGGTTTTACGATAGCAGGAAACCCACATATTTTTTCTATTTTTGTAAAAAACAGATCTTTGTTTTGTAGCCAGTCTTCTTTAAAAATAAGTATTGATTCTGGAACTGAAAAACCTTGTGCTTTTAAAAATTCATTGGTTTTGTATTTGTCCATACAGAGTGCGCTTGTTGCTATTCCTGAACCATTGTAAGGCAATTTGAACATTTCTAAAAGTCCTTGCATGGCACCATTTTCTCCAGGAATGCCATGCAGTGCGATAAACACAAAATCACAAATACGTGGCAAATCATGCCAGAGTATCTTTGTAGAACGATCAAGTTCGTGTTCGATTTCTGCGGTGCTGTTATGCACCAAAAGTTTTTCAGAAAGAGGATAGAGCTCTGTTTTAGCATCAACAAAGAGAGGAATAACGTCATATTTTTCTCGTGATAATTTGTAGCAAACATTTCTTCCGGAATCTAAAGAAGTCTCTTTTTCAAGCGATGGTCCGCCGAGCAAAACAGCAACACGTATTTTTTGATGTTTCTCATCAGCGTTTTGTTTTTCTATCTTTATTGCATTCATATCGTATCCTTCGAGTTCCATTTTAATAAGATGATTGATAAGCGCTGAATGGCCCATTCCTTGATAAGCAGCTTGGTTAAAGAAAAATGATGATGGAGCCATGCCGCATAACGTATTAGGATCAATGATGACAATTGTTCCATCAGCTTTTAAAAATCCATCAATCCGTGCAACTGTTGTAATAGAAAGAGCTTGTGCAGCTTTAAGGCAAGTTTCTTGTATTTTTTTAAGATTTTCTAAAGAACAGCGCGCTGGAGTAAATTTTTGTGAATGACCAGGCATATATTTTTGTTCAAAAGTATGAATTTCAGCTTGATGTGTATGTACGATTTCTGTAGGAGGGAAAAACGTGACAGCTTTTGTTTTAGGATGTATTAAAAGTGTGCACGTAAACTCCATGCCTTCGACATATTCTTCAAGTAAAACAGGTTGCCCTTTTGCGTCATGAATAAAACATGCATATGCAAGGGCAGCTAAAAGTTCAGATTCTTTTTTTACAAGACTGACTCCAAAACTTGAACCTTCGTGACTCGGTTTTACAATCAAAGGGTATGAAATATTTTTTTTAGATAATTTTAAAAAAAGATCTTCTTGAGCATTTTTATAAAAAATAAGTTCAGAGGGCTTTACGATAAGATCTTTAGCAACTGTGATGCCATGAGCTTTTAGGATTTTTTTTTGCAAGATTTTATTCATGCCAAGAGCGCTGCCAGCTATTTTTGAGCCAAAATAAGGAATTTTTAAAACTTCTAATAATCCTTGAAGTGTGCCATCTTCTGCATATCGGCCGTGTTGTGCAATATAGATAAAATCAACTTCTTGCTTTAAATCATCCCACAAAAGTTCTTGAGCCTCTTGCGAAAGCTTTGAGGCAAAGTCTGAAATTTTGCCACGATGTAAAAATTTCCAGGGCAAGATAAAAAGTCGATTATCTTCGGTCTGAAAAAGAGGAATAACTGTATAAAGATTCGTATCAAGATGATCACAGATAGTGCGGCCAGAATTAAATGAAACTTCTCGTTCAATAGAAAGGCCTCCCATTAAAACGCCAATTTTTAATGTGATATGATGCATAAATGTCCTTTCTGTCGTATTTTGCGAGACTTTAATTGTATGATATTCTATCATATGTGCTATGTTTTAAAACTATAAAATCATAAAATATAAAGGAATAAAGATGGTTTTTTTAGACCCTAAAATAGATTTTGTCTTTAAAAAATTATTTGGCACGATTGCAAACAAAGATATTTTGATATTTTTTTTAAACAGTATTTTAGAAAAAAAAGAATCTGAAAAAATTATAGACGTAGAAATTAACGATACGGCTAATATTCAAGACAATAAAGAAAGCAAAGAATCTATCGTTGATGTTCGCTGTACTGATAAGCAAAATAAGCATTATATTATTGAAATGCAAGTCGTGAAAGAGAAAGACTTTAAAGCGCGCGCACAATATTATACAGCGTTAGCTTTAAGTCGCCAATTAGTAGCTGGCAATCCGTATGAAATGCTAGAGCCAGTTATTTTTATCGGTATTTTAGATTTTACATTATTTAAAAAAGAAACTTTTTTTAGTCATTACATTGTTGTTGATGATGAAACATACGATGAAACTTTACCACACACAGAATATTATTTTATGGAGTTGCCAAAATTTACTAAAACAATCGCAGAGATCATTACTTTTAGAGAAAAATGGGCATATTTTTTTAAATATGCAAAAAATTTTACAAGCATTCCAGAGCTTTTTGAACAATCAAATTTTAATCAAGCATTCGATGTTTTGGCAGAAAGCAATTGGTCTCGAGAAGAACGCGAAACATATGATCGAATTATACACGCCGAAAGATGCCGCCAAAGCGAAATAAAAACTGCAATAGAAGATGCATTATTAGAAGG
>CAZJPB010000041.1:672-7955 GCA_964547785.1 uncultured Pseudomonadota bacterium | reverse complement strand
TCCAGAATTATTAAAAGCTGCCCGAAAAAACATTCCTTGCATCTCACGAGGAGTAATGCTTGCAGAATTAACACGAACAAAATACACAATCGCTGTCGCAGGGTCTCATGGAAAAACCACAACAACATCTCTTATTTCACACATTTTTCTTCATGCTCAAATGAATCCTACAGTCATTATTGGCGGCCATTTACAAAGTATTTCTTCTAATGCTACGCACGGTGAAGGTGATTTTTTAATTACAGAAACGGACGAAAGTGATCGATCACTTTTGCATCTTTATCCAACAATGGCAATTCTTACAAATATCGACCGCGAACATTTGAATACCTACGAAAACATTCACGATTTAACTACAACTTTTTATCAATTTCTTAAAAAAATTCCTTTTTACGGAAAAGCTTTTTTATGTGTTGACGACCCTCACATTCAGGCTCTTTTGCCACTTACAACAACTCCAACAGCAACCTATGGCAGCTCTTGCAAAGCTGAATGGTATTTTAAAGATCCAGAGCTTAAAGCCGATCATTCAACATACACACTTATGCATAAAAACACGGTCATTGGATCTGTTGTTATTCGTATGCCAGGAATACATAACGTACTCAACAGTGTTGCCGCGATTGCAGCATCTTTAGAATCGGGCATTTCGTTTGCCACTGCTGCAGAAGCTTTAGCTACTTTTTCTGGCGTTGAACGCCGTTTTACCTTTAAAGGAACATTCCAAGGTGCTGAAATTTTTGATGATTACGGACATCATCCGACAGAAATTGCTTGTACAGTAGCGGTCGCTCGCAAACGCGCACAGAATAAACTTATCATGATTTTTCAACCGCATCGTTATACGCGCATGCACTTACTTTGGAAAGATTTTATTGATTTTTTTGCGCATACTTCTACGATCGATACCATTTTTATCACTGATGTATACACGGCACACGAAACACCTCTTGCCGGAATTTCAAGCAGCGAATTTGTTGAACAGATTAAATTATTGAATCCAAAAAGTAATATTGCCTATATCCCTTTAGACAAAAATTTTAACTCATTAAAAACTGCTTTAAGCTTATCAACAACACCGGGCGACCTTATTTTATTGCAAGGCGCTGGAAACGTAAATCGAATTGTTCCTTTTTTGCTTTCGTAAAATATAAAAACATTAAGCTTAAAAACTTTCTTTTTATTATTTTTATTGCTTTTCTATATTTTCTATTAGTATATTTTTATTAAATGGTTATTCATATACAAATGGAGGAAAAAGAAATGAAAACAAATAAAATATTTTTAAGTTTATTAAGCTTATTTTTTTTAAATGCATCTTTAATGCAAGCTAAAGGTGGTAGTTTTGGTGGAGCTTTTGCAGGAGGCGCACTTGGCTCTGTTGCGGGGGCAGCATTAATCAACGGCGCAAGCAATCATAGCGATTCCGGAGAAAGTCGAAAAGATCGAAGATATACAAGACGTCTTGAAAAAGAAAACGACACATTAAGCGATCAACTGAGCGACCAACAAAATGAAATTAATGAACTCAAAGCACAAGTTAAAGCATTAACAAATGGCACAACAAACAACAGATAAAAAATCAGCAAAAAGTCAAAAGTCAAAAAAATATGCAAAATAAATATTATAATGTTTATTTTAATTAAAATATTAATTGAAAGAAAAGAACAAATATGAATAAAATAATTTTGATTAGTTTATTATTTTTAAATAATTTTATATTTAATGTTAAATCTGCTGCTAACAGTACTTTCGCAAATACTAATGCTGAAGATGATAGATCCAATGAATGGAAAAACATAGTTCAACAATTGCAAGCAGAGCAAGAAGCTCAACGATCGCAAATGTTAGAAGAAACAAGAAGACGTATTGCAATACGAGATGCATTGCAACAATTGCTACAAGAACGAAGAAGGTCACCAAGAATAAGAATAATACAAGATCCAATAACTGGTAACTTTGAAATAGCGTTGACAAGAGATTATACAATAAATCCAACAATTAGTGAATGGGACGCAGTTTATGGAAGACCTAATGATACAATAAATCCAATAATTCACCGATGATAAACATATTAAATAATATATTTTTTTACAATACATATAAAAAAATATGTGTCTTATTTTGTTTTTTAAAAAAAGATAACAAAGTATTTTTATATGTTTTAAGCACAATTACTGAATAACTAACATCTTTTTTGAATGTCATAAGTACTTCATCATCATTATTAAAAAAATAAAATTCTTGTTGCCATCCAGATCGCTGCATTTCTGTAGAGTAAAATGTCTCAACATCTTTAAGTTCTAAAGGTATTTGATACACAATCTTGTAAACGCCCTGTAAATCAACAAAAGCTGACACACATTTTACATGCAATGGCGTTGGTATTCCAACCAATTCCGCCTGAATATCTTTATATTTTTTGTCTTGTAACGTGGCTGTTTTTTGTTTTTGAGTTACTTTTTGTTTAAGCTTATTTTTTTGCTTTTTAGTTTTTAGCTTATGCTGCTGAATAAGCTGGCTTTTATATTCATTCTGTTCATCGACAAGAATAATTGCTTCTTTTTTATGCGTTACATTTTTTTTTGCACAACCAGTAAAACAACATAACAATAAAAAAACGATTGAATTATATAAAAATTTTTTCATATAGATCTCAATCGTTTTTTAAAATCACAAAGTGCAATGTTTATTTTTTCACTGCTTCTTTTGCAGCCAATTTTTCTTTTTGCTCTTTTGTCAAAATTCTTTCAGCAACACGAGCTCTCTTACCAACACGATCACGCATATAATATAATTTAGCGCGACGAACATCACCTTTATGCACAATTTTTATGCTATCAATTAAAGGTGAATACATTGGATAAATACGCTCAACAGCAATATTATCTGCACCAATTTTGCGCACTGTAAATGTAGTCGATGTTCCATTTTTATGAACTGCGATAACATCGCCTTCAAAAATTTGCGTACGACTTTTGTTGCCTTCTTTAATCCATTGAGAAACGGCTATTGCGTCACCAACTTCAAAATTCGGAAAATTTCTTTCTACAACACCAAGACTTAAAATCGTCTCTCTTGTAAGCCCTTTTGCTTTCATAAGTACCCTTAATTAGTATGCTTTATGCATTTTTACTACTATAGAATTTTATTTTAAAATATTTAGCATACTTAAATTGTTTCTATTTGACTAGTCCACGATTACGTTATTATTTCCCATCCATCGATCCAATACCACTGCCACTGCTGAACGAACAGACAAATGATTAAACTCACTAAACCCTTCGACAGGGATTAAAAGATAATCACATCGTTTTATAAGCTCATCACTCAATCCTTTTGCCGTTCCAAAAATAAAAAGAACTGGTCGATCTTGGCTCCAAATAATACTTTGATCATAAAAAGTTATATTTTTTGCTTGATTGCCAACTTTTGCTGAAGTTGCAACAAGTAGCGGCTTTTTGCCTATCTGTGCCTCTATTGTTTCGATTACTTTATCTAAAGCAGCAATCACGGAAACCTTGCTCACCGCTTCTGCCCGATTATGATTATACGCAATACCTGCATCATTCCAAAAATGTAAAATGGTGTTCGCTATTTTTTGCTGATCAATAAGCGGCGTAACCAAAAAATAATGCTTAACGCCGTACGTAGCGCATGAACGCGCAATATCATGAATATCTAAAGACGTGACCGAGGAAGTTCCCACTTTGCCTTGATCGACAATAACCTGATCATGCATTAATGCAACATAATGCACAGGCATCACTTGCGAAACAAGTTCTTTATCTTTTTTATCAACACAATACGAACGAACCCACTGAAAATGCTCAACTACTGAACGTTTTACCGCTTGTTTTTTACGAAAATCTTCAATTAATTTATGATTGCCACTTATTAAAATTTCGGGAACAATACGATTTTTCCACGGAGCTGAAGGTGTTGCATAAACAGGAAAATCAACAAAAGGACCAGTAAATGAATCATTTTCTACAGAATCTTTTTTGGCTACCACGCCCGGAATATAACGCATTACCGACTCCAAAACAACCATCGCTGCAAGATCACCGCCCATCAAAATATAATCACCGATAGAAAGCTCTAAATCGGCATATTCTTCGTGAGCTCGTTGATCAATACCTTCGTATCTTCCTGCAAAAAACATAATGTGTTGCTGCTCTTGAAAGGTCTGCGCTAATCGTTTTGCAACTTTTTGATCTAATTTTACGCCCTGAGGAGTTAAAAAAATCTTATAACTCGACCCATATTTTTTTTCCTGAGCCTGAACAATGGCTTCGATCAACTCTGGACGAATTGCCATACCACTGCCATGACCAACAACTGGACTATCAATACGAACTTTAGGCTCACAAAATGATGAAAACCCAACAACATCATACTCAACAATGCCATTTTCTTGCGAACGCTTGATAAGGCTCGTATCCAAAAAATCTCGATACAAATGTGGAAAAACAGTAGCTATCGAGATATGCATAAAAATAATTATTCTTTAGAAACCGCTGAATCTTGTTCAACTACTTTTTCTACAGCTTCAACTTTTTTAGGTGCAGCTTTTTTTACCGCTTTTTTAGCAACAGATGCAGTTTCAGCGCCTGAAGCTTTTTTTGCTGCATGAGCAGATTGTTTTTGCAATTTGACCACAGTATCACTTGCAATCGCACCTTTATCTAACCACGCTTGAATACGCTCAGCATGAAACTGTATTAACTCTCCGGTTAACGGATTATACGTTCCAAGATTTTCGAGATACTCACCATCTCTGCTTTTACGCTTATCAATCGCTACTATTCTATAAAATGGAGCTTTCTTTTTTCCTATGCGTGCAAGTCGTATACTTACTGCCATGAACACAATCCTTGTATATAAAGTCTTTTTTAATTTTAACTAACTCTAAGTGAAGCTTTTAATGTAACAGAAGCTCGATTTTATGCAAACATCAAATTAACGACCAGCTCTGTTTAATTAAAAAAATATTTATGATAAACTAACCGATAATCTTATTTTTAGCCTAAATACCAATATATTTTAAAAAAACTTTTTAAGCGAAAGTGCATCATCATGGCAAAAGGTCATATAATTTCTACCGAACTTCATCCTAAAACGCTTTTGGTTGCTATTCACGCGCCGTACAATAAAACAAAAAACATTCAATCATACTATGATGAATTTTTGCATTTGGTCTCTTCTAATCAGCTTTCTTACGATGACATTATGTATATTAAGCTCCGATCAATCGATACTGGCTATTTTTTAACAAAAGGAAAATTAGAAGAACTGCGGGCTTTATGCGAAGAAAAAAAAATAAAAGAAGTTATTTTTTCAGATTCGTTAACTGGCATGCAAGAACGAAACCTTTCTGACGTTTTGCACGCAAAAGTTTTTGATCGCACCAAGCTTATTTTGGAAATTTTTGAAAAATCAGCAAATTCAGCCGAAGGCAAATTACAGGTTAAAATTGCAATGTTTCATCATCAAAAGACTCGCATGACCGGTGCCGGTATTCATATGAGCCAGCAATCAGGAAAGGGCATCAACCGTGGTGCAGGAGAAACAGCAAAAGAAAAAGAAGCTCGTCACATCGAAACGCAAGTACTTCAGCTCAAAAAAGAATTAAAAGCGATGCACAAAGTGCGTGATAATCAACGCAAGCGTCGCATCGATAGTCATATTTTACAATTTTGTTTAATTGGTTATACGAACACGGGCAAATCTACCATTTTGAATCAATTAACCAAAGCAGGGGTTCTTGCTCAGGATAGGCTTTTTGCAACACTTGATACAACAACGCGCGAACTTTTTATTGATAGCGCAAAAAAAGGCGTTATTTCTGATACCGTTGGATTTATTCAACAACTTCCTCATCAACTTATCGATGCATTTAAATCAACGCTAGATGAATTACAGTATGCTGATTTATTGTTGCACGTTGTTGATGTTTCGGATCCAGATTGCGAAGAACATATCAAAGTAGTTGCAGAAATTTTGCATGATCTAAACATCGATAAGGAGATGCTTTACGTTTTTAATAAAGCCGACACTCCTGAATCAACGCATCTTTCTAAGGAAGCGCTCAGCAAATATCAGCCTCACGTGCTTATAAGCGCTCAAACAAAAACTGGCATCGAACCTTTAGTTTCCTTTTTAAAAAAATGGGAAAAAACGACGTAAAAAAATATTTTCTTAAAAGTAATACTTTATTTTTCTTGCTTTTTTCGCTTATTTTAAGTACAAATTGACTCCAGTTTTTTAATCACAACTTTTAATAAGGAGAACTTCATGAATCACATCTTATCACTTGCACTGCTCATGATCATGCATGCCTCACTCAACCTTGACGCTGCTGCACATTCAAAACTTTCTGAAAAGCCTGAAAAGCCTGAAGAGACAAAAAAAGATAAACAAAAACATCATGCCCGAGCTCTTTCGCTCAGCACTGGCAGCGAAGGACAAAGTACTACCGATGCCCCTGTAGTATCTCCTAATCCAGAAACTTATCAAAGAGGCCAAACATCATTTGCTGATGTTACAAGAAGCCTTCAACCAACTCCTCAATCTTCACCTAGACCACCTCGCAAAGAAGCAATGCCATCATTTGCTGCTGCTGTTACAAGAAGCTCTCAACCAACTACTCCTCAATCTTCACCTAAACCACCTCACAGATCGGCACCTGATACTGAAGAATTGCCTTCTGGTTCATCTGATGGTGCAAGAGCTGCATGCGTTGTTGCATTGCGACCTTTACAGCAACCTTTATTAACATTGAACACTGCTTACGTAGTGAGCTCAGATGATGTAGAAGCTGCTAAAAGAATATTCAACGCTGCTCATACCGCTGGCATTGAAACTGATTATAATTCTCACGCAACAACACCACTCCATGCTGAAGTCGAAACTTTAGGCCTAGATGCAACGACAATCGCGGCGCTAAGCTCTGATACTGTGCATTTTTTAAAACACGCTCCGCGCGATGTTCAAAACCAAATGGTAGCAATACTTAATGATGCAAAAGGACAAACATTACAAACAAAAGATGCGATTATATTAGCCGACACATTATTTCAAACTTTGCATCAATCTTCTTCCTCTAACAATGAATTTATAAAAGCATTAAAAAGTACATTAGCACCGAAGGTGACACGTGAAATTGTAGCTCAACATGTTGACCAACAAACTCATTCAGTCACATGGAAAGTTACCGATGTTCTTAATAGTTTAATAACTATGAATACAAAATTTTCAAACATCGCATTAGAAAATACTAC
>CAZJPB010000041.1:0-662 GCA_964547785.1 uncultured Pseudomonadota bacterium | reverse complement strand
CAAATATAACATTTTTAGTTTTAACAAAATTATCTAAAATGACCAATGATCAAACATTGTCTCTTTTGGACGTATTAACATTAGCTCAAAAAATGTCTGCTTATGAAAAACTAGAACTACAAAAAACACTTACTACTGGCACACCATGTGATGATCCGGGACTAATGCATGGTATGCAATATTTTGTTAATCCTGACGGATCAAGAATAAAGCTCTCTATTCCATCACAAGGATCATCTGATGCTGCATTTAAATTAATGCATACTACAGCTCTAGAAACTATTAGAGGCATAACAGATTCTCCTGAAAGATCACTAACAACAATAAAAGATGCTCTTCCTGCAGAAGCTGCAAGTTTACAAACTGAAATTGATGCACTAGAAAAAGACATTCAAGATTTACAGTTATTACCACCTACAAATGGCGATACTATCAAATTATTAAGGGTAAAAGTTTTACAATTGCAAACCAAACAAAACATTTTACAAACACATGCACAATCCGCACATTTCTGGCGAGACATTCAAGCAGCATCCGATCTGCAATGTTCTGCAAATGCTTGCGAAACAACACACGTTGGCTGGATGAGAGCTTTAGCTGCAGCTGCATCAGCTGTTAGTCATGGTCAACTTTCGCGAGCTGATAGAAGAACTCCTGAAAAA
>CAZJPB010000040.1:0-9072 GCA_964547785.1 uncultured Pseudomonadota bacterium | reverse complement strand
AAAACATGCCATAACTCTCGTCATCCTCAGGAACGAAGTGACGCAAGGATCCAGACTTCGAAGCATAAACAGTTTTATAATATTTTGTTATAATATACAATTGTAAAGACAGATCTGATTTTTAATATTCTTTTATATGTTGTTGCTTTATCTTGATACGTAAATCTTTATACTTCGAAGTCTGGATCCTTGCGGTCGCTATGCTTCCCTGAGGATGACGAGAATTCGAAATTTTTTTTAAAAATTATTAACTTTTTTATTTCTAAGCTGATGGTGTTATGCTATAGAGAGTATAAAACTTTCAGTGTTCAGTTAAATTTTTTAGTATCAAATAAAAAAAAGGTGTTTTTTACAACACCTTTTTTTATCTACAAAAATAAATTTTTATGAAATTTATTCTGCAGCTGGAGCTTCTGAAGCAACGTCTGTTGTAGGAGCAGATGCTTCAGCTGATCTTTCTGCTTCGGTTGGTTGCATAGTTTCTTTTGCAGCATCTTGAGCTTCTTGAGCAGCTACAGCTGTTTCAACTTCTTTAACTTCTTTATTCCAGCAGCCTGAAAGAGTTGCAAGAGCAGCAAAAGAAACAACGAGTAAAAATGATGGTTTAGACATAAAAATATCTCCTTATGAGATGTGAAAAAATAGACTTAACGTCTTTTACTAATTTTTTTTAAGCTAGGTTTTGGTTTTGGAAGCGAAAGTGTGCGTTTTTTTTGAGGTTGTACAAAAGGATTATTTGTTAAGACAGCTTGCAAAACTTCATCCATGGTTGAAACAAAAATGAATTCGCATGCAACAGATTCACCTAAATCTTTGATGATATCCTTTACATCTTCTTCATTTTCTTTTGGAAAAATAATTGTTTTGATGCCATGTTGTTTTGCCGCTAAAAGTTTTTCTTTTAAGCCGCCAACGCCTATGATTCTTCCGCGTAACGTGATTTCTCCCGTCATCGCAACGTGCGGTTTGATCGGATTTTTGGTAAGTGCGGATACAATGGCAGCACACATCGTAATGCCAGCTGAAGGGCCATCTTTTGGTGTTGCGCCTTCAGGAAGATGAATATGAATATCTTTGATGTTATTAAATTTGCTTGGAATATGTAAATCAGTTGTCTTGCTGCGAATATAACTAAAGGCAGCCTGTGCAGATTCTTGCATGACTTCGCCAAGTTGCCCTGTGAGAGTTAAAGAACCTTTTCCAGGAACAACAGAAACTTCTGTTTCAAGAACATCACCACCGAGTTCTGTCCATGCAAGTCCAGTTGCAAGACCAATATGTTCTTGATCTGCTAATTTTTGTAATTTAAACGGAGGATGGCCAAGCCATTCGCGTAGCAGTTCTTGCGTGACGGTAACGCTTACTATTTTTGGTTTTTCTTCTTTGAGTAAAATTTGAATAACTTTGCGCATTAATTTTGCGATTAAACGTTCAATTTGTCTAACGCCAGCTTCTTTTGTGTAATCAGTGATTAATGTAGAAAGTATTTCAAGTGAAATTTTACATTCTTTTGCAGCAAGACCATAGAGTTTTAAATTTTTTGGTATTAAAAAATTTTTAGCAATTAATAATTTTTCGTGTGTAGTGTAGCCTGCTAAATTAATAATTTCCATGCGATCGAATAAAGGATAAGGAATGCCATCCATATGATTTGCCGTCGTAATAAACATGACGTGCGAAAGATCATATTCAAGATCAAGAAAGTGATCTACGAATCCTTTATTTTGTTCAGGATCAAGCACTTCTAGCAATGCTGCTGCAGGATCTCCATGAACATCCATAGCCATTTTATCGATCTCATCAAGAAGGATAACAGGATTAATGCTCTTTGCTTTTTTCATAGCCTGAATAATCTTTCCAGGAAGAGCACCAATATAAGTTCTTCGATGACCACGAATTTCAGCTTCATCTTTTATGCCGCCAAGTGCTATACGTACAAATTCCCGACCAAGGCTATCAGCGATAGATTTTGCTAAAGATGTTTTACCAACACCTGGAGGACCAACGAGACAAATGATCGGCGATCTATCCAATTCTGTTGAGAATTTTTTTGCAGCAAGGAATTCAATAATACGCTCTTTTGGTTTTTTAAGACCAGCGTGATGCGCATTTAAAATGTCCTCAGCTTTGGTAAGGCTGATGCGATCTTTAGTTGATTTTGACCAAGGCAAAGAAGAAATCCAGTCGATATAATGACGACTTACAACAGCTTCGGAAGAAAGAGGGGGCATCTGTTCAAGACGCTTTATCTCTTTGTCTACTTTTTCCATAGCCTCTTTTGATGGCCCTAAATCTTTGATTTTATCACGTAATTGAGTAAGTTCGCTCTGTTGATCTTCGCGTCCTAATTCTTTGTGAATAGCTTTAATTTGTTCTGTTAGATAATATTCTCTTTGATTTTTTTCTACTTGAGTTTGTATGCGGCCTCGAATGCGACCTTCAATTTCAAGAATTTCAACTTCTTTTTTTAATAAAGTACAGATTTTTAAAAGACGTTTTTTTAAATCTATCGTTTCTAAAATTTCCTGACGATCATCAAAAATAAGATTCAAATGTACCGCCGTTGTATCAACGATATAATCAATGTCTTCGAATGTTTTTCCTAAAGACAAAAGATCTTGCGGAATCTTATCATTCAGCTTTGTGTATTGATCGTATAAAGATTGGAACGTTCGCCACGAAGCTTTAAAATCAGCAGTTTGCGATAATTCTGGAGTTTCTATTTTTGTGCAATGTACTTGCATAAAATCATCAGCGGTCTCTTCAAGATACGTAAATTTACCGCGAGATAAGCCTTCAACTAAAATTTTTAAAGAGCCATTAGACATGCGCATTGTTTGTAAAATTAAAGCTCGTGTTCCGTAGACATAAAGATCTGCTTCTGCTGGAAATTCAATATCAGGATCTTTTTGTGCGGTGACAAAAATAATTTTTGATCCTTTTAAAGCTGCTTCAACAGCGTTAACAGAAGAAGCTCTACCAACAATAATAGGTAAAATGCTTTTTGGTAAAAGAACAACATTTTTTAAGGGCAATAATGGTAAAACTGATTCAGTTTCAACATCAGCGCTTGTCAATGTTTTTTCATTTTTAAATTCGTTTTTTATGCTCATATTCTTTTACAATCTTTAGAAATCTTTATTATATTTAAGCTTAAACTTATTAATTTTTGTAAGTATAGGTACGTAAAATTTCAACTAATATTTTTAAAGATTACCAGAGACAATATGATTAGTAAACGTATAAATACCGAATCTATCATGAAATCTATAGGCTTAATTATTTTTAAAAAGCTTAATTTGGTAGCAAAAAAGGGTTATGTTGTGCTTTTTGCCAGAGTTGCTGCGGGTAAAAAGTAGCACTTATAAAAAAAAGCGAGTATACTTTACGCTTTCTTTAAAAAATAAAAATAGACTAAAACAATTAAGGTACTAAGGGTTACATGATCATCGAGAGGTTAAAATTTTTTTTTGGTGCGTCATTATCTAGGCAAGAGTTTAAAAAATTTTCTCTGTTATCAATTATTTTTTCCATTACTATCGGCGTTTTTTGGCTTTTTCGTCCATTAAAAGATGGCATATTTTTGACGATGGTAGGCACAAAATATTTGCCTTTTGCAAAATTAGCATCAGTCATTATTGTTGTTCCTGTGATTATGATTTATTCAAAATTAATTGATTCTTTTGCTCGGCATACTGTTTTGTATGGACTTTCGCTGCTCTATGCTGCAATAGCTGTTATTTTTGCATTTTTTATTTTGGATCCAATGATAGGGATAGCTAATACGAATGCCGATCCATCGAGACTATTGGGTTGGGCTTTTTATTTGTATATAGAAGCTTTTGGAACTATTATGGCCGCATTGTTTTGGTCATTCGTTGCGGATACGACTTCGCCAGATTCTGCAAAAAGAGGTTATAGTTTGATTGTAATGGGCGCTCAAATTGGCGCGATCTGTTTACCTCTTATTTCTAAAGCGATTATTACTTTTTTTGGCACAGGCTATTCGATTCTTTTTGGTGTTTTTGTGCTCTGTTTTTTGCCGATTATGGTCTTTTATTATATGAAGCATGTTGTCGGTGAGCAGATGCAAGGGTTCAAGTCTAACGAAGAAGCGGTTGTTGAAGAAAAGCATAAAACAGGTTTTTTCGAAGGATTGCGTTTGCTTGCGACAAAACCTTATTTGCTCGGTATTTTTACGATTGTTTCGTTTTATGAAATCATTAATGCACTTTTGGATTATCAATTTAAAACGCTTGCAAAGCTTTCTTATACCGGTGAATTATTGATTCAATTTTTAAATGATTTTGCTATCGTAACAAATATCATAGCGTTGCTTTGTATTGTATTAGGTATTGATCGTATTGGTCGTATTCTTGGATTTGGAAAAGCATTAGCTCTGTTGCCAATATTAGTTGGATTATCTGCAGTTATTATGAATTTTTATCCACTTTTGCACGTTGCTTTTGTTATTATGGCAATACAAAAATCATTTAATTATTCTTTGAATCATCCGATAAAAGAACAGCTTTATATACCGACAACAAAAGCAACAAAGTATAAATCAAAAGCGTGGATAGATATGTTTGGTTCAAGGTTATCAAAGGGAGGGGGGTCGATTATCAACAATATGAGAGGGTTGTGTAACTCTCAGGAATTTATAATAGTGAGTTTATTGATTTCTTTTGGTTTGATAGGAATATGGATGATAGCGGCATTGTTTGTTGGTAAAGTTCATGCACAAGCTATAAAAGAAGATAAAGCAATTTGTTAATTATATTAATTATTTAAAAGAAAGGTGTTGCTTATATGATAAGTACCATTCAGTCATTTTTTTCTTTTGGGTCTGGTCAGACACCCGAAGAGCGTAAAAAGTTTTCGATTCTTGCCATATTGTTTGGCATAACTATCGGAGTTTATTGGTTGCTAAGGCCATTAAAAGATGGTGTGTTTTTGACGATGGTTGGCATTGATTATCAGCCACTTGTTAAAATTTTATCAGTTGTGGTTATTGTTCCACTGGTCATGGTTTATTCAAAACTTGTGGATCGTTTCCCTCGTCATGTTCTTTTGTATGGCCTTTCTATTTTTTATGCAATTTGTTCAGTTATTTTTGCAATTTTAATTTTAAATCCGGTAACAGGTATCGAAAATACCGTAGCTGATAAATATCGTATGTTAGGTTGGGCTTTCTATCTTTTTGTAGAAACCTTTGGTTCTATCATGGTTACGTTGTTTTGGTCATTTGTGTCTGATACAACAACTCCAGATTCAGCAAAGCGTGGTTACGGAACGATTATTTTAGGCGCTCAAATTGGTGGTATTGCAGGTCCGTTATCTGCAAAATACATTATTCCTTCTTACGGAACAGCGCATGCAATTCTGTTTGGCGTATTTGTCTTATGCTTCTTGCCTATCATGGTTTACTATTACATGCATAATGTTTCGCAAACAGAAATGAAAGGTTTTGGCGGAGAAGGTAAACAACCACTTGAAAATAGCAAAACAGAAAAGCCATCAACAGGATTTTTAGAAGGATTGCGTCTTTTAGTGACAAAACCATATTTGCTTGGAATTTTTATTGTTGTTTCGTTTTACGAAGTTATTGTTACGATTTTGGATTTTCAATTCAAAGGTTTAGCAAAAGCATCTTTTACAGGAAACGCTTTGAGTGCTTATTTTACAGAATATGCAATCTGGACAAACGTTGTAGCGCTTATTTGCGTTATGATTGGTGTTGATAAAATTGGTCGTAAATTAGGTTTAGGAAGAACCTTGATGTTGCTTCCTATAATCGTTGGCATAGCAGTTATTGTTATATCATTCCATCCATTGTTGGGTGTTGCTTTTGCAATTATGGTTATTTCTAAAGGTATTAACTATGCATTGAATCAACCTGCAAAAGAACAACTTTATATTCCGACAACCAAAGAAACTAAATATAAAGCAAAAGCATGGATTGATATGTTTGGTTCACGTTCTTCAAAAGGTGTTGGATCAGCAATTAATAGTGCTAAAAAATCTTTAGGTGCTTCTGGATTTGTTTGGTTTAGCTTAATAACCTCATTTGGACTTATTGCAATTTGGTTAGCAGCAGCTGTTTTCCTTGGAAAAACGCATGCAAAAGCGATTAAAGAAAATAAACCAGTCTGTTAATTATTACAGATACATTGTTAGATTAATCTAAAGGGCTCTTTTAAAAAAGGGCCCTTTTTTTGATAAAAAGTATTAAAGTATTCCTTTTTTATAAAAATAGTTCTGTTTAATTTTTTTTTATCTGTTAAAATTTTAATCAATAATTATTCTGCTTTAAAAAGTACAATAATTGAGTTGCAATACAATAATTTTGTTTAAAGGATCTATATGCAAAAAGCTGGTGATATTCAAAACGAAGTCAATTATTACGAGCGGTTAAAAGTAGCGTTTTTAAGTGGTGTCTTTTTTTCTATCATTGCGTCATATACGATTATTAAGGAGCTTAAAGACTCTCTTTTTATGAATATTGTAGGGGGTAAAGAATATATTCCTTTTGCAAAATTGTTTATGATTATTGGACTTGTTCCTATTGTTTTATTTTATTCAAAAATGGTCGATAAAGTTCGTCGCTATCAACTTTTAAGCATGTTTTCTCTTGGTTATAGCATCATTGGTTTTTTGTGTGCAGCTGTTGTTGGTTATTATGGCATAGGTGGCCAAAATACTTCAGATTCATTGGTCTATTGGTTTTTTGGATGGGTCTATTATTTTTATGTTGAAAGTTTTTCTCCTTTTGTTTTGAGTGTTTTTTGGGCATTTTTAAATTCGATTTCAACACCCGAAGGTGCTAAAAAAAATTATGGTACCTTAATTTCTGCTTCAAAAGTTGGTGGAATGATTACTTCAGGACTGGCCTGGTTTTTGTTGGCGCATAATGATGGTGTTACAGGATTCGGTTTTTCTGACACAAAAATCCATTTGTTTTTAATGATTCTTTCTGCGGTATTGCTTTTGATGGTTCCTCTATTGATTATTTTTATGATGCGAACTATTCCAGGGCGCTTTTTGCATGGATACGAAGCGGCATATCAATTCGAAAAACAACAAAGTAAGCTCGGTAGCGAAGGTGAAGAAATTGGTATTTGGGCAGGTCTTTTATATCTTTTAAAATATCCTTATATTTTTGGCATTTTTTGTTCAGTCTTTTTTTACGAAGTCGTGAATGCAGTATTAAGTTATATGCGTCTTGGCGTTGCTCAGGATGTTTCGGGTGGTACGGTCTGCGGAGCGAGTTGTTTTTTATTCAAAATTGTTTTTATAACGCATTTTATAGGGTTTATTATTTCATTTTGGGGAACCCGTGCTATTGTTTCTCGTCTTGGCGAACGAACATCGTTGATGGTAATGCCTGTAGTGATCGGTGTTTTAATAGTATATGTAACCTTGAGTACCGATTCAAATGCATTAATCGCAGCATTTGTAGCGCTTCGTGCTATTTATTATGCATTTAGTCAGCCGGTTACAGAAACGTTATATATTCCGACAGTTAAGGCTATGAAATTTAAGTCTAAAGCATGGATTGATACGTTTGGTAAAAAACTTGCTCGTGGCGTAGGTTCGAGTTTTAATATTATGGTTGCGTGGTTAAGTTCTTCTGCAGTTATGCTCTTTCAGGGCGGGTTTTTAACACTTATTATTGGTGGATGGCTTTTTGTTTCCTACGCATTAGGAAGGCGTTATAGAAAAGCGATTAAGTGTGGAGAGGTTATAGGAGCGGATGATGTTGATGCTTCGTTATCGTAATATTGCAAAAAATTTATAATTTGGTATCGTAAATAATTATGTAAAAGCCTATTTTCTGTAATCAAGGTGACGCAATGTGTGTCTAGAAAATAGTAGTTATAACCTTGTGAAAGGATCTTAAACAATGGTAGATTTTCGTCTTTTAGTTAAAGCTGGTGTTCATTTTGGTCATCAATCATCTCGCTGGAACCCGCGCATGGCGCCTTATATTTGGGGCACAAAAAACAATGTTCATTTAATTAACGTTGCTAAAACCGCAGTGCAACTTGAAAAAGCATGCAAAGCTTTAGAAGCTATTATTGCTGAAGGTAAAACAGTTTTGTGGGTTGGAACTAAAAAACCTGCGCAAGCTGTTATGCGTAATGCTGCTGAAAAAGTTGCTATGCCATACGTTACTCATCGTTGGATTGGTGGTACTTTAACTAATTTTTCTCAAGTTAAAAAATCAGTAACACGTTATTTACATTTCAAAGATGTTGTTGCTAAAGCTGACGTTGCGCAGTATACAAAAAAAGAATTAAATTCATTCCAAAAAATAGTAGATCGTTTGTATAAGAATATTGGTGGTATTGTTAATTTAACATGGCCAATTGGAGCGATTATTGTTATTGATGTTAAAAAAGAACATTCAGCAATTAAAGAAGCAATAGCAGCTGACATTCCAGTTTTTGCACTTGTTGATACCAATGGTGATCCTTTAAATATTCAATATGTTATTCCAGGAAACGATGATTCAGTTCATGCGATTGAAGCAGTTGTTGCGCCTTTGGTTGAAGCAGCTTTGAGTGGTAAAAAAGTTGCTGATGCTAAAAAAGCTGAACAAGAAAAAGAACTTGAATTGCTTCGTGAGAAAAAACGCGCTGAACGTAAAGAACAAGATGCTGGTAAAGCAGCTATTTCTTCAGTAAATCAGGCACTTGTTGAAAAACTTGAAAAAGATGATGAAGAAGATTCTTCTAAAGGTAAAAAAGTAGTTGCGCATAAAAAACCATTTACTGGTCGTCGCGATGCAGGAGCACCTTCAAGACCAGGTTCTGGTGGAGCGCCTCGTTTTAATTCGCCAAAACGTACTTTTTCAAAACCTGCAGGTTCAGCTCCTAGTCAAGGTCCAAGAAAAGAATTCGTTCCTAAAAAAGATACTCCTACTAAAAAAGATTAGTTTTAGTTTTTCTGTTGGAGAGATGTCTGAGTGGTCGAAAGAGCACGATTGGAAATCGTGTATATCTTGAAAAGGGTATCGAGGGTTCGAATCCCTCTCTCTCCACCAGCTTTCGTTCTAAAGAACTTCAGCTG
>CAZJPB010000039.1:0-9079 GCA_964547785.1 uncultured Pseudomonadota bacterium | reverse complement strand
GTCGTCGGCACCAGACTGCTATCAGGAACTATAAGCGGCGTATTGTTAAGCATCAATAATCCAACAAAAACTCCCGATGAACCCCCACCAATAATATAACTGAGATTACCTTGATTAATAACACCTAAACTATTAACTCCACCCGCCATTATTATACTTTGAAAACCATTATCTCCAAAACTTATATTCGTAATACCATTAGAATCAAAACAAGCAAATGCATATGTATTATTACTCGTACCACCCAAAATTATATTGCCAAAAACATCTTGCCCCAATGATTTACCTATACTTGAACTACCACCACCAATATTCGTATTCACCGATATTAATCCAGTTTTATTCGCCCCAAATGTTGTATCCAAAATACCATCAGCTGTAAATCTTGCTAAAGCAAAATAAGTATGTGTTGCAGCAGAATTCAGCGATGACCCACCTAAAATTATTTTATTATCAGACTGTATCAGTAAACAATTACATTCATCTTGAACTCCACCAGCAATAGTCGTCGTAAGACATGCTTTACCACCATTACCAAACGTTATATCCAAAACCCCATTTATCGTATAACGTGCCAATGAAAAATATGTTGTCACACCATTAGTGCTTTGACCCGCGATTATTATTTTTCCATCTGACTGCAATCCTATACAGGTTGCGGTATCACTCGTACCATCACTAAGTATATGCCCAGCCAAAAATGTTGCCCCTGTACCATTACCACCAAATCCTCTATCAAGAGAACCATCTGAATTATAACGCACCAATGCAAAATGATTTTCTACACTAGTATCTCCACTATAACCACCTAACACTATTTTACCATCAGGCTGAACAACGCAACACTTACAAATATCATCTGCACCACCAGCTATAGCAGTACTTCCAGAAAATACACTAATTCCTCCACTACCAAATCTAGTATCTAAGGGCAACATATACTCATCACTTAAAAACTTAGACACCATAAACCTTTGATTAGAAATTGTAACTGTACCACAAGCAAGCAAATTTTCATCAAAAGCCACACCAACTTCAGCCACATTAGAATTAGGAAATCCAATAAGATAATTACTACTCAACAATGCTCCGCTAGAAGCAGAAAATTTATATACCATCGGATACAGTATACTATCAAAAACAATGAAACCACCTCCAAAAATAGAATCATTATAAATCTTAAGCGTATTCAATAAATTTTGCGTACCACCACCTGCTAATGCAGGCTTAGAAATACCACTAGCTCCAAATGTTTGCTGCAACTTGCCCTGAGAACTCGTTACCGCCGCCTGCACACAACAACCAAAGCTAAACAACACCAAAAATAATGTTTGTTTTATAGTATTCATAACTAACCTTTTTTAATATTTTGAAAAAAATACCTTTTTATTTTTCCATATTTTTAGAATCCAGATCAAGACTTTGCGTACAAAAAATATAGCCGCACATCACCGCCCCCTTTTTTCCTTTATGAGTTTTATTTTTTTTATTATTAAAACTAAACAGAAAAGAAACGATCGCACAACATAAAAACGTTTCCGGCACAATCAGAATGACGATTTCGTGTACGTACGATTGGTACGTGTTAACCTATTTAACCTGTACGCGCGTATACACTTACACTTGTTACTCGTGCATGGTAACGCTAGCGCTAAGACAGAGACCAAGAGAGACTATTTTATAAATAGACGCTACATAAATAGATACTAACGATAGCGATAATCTCTACACATTAATATACAAATTGATCTTCTCTCGTCATCCTCAGGAAGCAAAGCGACCGAAAGGATCCAGGGCTTCGAAGGATAACTCTTTTTGACGTTTCTACAGAAGATTGACGTTTCTACAGAAGTTTTTCTTGTTCCTACAATCAGCCTCAACCAGCAAAAATACGTAACCAACACCCCTTCCTACGACAGCCCAACTTCGACAGCCCAGGCAAGAGGAACGGGGGGGCAGGTGGAGTATACTGTAGCATACTCAAGCTTGATGCTCGCATTATACGACACGTGCTATTATATAAATCGGCTCAAAGACAAAATGCCAATCTTTACCAAAAATAAGTTTTTTTTAATACTTTACTTTATAAAAAAGAAGTATAAAATCTTAGCCAACTACACTAAAATAATCTAAGTGTTAATCAAAACATAAGGAGCCTAAAAATGGCTAAAAAAATAATAGGCATCGATTTAGGAACAACAAACTCAGTTGTTTCGTTCATGGAAGGCGGTACTGCAAAAGTTATTCCAAACAAAGAAGGAAACAACACAACTCCTTCTATCGTTGCATTTGATAAAAACGGAAACAGATTGGTAGGAATAATCGCTAAACGTCAAGCAGTAACAAATCCAGAAAATACGATTTTCTCAGCAAAACGATTCATTGGTCAACAATATTCAGCCGTAGAAAAAGAAGCTCAAAATCTTCCTTACAAAATTGCTCGCAGATCAAATGGCGAAGTAGAAATCATAGCGCAAGGCAAAGGTTATACGCCACAAGAAATCGCTGCGGCAATTTTGAGCAACTTAAAACAAGTGGCAGAAGATTACATCGGCCAACCAATCACAGAAGCAGTCATCACCGTTCCTGCCTACTTTAACGATTCACAAAGACAAGCAACCAAAGATGCTGGTAAAATTGCAGGTCTTGACGTAAAACGAATCATCAACGAACCAACAGCAGCAGCACTTGCGTACGGCCAAGACAAAACAAAACAAGGTGTCATAGCAGTATTTGATTTTGGCGGCGGTACGTTTGACGTTTCTATCTTAGAAATCAATGATGGCGTCATCGAAGTGCGCGCAACTAATGGCGATACACACTTAGGTGGCGATGATATCGATCTTAGAATCATGAACTTCCTCGTTGATGAATTCCAAAAATCTAATGGCATCGATCTTAAAAAAGATAAAATGGCATTACAACGCTTAAAAGAAGCTGCAGAAAAAGCAAAATGTGAACTTTCAACCTTGCACGAAACAGAAATCAATTTGCCATACATCACCGCAGATGCTTCTGGGCCTAAACATTTAAGCGTAAAACTTTCTCGTTCAAAATTAGAAAGCCTTTGTGCAGACATTTTTAACAAGTTGCTCGAACCATGCAAAAAAGCTATGGATGACGCAGGACTTGGTAAAGAAGAAATTAAAGAAATCATTCTCGTTGGCGGATCAACACGTATCCCAAAAGTACAACAATTAGTAAAAGACTTTTTTGGCAAAGAACCGTCCAAATCAGTAAATCCAGACGAAGTTGTTTCTCTAGGTGCAGCTATTCAAGGTGGCGTGCTTGCAGGCGATGTCACTGATGTTCTACTCCTTGACGTAACACCTCTTTCTCTTGGCATAGAAACCATGGGCGGCGTTTTTACCAAAATCATCGAACGCAATACAACGATCCCAACAAAACGTTCACAGGTCTTTTCAACCGCTGAAGATAATCAACCAGCAGTGGACATCGCAGTATTTCAGGGTGAACGATCATTAGCACGCGATAACAAATTGCTCGGTCAATTCAAACTCGATGGCATTCCAACAGCTCCGCGCGGCATTCCACAAATCGAAGTTACTTTTGATCTTGATGCAAATGGTATCGTAAACGTAACCGCAAAAGATAAAGGCACCGGAAAAGTCCAACACATCACGATCACAAGTTCAAGCGGACTTTCTAAAGATGAAATTGAAAAAATGATCAAAGACGCACAAGATCACGAAGCTGAAGATCTAAAAAAGAAAGATCTTGCTGAAAAGAAAAATCGTCTTGATGGCATAATTCATGATGTTGAGCGAACCATAACTCAAAATAAAGATAAAATTGACCAAGAAGAAATAACTAAAATAAATGCTGCTCTTGAAACTGCAAAACAAACATTACTCAACCAAGCAGAAGATGCAGAAGCGCTTGACAAAGCCGCTAATGATCTTATGCAGGCATCACACAAAGTTTCTGAACAACTGTATAAAGAAAAGCAAGCTGCAGAACAAAACCAAAACACACCGCAACCAGAACAACCTGCAGATCACGCAAGACCTAACAACGGCGAAACTATCGATGCTGAAATAAACGAATAGTAGCTAGCAACCAAATAAAGAAGAGTGTGCATACTCATTATATGCACACTCTTCTTTATTTAAAGAAAACCTTTTTCTACTAAATCTTTTGAAAGCTCTTTACGCCCTGCCGGCGTCGTAGACATCCCCTCTCTAATTATTTCCTCTAAAAACTCTACTGCTTCATCTCTTGATTTTTGATGACTCTTTGTAACACGCTCTCTTTGCGCATACCCTTCTGGATCAAATATTCGATAAAAGCCTTCTCTTTTTAAAACAAATTTATCATATAAATCATTTGCTTTTTTAGAAAATAATGTTTCTTTTAATCTTTTTGCAATTGTTTGTTTTCTACGCCTTAATTCATCTGGAGTAAGTCCAGTATTACTTTCTTCAAGAATACGTTTTATAGATTCACCAAAAAACGCTACCCACGCATTATGTTGCAAAGTATTCATTTCTTCAAGAATATCTTCCAAAGCTGGTTTATTTTCTGCCAATTCAAAATCTACACGCTGCATTATCATCTTAGGATTATTATAAATTTTATGTAATACATTAAAAAATTGATATCCATTTTTTAAAAAACCATCATATGAATTTACATTACCCTTAATCCCTGCAATAGAACCTTGCAACACACCTAAAACTCGTGCCTGAAAGTCACCTGAAGCCATAGCCGCTCCACCAAAAACATCTACCTGTTGAGTAGCAGCTCCAGCGGAACCTGCAGCAGCTGCTCTAACTGGAGAAGGTGCTCTAAATGCTTCAAAAGCTGCAGAACGCGGTCGATCTTGAGCTACCTTGGCTCCGGGTCTTGGCCTTCTTGCAACAGGACTTGCAGGACTCAATCTACCTGCTTCTACAGCAGCCCTTGCAGTCAAAGGTAGCCTTGCAGGAGGACGAGCAAATGCCCAATTAAGATCGCCTT
The DNA here is from genome assembly GCA_964547785.1 of uncultured Pseudomonadota bacterium. Classification (GTDB taxonomy): domain Bacteria; phylum Babelota; class Babeliae; order Babelales; family CAIQNR01; genus CANNBR01. The sequence continues at coordinate 4,099 of CAZJPB010000039.1, read as the reverse complement.
CTTCATGATCTTCTTCGTCTACAGGCGCAGCTGCAGCGGCCGCTCCGGCACCAGCATCACCAGTAACAGGGACTGGCAATGACCTAAACAACAATCCTTCATGTTCGTCACCATTTTCTACAAAAGGACTTACCGAAGGCGATGGTACCATTACATAATCAAAAGCATCTTGATCACTAAAGCCGCCAACAGCCCCTGCAACTTCAGATTCTTCTTCAAATGCTTCTTCAGGACCTGTTAACGTTAAAGGTGGAACAACAGCTTGAATTCTAACTACAGAATCTGCAGCAGCTCCTGCTAATTCTTCTTGCGCTACCATTGCATCAAAATCTTCTTCAGAAGGGAATGCGCTTTTATCAGCAGCGCTGCTTTTATTAATCAGACACAACAGACTCAAAACACACAACAATAAACTATTTTTCTTATTTTTCATAACAAAACTCTTTTAAAAACAATACGACAAACTAACAAATTCATCATATCATTTTTATACACAATATTACAAGTAGAGTTTTTATAAACTAAAGATTTAAGCTTATTGTAAAATATTATTTCTTTTCGATTTCTTTTTCGGCATAAGCTGGAGGCATATCTTTTACAAAAATTCCACAGGCTATCAATGCATCTGCCCGAGGAAATATTTTTCTAATATCCTGCAGCAACCAGAACGATTTTGATTCTTTTGCTTCGTGTTCTTTTGCCAAATACATGGTTGCTTTTTGAATATCAGCTATCGTAACATCACGAGATACGCAAAATTTAACATGATAACCACCATCAACAACATGCATACACAAAGTCTCATCTGGCCTTATTGTTTTGCCCGACTCCAAAGAATATGCAAGCGCACAGATAAAAAAATCATGCAACTCACACAATTCTTGCAATTGAACATAAGACAAATCTTTTGGAAATTTCTGAACATGCACTGCATCAACAAGATCTTTTAACGTATATTTTTCTGTAACAGGATTTTTAGAAACAACAACTTTAGCAAATGGATTTTTAACAACCGGCGTATATATTTCTCCAGAAAAAATTATTCCTGCAAAACTGATCGCAAGAATCAGTAACGTGCTTTTTTTCATACCACCCTTTCATACATAAAAATAATAACATTACCAACACAAGCATACTTTTTGAGCGCACAAAAAAGAAAGACTCTTTGCAGCAAGATGCTGTTTCTTGACAAGAAATAAAAAGAACGTAACGTTTTTATCAAAACCATCTTGAAATCATTATTCCCTTTACTATCACAAAAAGGATATTGCTGTGTATTTACAAAAAAAATTTTTAGAAACAACAGTGCCAGAAGCAGAATTACTGCAAGGATCTTTGCCTTGCAACGTTACATTCGCTATCGACTCTCGATCACTCTCTACGCACGATCTTTTTTTTGCATTACAAGGCAACAATGCTGATGGTCATACTTTTTTAAAAGATGCTTTTTCAAAATGCGCTGGCGTAGTAATGGCAACTTCTAAAAAACACCTGCTAGACGAACTACCAAAATCATTAATACATAAAAAAATTATTATACTCGTTCCCGATCCTTATACCGCTCTTATCAACCTTGCTGCTGCCTGGCGATCACAATTTTCTTATCCAATCGCTGCAGTAACAGGCTCTGTTGGAAAGACAAGCACAAAAGAAATCACCGCTCATATTCTTGCACAAGAAAATAAAAAATATGTCGTATCAGAAGGAAATCTTAATACCCTACTTGGCGTTGCTATCACTATTTCTCGCATGACCGACGCACACGATGGCGCACTTTTCGAAATTGGTATCAGCAAAAAAGGCGAGATGGAAACTATCGTAAATCTTTTACGACCAACGCTTGGATTAATCACCTGCGTCGCACCTTCGCACATCGAAGGACTAGGAACCATAGGAAACATAGCGCACGAAAAAAGAACACTCTTTAAAAATTTTCTTAGCAATTCTATAGGAATCGTATACGGCGATCAGCCCTTGCTTAGCGCAATATCCTATCATCATCCAGTTATAAAATTTGGCTACAAATTATCAAATCAAATACAAGCACGTAAAATCACTCCTTGCAAAGATGGCAGTGTTTCGTTCTTTTTAAAAATATATAACGAAAAATTTCCTATCACGCTTACACAAAATCATAAAGGAATCATTTTAAATATCCTTGCTGCAACAACATTAGCAACACAACTTAACATACCAACAGCACACATTCCTGAACACTTAAAAACACTTCCTACTCGCAAGCAACGATTTGAACTGCATACATTAAAAAATAAGCAAGGAACACTCATCGACGATTGTTACAACGCATCACCAGAAAGTGTTAAGGCCGCCCTTTTAGCTCTAGAAACTATGCGGACAGAAGGAAAAAAAATTGCAGTCCTTGCTGATATGCTTGAACTTGGATCACTTGCACCCTTTTGGCATCGACAAATAGGAAGATTTTTAAGAAAAATACCTTCACTTAATCAGCTTATTTTAATAGGCAATCAAGTTGCCTGGATCAAAAAAACAGCCCCTCACACCCTGCCTATCGAACATGTTGCTTCGTGGAAAGATGCTATTCCTGCTCTTTCTGATAAACTTGACAATGACTCACTCATTCTTATAAAAGGTTCTCATGGAATGCAGTTGCATAATATCGTACAAAATTTTATAGAACCAAACTCATAAGTACTTATAAAAAATATGGAAAAAGACCAATCTCTTGTCGCAACACAACACAAAGCCGTTTTAATTGATGAAGTTATTGCCGCGCTGCAACCATCAGAAAATAAAATATTTTTAGATGTAACGTGCGGCGGCGGAACACACACACAAGCACTGCTCAATGCCGATCCTATGGTAAAAGTAATCGCGCTTGATTGGGACCCAAAAGCAATTAAACGCCTTGAGCCCTTGGTTGAACACTATCAAGGTCGTCTCACCTTGATCTGGGCAAGCTTTGCGCATTTATATAAAATTTCAAAAAAACACCACTTTCCTCAATTTGATGGAATTCTTGCAGATTTTGGAACATCGCAAGATCAAATTTATACTAATGATGGATTTTCATTTACTATCGACACTCCTCTTGATATGCGCATGTCATCAAGCCACTTTAAAACAACTGCTTTTGATATCGTCAATTACGCAACTTCAGAAGAATTACGACACATTCTCTGGACCTACGGCGAAGAACAAAGAGCAAAAGATATCGTTGCCATGATTATCGAAAGCAGAAAAAAACAAAAAATAAAAACAACTCATGAACTTGCACGCTGCGTGATACAAGCAATTGGATGGAACCCTGCAAAAAAAACTCATCCTGCAACACGAACCTTTCAGGCTTTACGCATTTTTGTTAATAAAGAACTTGATAACATCAGCGCATTTTTACCAAGCGCTTTTGATCTTTTAAAAACAAATGGAAGACTTGCGTGCATCAGCTTCCATTCACTCGAAGATCGACTAGTAAAAGATTTTTATAAAACCATCGAAAAAAAAGGAAAGGGAAATAATGTATCTTCTCGCGCAATAACTCCACAAGATCAAGAAATTGCCAACAATCAATCTTCTCGATCATCTAAATTACGAATTTTAGAAAAAAAATAAACTATTTATGTTTGACAAAAAGATAGCAGCCTATTACATTATTCTTCAATGTATTGTTTGCCCGAAGTAATCGGCTGTTCATGAGGTAAAAGGTTCAGGAATTATGAAAATAACAGAAGTAAAAATCTACCCTGCAAGAGAAAGTGGTACACGCTTAAAAGCTTATGCTACGATTGTTTTTGAAAATGCATTTATTGTGCGCGATCTCAAAGTCATCGAAGGCGGCAAAGGTTTATTCGTATCAATGCCATCACGTCGCAGAAAAGATGGTTCTTTCAGAGATATCGCACATCCTCTTAACGGAGAAATGAGAAAACATATCGAAGAAAGCATCATCAATGAATACGAAACTTTAGAAAAATCAGGTAAACTTGCTTCTGTAGGTTCTGACTCTGACGATTATTCATTCGATAATCATTAAAATTATTTAATGGGGCGTCGCCAAGCGGTAAGGCACCAGGTTTTGGTCCTGGCACCGGAGGTTCGAATCCTTCCGCCCCAGCCATAA
>CAZJPB010000038.1:0-9346 GCA_964547785.1 uncultured Pseudomonadota bacterium | reverse complement strand
GCATTACAAAAAGAATATCAGTCTAGCGTGCTTTCGTTATTTGAAAAAGTTCAATCTAAAAAAAAACAGATTAAAAAGCTTTTATACCAAGAAGCTTTTTGGTGGCAACACGCGCCTTCAGTCGGTCTTTACGCATCTTTAGATGCAAAAGATACCTATATACCGCATATGTTTAGTTTATGGGATTTAGCACCACACAAAGGCAAAGGTGTTTCTGTAGCTGTCTTTGATACAGAAGTTTCGCCGAACCATTCATTAATTCGATGTTCTGGAGATTTTTTTAAACATACTACACATAAACACGCACCATTTTTTGATCATGGAACGCATACGGTTGGACTTATTGGTGCGCGTACAACAACGCATCAAGATTATGTTTTTGGCCTTGCGCCAGAAGCATCGATTATGGTCTTTAAAACTTTAGATATGTTTGGAAAGCCAACATCTTTATCGGTGTTGTTAGATGCGGTAAAGCAGGCTTTGAAGCATGCTGTAGCGATTGCAAATATAAGTTTTACCTTTGATTGTTATGATGATAAAAATAATAAAAAACGCGCAGAATTAGAAAGATTGTTATCATCGATTCCGTACGTTATGTGTGCTGCTGGCAATGATGGCATTGAACAAACAAAACATCATAAACATAGAATTGCTTATCCAGCCCGCATTTTTAATAACATAATTTCTGTCGGGTCTTTTGGTTCAACATATTGCGCAAAAACAAATAGTTATCATTATTTTGTAAGTCCTTTTAGTCAATATGAACCTGGTAAAGGTCCTTATTTTCTTGCTCCTGGACAGATGATTTTAAGTTGCTCAGCCTCACCTGTAACGCAAGAAGATCTCTATGCATTTCATGCAGGGACGTCTTGCTCGGCTGCAATTATGTCCGGTTTTTTTGCCTTACTTATTGGTGAGTTTGGCTCATTGTTTTCGCATGATCAAGTTATGGTTGTTTGCAAGGAATCAGCATCAGGACTAACGATGCACAAAGAATGGAAAGAAAAAAGTTTGTATGGTGTTATTGATATGCGCACTGCATTATGTATGTTGCATGTTTTAAAACATGCATATGCAGAACACGACCTTAAAACTATGCCCTTACATCGTTATGTTTGTAGCGTATTAAAAATTAAAACTATTTTTAATACAACAAAAAATATTTCTAAACCTTTAACGATGCAAGCAGCCATTGAGTTTGTAAAAATAAAACTTCTTGAATCAAAATAATAATAAAGCTATCTTAAACAGACTTGTTTACCAGAAAAAAGGAATAAATAATGAAACTTATGAGATATTCTGTTTTGATGATGTTTTTTCAAACTATGCTCTATGCTCATTATTCTGAATTTTTATATCCAGTCGGTACGGTTATTTTTGAACAAGTTGAAAAAGTATGCGTCTTGCATCAAAAAGGTCTCGTACTTGAATTATTTTTATGGGACCCAGTTACTAAACTTGCCATCAAAGGCCTTTCTCATCAAACGCCCGCAGGGTTTACTGTTTTGCCTTCGCGCGAAGCTTTTAGCTTTATTGATCATGAACAGGTTCGTATAAAAGCACTTTCTAAAAAATCTTCCAAATCTTTAGATCTGTATCCTTTGCATGATTTTAATCTTCTGCATTGGATAGATAATGAAAATTTTTATTGCGCAGCCAAAGAGAAAAAAAATTATGCTCTTTTTCATATCGATAGTTCAGGAGATTTTTATACGTTACTGAATGACCCCTTTTTTGATTTTACTTATCCACAAAAAATAGGCGATCAGTTGTTTTACCTTAAAAAAGATGTAAAAAAAGAAATATACGCTATCGAAAAAACACGTTACCCGGCACACGAAATTAAACAGATCCAGGAACGTTTTTTGGCACAGGACAATAAAAATATATTTGAAGAACTAGAAGAGCAGAATAAAATCTGTTTAATACAAGCATCAGAAACGTTACTAACTTTTAATGATAAAGATTTTAGCCTATCTTTTTTGACGATGAAATCAGAAGAAGAAGGATTTTTTTTAAGACATAAAACCTATCCTTTTGCAGATCGAGTAGCACAAACTATAGAATTTGAGTGTTGCCATTTTGTGTATAAAAATCATGCGTGGAAGAGTGCATCATTATTTAGTTTTTCGTTGCCTTTAACATTTTTATATGGTCAAGAACGATTAGCTGAGTCAATTTTGCGATTAGTTCCTCAGTATCAAGAGAATAATATTGTATACGTGCATACAGATAAGCTTGGAAATCTTGATGCCTATCGGTATGATTTAGAAATGCAACAAAGCAAATGCTTTACCAATGATGCATATCCTCATTATTTTTTTAGACCGTTTTTTTATAAAGATAATGGTTTGTTAGGTGGCATGATCGTAAGTGATGATCCAGAAAAAAGCCCTACCATAAACATTGATATGTACGGCAATCATTATATAACTTTTCCGCTTATACAGTAAAAATCTTTAAAAATTTTGTTTGTCTATGTTATAAAAATAAAGAGTTATCTATTATTATTTTTACATAATACGCATTATCAGACACGAATTTTCATATAAAAAAAGGAGATTTTTATGAAAAAATTTTTACCACTTTCGCTTTTCTTACTTTGTTTTGCATTTCATTTTCTACAAGCATCAATTGCTAACGTTAGTTTTTCTAGTCTTGATTATGCCTTGAATCCACGCATTTTAGAGAATCAAATTTCTCAAGCATCCAATTCGCAAGGTTTGATAAATCAATCATTTGGACCCTTGTTACGTACAGACTTATTTAATCCTCCTGTTGGAACAACATACGTAAATCCTCGAATTGGATCTTTTGATTCAGAACCTGTAGGAATAACTTTGCAACCTGATGGTAAAATAATACTTGCAGGATCATCTGCTATAGGAGGAATTTTTAGATTTTCTGCTGTACGATTTCTTGAAAATAGCTCTACTTTAGATTTTTCGTTTGGAACAAATGGAAAATTTTATGGTCCTGTTATAGGAGCAAACGCAACAAGCAATGAGTGTCGTTGTTTAGCCTTACAATCTGATGGAAAAATTATTCTTGCAGGAACAACAACTATTGGCGGGCCAACGTATTTTGCACTTATGCGCTTAACAACTTCTGGAACACTTGATACAACCTTTGCTAATGGAGTTGGCTATACATACATATCTTCCACCATTGCAGGAGGAGCAAATGATACAATCAATTGCATTGTTATTCAATCTGATAATAAAATTATCGTTGCTGGTAGAAGCAATAATAATTTTGCTCTTGCTCGCTATACAGAAAATGGAATATTAGATACAACTTTTGGTAATAATGGAACTACCTATATTACTCCAAGAATTATTACTGGCGGAATACGTGATATTGTCCATGCTATTGGACTACAATCTGACGATAAAATTATTGTTGCTGGTCAAAGTCTTAGTAATAATTTTTATTTTTCTTGTGCACGCTTTACCACTGCTGGTCTACTAGACGCTACTTTTGCAAATAATGGATCAACTTTTTTAACTCCTACAATCGGTGGCGGAACTATTAATATATGTCGATCTCTATATATCAATTCTGATGATAGTTTTATTTTAGGAGGGTATGCAGATAATGGCATTGCAACACGTTTTGCTCTTGCTGGATACACAAAAAATGGAATTTTGAATCCTAATTTTGGAACAAATGGTACAGTCTTTTTATCTTTTAATATTGCAGGTGGAGTTGATGATAACATTTTTGCGCTGCAACCTCAATCTGATGGCAAACTTATTGCCAGTGGTTATAGTAGTAATGGTGTTAATGCTCGTTTTGCTTTTGCTCGATTTACTACAAATGGCTTTCTCGATACAACTTTTGGCAGCAGCAAAAATGGAACAGTTTTTTTATCAAATTCAATTGCTGGTGGAAGCGATATTTGTTATGGACTAGCGCCAACTGTAAATACTTTTACTGCTGGCGGTGGTAGTAATAATTATTTTGCCCTTGCTCAATACAGCAATATTCCGACACAACAAGAATTCCAAAGTATTTATTATGGACAAGCTGGATTAGTTGCTTAAACAATTTACAAACGAATTTTATTTTGAGTTGACCATACGCCGCACAATGTAATTGCAAGCGCATCAGTAATATCCAATCTAGATTGCACCGGCAATTTTGGGAACAACCGACCAATAACAAGCGCAACTTGTTCCTTGCTTGCTCCTCCAAAACCGGTAACTGCTTGCTTTACCTGTCGCGGCGCAAATTCATACAGTTCTAGCGCGTGAACATTGCTCAACAAATAAATAATGCCTCTCAAGTAGCCAAGCTTTAAAAAACTTTGCGTATTTTTTCCTAAAAATGGCGTCTCTAAAGCAATATGCGTTATGTTGTACGTTATAATTTTTTCTGTAAAAAATGTGTGAAATATGCCGATTCGTTCTTGCAATGATTTTGCTTGCGGCAAATTCAAGCATCCGCAATCAATGACCATCACCCTTTTATCTTGCAAGGCTAAGATGCCAAACCCTGCGTGTTTAAAACCAGGATCTATTCCTAACAAAACCATTACTACTCTTTTCTTTTTTGCCCTATTTTTTTAAAATCTTTAGCTTAAAAATAATGTTTTATCTTCGAGATCGTCATCCTGAGGCGCGATCCAAGCGCCGTGAGGATCCAGGGGTTATTGAAAATCAAAAATTAATGAATATAAAAAATTTCTCAAACTTTTTATTATTTTTCTGAAGCAATATAATAAAATTAATGTTAAATATATTATAACTTAATGTAATGATGCAGCAAACAAAAAATTGCTTTATAAATTCTGTCCGTCTTCATTTCACTACGACGCGACATCTGGCCATAGCGCTTTGCGCGACGGCTGATGGATCCTCACGGCGCTTGGATCGCGCCTCAGGATGACGAGAATTCGAAATTTTCTTTAAAAATTATTAATGTTTTTATTTTTAATCTGAAGGTTGTTAGCTATATTTGCGCGTCGATGGACAGAAATTTTTATTTTTCAAAACCCATCAAGATTTTCAAACTTAGTAAGTTCTTTAAGAAACTGCAATTGAATCGATCCAGTAGGTCCGTTTCGTTGCTTGCCAATAATAAGTTCTGCTAAAGAAGGCTGCTCTGTATCTTGATTGTACACAACATCACGATACAAAAACATAATAACATCAGCGTCTTGTTCAATCGCTCCCGATTCACGAAGATCAGAAAGCATTGGACGCTTGTCCATACGACTATCAACAGCACGCGAAAGCTGAGACAAGGCTAATATCGGAACCTGCAATTCTTTGGCTAATCCTTTTAAAGCGCGAGAAATTTCCGAAACTTCTTGATGTCTGTTTTCGTGTTTTTTGGTACTATGAAGCATCTGCAAATAATCAACTACTAAAAAATCCACGCCATGCTCTGCCTTTAATTTGCGCGCTTTTGCTCGCAAGGTCATGATATCTAAAGCGGGCGTATCATCAATAAATAATTTCATTTGCGCAAGACGCGCTGCAACATTCGTTACTTCTATCCATTCATCCGATGTAATCGTAACATTACGAATATTATGATGCGCAACATTTGACTCAGAAGATAATAATCGCAAGGTTAATTGTTCAGCGCCCATTTCGAGCGAAAAGACACCAACACTTAATTTTTGAGCAGCAACATGACCTGCGATATTCAATGCCAAAGCAGTCTTACCCATCGAAGGTCGAGCTGCAAGAATAATAAGATCACCCTTTTGAAAGCCTGACGTCATCTGATCAAGTGATACATATCCTGACGGTATGCCTGTAACGCCACCACTATTGCTTTTGATATCAGACAAATGCTGAAAGGTTCGCTTGAGCCAAATATTAAGTTGAACAAAATTCTGTTCTGCTCGTTTATTTGAAATTTGAAAAATAGTTTTTTCAGCCTCATCCAGTACTGCAGAAATATCACGATCATCTTGATTATAACAGGATGAAATAATAACACTTGCCGATTGAATTAATTCTCGCAAAACTGCCTTAGACTTAATAATGCCAGCATGTTGAGAAACCAATCCTAAAGAAGGAATATCTTCTTGCAACCCTAACAAATAGACAAGTCCACCGATTGCTTCTAGCTGCCCTTTTTTTTCTAAATAATCTTGCACCGTTACTAAATCAACTCGCTGAGCCTGACTTACAATATCCACGATCGCTTGATAAATAAAAATATGCGCGGGAACATAAAAATCTTTTGCAGTAAGAATTTCAGCAACGGATGCAATATTTTCATCATTTAATAAAAGAGCACCTAAAACAGCCTTTTCAGCTTCTAAAGAACTTGGCATTTTTTTGCCAAGAATGCGTTCAGTCTGCTGTACTTTTTGAGGAAAAAACTCGCGTTGTTTTTCCATTGCTACGGATATTAAACGTTAGCAGATGAAGTTTCAGCAACTACTTTTAAAACCGCTTTTGGTTTAATCTTACTCGTTAATTTAATCGTAAATTCGTAAGAACCTTTTTCTTTGATATTTTTATCAAATTCGATCTGGCTCTTAGAAACACTCACACCATGAACTGCTAATAATTCAACAATTTCTGATGGATTAATTGCGCCATATAATTTGCCGTCATCATGCATTTTGCGCTTTATGACAAGATTTAATTCTTTGATTTTTTCAGCCATTAACGAAGTCTTAGAAGCAATAACTTCCTGACGTTGTTCAATTACTTTTTTATTTTTTTCGTAAAAAGCTTCATTCTCTGGAGTAACTTTTGCTGCATATTTTTTTGGAATCAAAAAATTAATTGCGTAGCCTTCAGAAACTTTTATAATTTCCCCTGCAACGCCTACATTTTCCAGACTTTTGAGCATGTATACTTTCATAAGTAATCCTTTTATCTTTAAGTTTTTTTAATAATTATGTAAGTATAAAGTATTTTTATTTTATAGAAAAAAAAGTTTCTAAAAGATTTCCTTAAACTTGTTCTTGATCAATAATTTGTTCTGCAAACTCTGAACGCATTTGTGCTGTTAATGCTCTATTTTTTATGTCTCTAAACAATACATATTCTGTTTTTAATGCAGGATTGTCCTCAACAATTTTGTACGCAACAATATGTAAAGTATGTATTTTATTAACAAAAAAAGAAGTCGCAGTTTCGTTTACAAAATTTGGATCATAACGTCTATATTCTGTAAACGATTGTTCAAATTCATAATAACTTTCAAAAAGATCTTTTTTTGTTAAAAATGCAATTACTTCTATTGATGTATCAACTAAGTATTCATACATGACACATCTATCTTGAAACTCTACAGACCCTGAAAGTTTTCCTCGCAAGGATCCAGGTTTTTTGTACAAATCACTTTGAGAAACAATCATTCCACCACGCAATTTTATTCTAGCACCAAAAGTTCTCTGATCTTTTCCATTTATTTTAGTCGTGAATATTTTATATTTTACACGCATGTCTTCAGATGCATATATACCTTGGACACAAACTATTGCGAGTAAAAATGTTTTTAAAAAATTCATAAATTTATCCTTATCTATATAAAAAAATAACTAATTAACATGTAAAAATTACGAAACAACACAACAACTAGGGCCTGCATCTGCTGCGCGCTTTGCTTCTTCTTGTCTTTGCACTCTTTCAACTAAATCTCGATGTCCACTTGCCTTAAAAGCTTCATACGCCTCTTGCAAATTTTGTGCACTTATAATTTTTGGATGCCATTCTGACTTTCCGATTCTTTCATACGCTAAAGCACTTATAAAAAGATCTTTGTCGGTAATATATGCAAACTTAAGAACACCATCAACAGCAATTGCATACTTAAAATCAATCCTTTGTTCTCGATTTTGCAGCCAGCCACTAAGATTACCAGTTAAAGCATCTTCGGTAATATCAGCTTCTGATCTAAAAGATTTTGCATAATAATCTGAACCAACATGTTGCCTTAAAGTTAAAGCCGCTAATTCATCAGCAGCTGAAATTTCTACGATCTGCGAACAAAATATTACCAATAAAAAAATTTTTAAAAAATTCATAGAAATGCCTTTATTTTTGAGTTTATGTTTATTTTTGTTTTAAAAATAATATTACGAAACAATGCAACAAGAACGATTTCTTGCTTCTGCTTCTATAATCTTTTGCGCATCTATAATCTTTTGCGCATCTATAATCTTTTGCTCAATAGATTGCTCTCCAGGTTTTTTGTATGCTTTAGCCGCCTTTACAAGATGATCTTTAGTTTCATATGCATAAGGAACGCCATGCAAACCAAAAACATATGCATATTCAATATATTTTTTACCTTCTTTCTTATGACCTTGAAGACCATCAGATCGAAAAGCTTTTATTATCTCCTCTTCCATCTTAAAAGAACGACCATAAAATGACGAGTCACCTATACGATTAGATTCATCTGCAGCTGAAACCTTTGCAATCTGTATACACACTATTGATAATAAAAAAATTTTAAAAAAATTCATAAATAGCCTCTATTTAAAAGTTACAAATATCTATTTATATAATAATAAGGTTGTATTAAATAGCAATCTTTATAATCACCTTTTAATACAACCTTATTATTATAATCTTAAATTTTTTTAACGAAAATTCATTATGATTAAAAATATATACATCCTAAAATTCTTATTGTTTTGAATCTTTTTGAACTTGAGCTTCAAGCGGAACAGAATCAGGATTTGGTTTAACCTGAACCTCGCTCATTAAAGCTTGTCTTGCTTCTTCAATTGTTGGAAACAAGCCAGCATCAACTAATTCTCTAGGTGATAATCCTGGAGCCCACACATTAAAATTAAAACCCATGCACATTAAAAAAGTTATTAATACATTATTTTTCATTTTTTTTCCTTTACACTACAACAATAATTACCACTACTTTATATAATATTAAGCTTATATTAACAACCTTATTATTATAAGCTTAATGGAATTTCTATAATCTTATTCCCGCAAACATTGCAACTTGCCTTTCTGCTTCCAAGTCTTTTTTTGGCAGATTTTCACGTGAGTCATAATCAAATAAAAATCTACTTATTTTTTTACATTCAGTTTTTAGCATATCTTTTAATCCACCATTAAAAGCTTTATTTAGAACTCGATTTGCAAATACATGTTGCTCTTTTAGTGCTTCTATATGCAAAGCTAAAGTATCAGCATGCTCTTTGTGTCCTGGTAATGCTATTCGAGCTATGCAGCCTCCATATCCACCCGTATTCTGATAGAACGCTTTTGTGGTATCATACTCTTTTTTAGCCGCTAAACATTCTAACATTATCTCATCATACCGATACAGCAATACGATTACAAATCGCGCTTGTTCAAATCGCTCTTGATCTGAACGCTGCTCACCTGCTTGAGCATAA
>CAZJPB010000037.1:0-9639 GCA_964547785.1 uncultured Pseudomonadota bacterium | reverse complement strand
TTGATGTGCTTGCAGAAAGTAATTGGACAAAAGCTGAACTAGAAGCTTACGATCGCTATTTAGATGCTCAAAGATCACGGATAAGTCAGCTAAAAACAGCACGAGAAGAAGGTTTTGATGAAGGTGAAATAAAAGGCGAAATAAAAGGTAAAGAAAAAGAAAAAATAAAAATTGCTAAATCGATGCTTAAAGAAAAATTAAATATTGATTTGATTTCTAAAGTTACCGGTTTAACTATTGAAGAAATTAAAAATATAAAGGAATAAAGATGGTTTTTTTATTCCGAAGCATCTCTTGCTCGAATGTTTTTTATAGTAATATCTGCCACGTCAGCTAATTTTGAACCTATAGGACCTTGGCCAGTTAATTCTGGATTTATACTACTTTGAGGCTTTGGTTTTGATTGGATTATGCTGAACATGTCTATAATTCTTTGTTTTTGTGCTGGAGTTAATTTGTTTTGAGCCCTTAGTTTTTCTACATGTCCAAGAAAATGTGTTTGCGTTAAAGCTTTGACTTTACTTTCAGTTGCTAAAGAGGTTGTGTTTTTGTAAAAATATTCAGTATAGAGAGCGCGAATTTTTTTTTGTGTTCCATCAGGATATTTATCAGTAAGTACTATATGCATAGGTAAAATAGCTTCAAGTGTTTCCCTTAATTTTGGGTTTGATTCGCTTGAATCAAACAATTTGCATAACATCTCATCTATCGTTATTTTTCCTGCAAAAATGGTTTCATGATGTAAAAAAAGGAGACTTAAAATTATTATTTTCATTTTTATATAACTTTTTATTTTTGTAATAAATCTTCAATCAAGATGACAGATTGCGTAATAAGTTTTTCTATGCTTTCTGGTGATTCTTTAAAATTTTCAAGAACATAGGCCGGAACGTCTTTTTGTTCTGTTGGCCGACCGATACCAAATCTTAAGCGCCAAAAATCTGATCCACAAAAAGCAATGATTGATCGCAAACCATTGTGTCCTTTATGACTTCCACCTTGTTTGATCGCAAGTGTTCCAAAAGGCTTTTCTAGTTCATCATGAACTACTAAAATTTGTTCAGGAGTGATGCCTCGTTTTTGTAAATTCAAAATAACCCGACCCGACATATTCATAAATGTTTGTGGTTTTATGCATAAAATAGCTTGCCCATTCATTGAAATTTCTAAAGTATCCATTTCATCTTTATGTCGCCAATTGCCGCCACCATGGGCCGCAACGAGTGCATCAATGACTTTAAAGCCGATATTGTGTCTTGTGTTTATATAACGAAGGCCTGGATTGCCCAGGCCTATAATTACTTTAATCATAATTTAAAAAAATGATTTATTTTGTAGCGATAGCTTTTGGAGCTGGTGCTGGAGCAAGTTTTGATGGAAGTGTTGACATAGCTGATCCGCTGTTTTTATCCATTGCTTCTATGATTTCATTTGTTCTATCAAATTCTGGTTTTACAAAAATAGCTGCAGGAATTACGATGTCATAACCTTTTTTTCTGCATTCAGTTCTAATATTATCAATTAATTGCATTTCAGCTTTACGACCTTCATTTTCAACATATGATTGAAGGTTGCGTTGTTTAACATCCATTTGAGCTTTTAATGAAGCTAATTCTTCTTGCAATTTGTTTTGTGCTTCTACGGTCATATCTTTTGATCCTGACTGTAATTTTTCCACAATTTTATTGAATTTTTGTTCTAATGCTTTAATTTCTTCAACCATTTTTTGTACAGCAGCTTCTACAGTTTTTTGAATTTTTGCAAAAGCACTTGATTTTGTTGCAACTACTTGTAAATCAACAACAACGCAAACAGGAGTTTTTGGCGCAACGCCAGCACCTGCATATAATCCATCAGCTAAAGATAATAATGATAACAAGCTAATAAACGAAAAAACTTTATTTTTTTTCATACAAAGAATCCTTTATGTAATGATTCGTTAAAAACAACAAAAATAAATTTATAATCATTCTTGATAAAGTCAATAAAACTATTAGAACGTTGTTTTTATGCGTTTGTGAATTTCGGAAATAATAATAAGTATTAAGCCTACACTTACTATTATTGTCCAATCATATATTCCAATTGGTACCGTTTTAAAAATGGTTTGCAAAAAAGGAATATATAAAAGTCCAATTTGTGTGATGACAATTCCTAGCAAAGCACATAAGAGCCACGGATTAGCATATATAGAAAGCTTAAAAAGAGACTTTTTTAAAGATCGACAATTGAGCGCGGTGACCCATTGGCAGCAGGTTAAGGTTACCATTGCCATAGTTCGTGCGTACGAAAGACCTCGTGGTAAATACCAAACAAATAAAGCGCACGAAAAAAACGAAGCTAAAAAAGCTACAGATAAGACTTGCCAGAGCAATGATTTTGTTAATAATTTTCCTTGTTCTTTCATCCACGAAAAATGCAATAGATCATCTTCTAATGGTTCTAGCGAAAGTGCGGTGTCTAAAAAACCATCAGTTACTAAATTAAGCCATAAAATTTGTGATGCTAAAAGTGGTACTGGAAATCCTCCTGCAAGCGCAAAGAGCATAACAAAAACTTCTGCACAGTTTGTGGTGAAAAAATATAAAATGACCCGTTTAAATGTGTAAAAAATATGACGACCATATTCAATCCCGTCAATAATTTTTTCAAAAGCATCTTCCATAAGAAGAATATGAGCAACTTCTTTTGCGCTTTCTGTTCCTGTTGCGCCCATGACGATTGAAACATGTGCGTGCGATAGTGCTGGAATATCATTAATACCATCTCCAATTACTAAAACTATTTTTTGTTGAGTTTTAAGAAGTGAAACTAATCGTGATTTGTCAGAGGGTAATGCGCGGGCAAAAACAGATGTGGTAGAAATTTTTTTAAGTAATTCAGCATCAGAAAGTTTATGCATTTCTGAACTTTCCATGATTTTTTGATCGCCAGTTAATATTCCTGCTTGATGCGCAATAAAACTAGCTGTCTTAACGGTATCTCCCGTTGCCATGATTACCTGTATTCCAGCATTTTTCATTTGCGTAATTACTTGGCTTGCTTGATCTCGCAAGGTATCTTGTATGCCAAATATTCCTAAATGATGCAATCCATCATCGATAATGCTTTCGTAGTATGAAAAAAGATGACTCTGGTCGGCAGGAATATCGGCAAGATCAAAATGTTTAAAAGCAACAGAAAGCACCCGAACGCCTTGTTCAATTAATTTGTTAAGTTGTTTTTTTTGCGTAACATTAATAACTTTTGATCTTTTAAAAATCGCTTCTACAGAGCCTATGACATAAAGAACGCCTTGCCCATTTTTATTATAAAAACCAGCATGATATTGATTTTGCGCATTAAAAGGAATTTCGTATATTTTTTTATAGATGTTTTGTAACGATTCTAACGAGAGGCCATATTTTTGAGCACAAACATAAAGAGCTGCTTCATTTGTGTTTCCACGAATGGTAAATATTTTTTTTTCAGAATTATAATCAATCATGGCGCGATTTAATAAAAGAGCTGCTTCCATCATTGCGTGTAATTCTTGGCACGAAGCTTCAGATTCTGTTGCCGTGCTTGCAATATCTACAATTTTTCCTTGCGTATGATAGCCCGATCCAGTGACAGAATATTCATTGCTTCCTGCAACAATAGAAATAACCATCAGTTCGTTTTTGGTAAGCGTTCCTGTTTTATCAAAAATGGCGACATCTGCTCTGCCTAAGGTTTCTAAAGATTGCAGTTGCTTGATCAGTAATGCATTGCGTGCCATAGCATATGCTCCAGCGACTAAAATAATAGTCATAATGACCGGAAGGCCTTGCGGGACAACACACATAAAAAGTGCTAAAAGCGCTGCAAAAAGTTCAGGCAATGATCTTCCTGTCGCGTATCCTATTAAAAATAAGCTGATACAGATAAAAAGAATAAACCATAGAATAAATTGTAATAATCGATTGAGGTCTTTTTGTAAGGGAATCGATGTTTCTGTATTATCTTTATGTTTTTTGCCTGCATGTTCTTCTGTGTTTTTTCCTGTTGCAACAATGATTCCTTTTACGTAACCATTCAAAATCATAGAGCCTGAAAAAAGCATATTGTTTTGTTCTGTAATTAAAAGATCTTCGTGCAAGGTGTGATGATATTTTGCAACAGGCTCTGATTCTCCGCTTAGCAATGATTCATTTGCCGTTGTTTGATAGCTTTCTAGTATTCGTATATCTGCAGAAACATGTTCGCCAGCTTGCAAAATAATAATATCTCCAGGAACGAGTAAAGTATCTTCTATGACGTGTTGTTTACCTTCTCGTATGAGCGTAGATTCTCTTTTTTTTATTCTTTTTAAATTTTGCATAATATGTTGAATACGTCGTTCTTGAAAGGCTCCAATGCTCGTATTTAATATGATAATTCCAAGAATAATGTAGGCATCAAAAGCATCTTCGGTGAAAAAAATAATACCACCAGATAAAGCTAAAAGCATAATTAAAGGATTGTAAAATTGTTGTAAAAATATTTTTAAAAAAGAAGATTTTTGCGATGATTCATACGTATTTAAACCATAAAAAGCTAAACGATTTTTTGCTTCTTTGCAGGATAGTCCTGCTGTTGCATCCGAATGTAATTTTGTAAGAATTTCTTTTTCAGATAATTGATACCATTTCATAAGTCTCCTTTTTTATTGCGGTAGATTATTAAGGTGTTCTAAAAATAGATTTGTTTTAGTTTTTAATTCGTTTTTTTCGATACCATTTGTTTTATAAAATGGATAGCATGTTATATATAATCTTGAGCCGAATAACATTTTTTTCTTTATTTTGCATTCGATAATATATTGTTTTGCATCTGTTTCTGAAATAAAATGAGCGATTAGAAAAAAAGGTTCTGTAGATTCTAAAAGTAGTTCGCCGCCACTGTTTTTTAAAGCGAGTGCGCAGTTTTTATAAAGTTCAAAAGGAGCTTTTTTTATTTCTACGATGGTAGAAACATGATAGCCTTCAAAAAAAATATAAGGCCGTAAAACAAGTTTTTTGATAATAAAAAGCACGATGATGATGCATAAAAAGAGAAAGATAAGTTGTCCTTGCCACAGCGGTTCAACAAGAAAATAATGTTCACAAAAAAAATATGATAGTTGCAAAAATCCAAAGAGTATGCAAAAAAAGAGGCTGCTTAACATTACAATAAAAGCATGCGACGATTCATGTAAGACTTTAAGTATCGTAGGTCTTGAAAAAAAAAGATAATTTGCAGCAGTAAAAAAACTTAATGAGCTTATGATAAAATAAAAAAATAAATCCATCTACAATCATGCCTAGTTCAAAATTATTTATACAATATCTTCTAGTTTCTTTTTAAAAAAGAGTTATGTCTATGAAAAATAAAAAAGACATTTACAACTTAAAATACTTTTAGAATTATATTTTCTTGACTCTGTGCAGCGAAAAAGCTTATAAAAAAAGAAAGAGGCTTTTTGTGATAAAGTGCTTGTATTGGAGAAAAAGATGGTCCTTAAAAATGTAAAATTTATGTTCTGTTTGCTTATGTTAGTTCCAGTCTATTTTGCCATCAAAAAAGATACAAAAAACATAAAACATATGAGTACTTTTTTGTTTGATACGCATTCAAAAGTAGCTTCACTTTCTTGCGAAAGCCTTGCTCAAATAAAAGATTTTTGCACTAATGTGCGTGTGCCAGAAGGACAACTTGCTCGTTGTGCGCATAGTCTGCAAGAAAAATTTCCTTACATAAAAAAAGTTGTGATACAGGCGCACCATAGTCCGCATGTGTATAAAATAAAATTGTATGCAGATACGCCAATTGCACGGATTAATCAAGATGTAATTTTAACTGATCATGATGTTATAACTAAAGATCATGTATGGAATCAGAGTGTTCTTGAACAGATTCCGCATTTTATGGTTGCATCTGATGATCAGGGTACTATTTCATTAGCATGTAAAAAATTTTTTAAAAAAATGAATTTTTTAAAGGCGCACAACGATTATAAGATCGAATGGATTAATAGTTTTTTGATAAAATTTTATGATAAGCGTTATCCGCAATTAACCATGTTAGCGCGACCAGAAACAGCGGGAACAGTGCTTTTAAGTTCGCATTATAAAAGATTTCGCGAGCTTGTTATAGAAGAAAAATGCACCACTTTAAAGGGACAAAAAAAATGGTGTATTGATACAAGGTTTAAAAATCAAATGATTGTTTTTGAAGGGGAAAAACATGAAAAACTTATTCGCTCATAATATTATTACGGCAATTGATGTTGGTACAACAAAAATTTGCGTTCTTATTGCTCAAAAAATAACGGCAGATTCAGTGCAAATCCTTGGCATAGGCAAAGTTCCTTCGCATGGTTTGCGCAAAGGAATTGTCGTTGACATGGCAAAAACAGTGATTTCGATTAAAGAAGCAATTGAACAAGCGCAGCTCATGGCAAATATTAAAATAGATTCTGCAGTGATTGGTGTTTCTGGAGCTCATATCCAATCACGAAATGCTTACGGTGCCGTTCCGATTTCTAAAAAAGGTGTTACGCAACAAGATATTCAAAATGTTATTGCAACTGCAAAGGCGATTCCTTTGCAAGAAGGTCAACAAATACTTCATGTTTTGCCACAATATTTTAGTATCGATGGGCAAGAACGCATTCAAGATCCTTTGGGCATGTTTGGTATTCGGCTCGAAGCTCAAGTTCATATTATTACTGGTTCAGTGACACTTGTTCAGAATTTAATTTCTTGTTGTCAGCAAGCGGGAGTGTATGTGCAAGATGTTGTTTTAGAACAACTTGCATCTGCGCAGGCTGTTTTGAACGAGGAAGAACGAACATTAGGAGTTGGAGTCATCGATATTGGCGGCGGCACAACAGATCTTGCCTTGTATCAAAATGGTACTATTCGTCACACCATGGTTATTCCACTTGCAGGAAATCATTTTACGAATGACTTAGCCGTGGGATTACGCATTACGACAAAAGATGCTGAAAAAATTAAACGAGAATATGGACTTGCCAGCATGCAGTTGCTACAAGATGATATAAGCATTGAAGGGGAAATGATTCAAGGGGGCATGATGCGCGTTATGCATAGATCAGAAATAGTTACGATACTTGAACCTCGTGCGCAAGAACTTATTGCGCTTGTGCACGAAGAACTTTTATCTCGCAATCTTATGCATTTACTTGTTTCTGGTCTTGTTATCACTGGTGGTGGAAGTCTTTTAGAAGGATTAGTGCACGTTGCTCAAGATATAATTGCTGTTCCTGTACGGATTGGCTTTCCTAGAATTTCTGATCATGATCCAAAAATATTAGCAGATCCTCTTTATGCAACAGGTTATGGATTACTTTTGTTTGCATTGCATAAAACTCATAGTGTTGGTGAGTATCATGATGATCAAAAGGGCGTAACTCGTTTATTAATACGAATGAAATCGTGGGTTTCTGACTTTTTTTAGTTCAAAAAAAAAGGAGAGTTTAATGATACTCTTTGATCAAGAAGAAAAAAGCCAAATGGCTCTTGCAAAAATAAAAGTTGTTGGAGTTGGTGGTGCTGGTGGCAATACCGTTAATTGTATGATTCAATCGGGTTTCCAGGGTGCACAATTTTATGTTATCAACACTGATGCACAGGCATTAAAATTATCACTTGCAGAAACCAAAATTCAGATTGGTTTAAAGTCAACAAAAGGATTAGGAGCTGGCGCAAACCCGGAAGTTGGAAAACGAGCAGCTGAGGAAGATCTTGATAAAGTCATGCAAGAACTTGATAACTCAGATATCGTTTTTATCACTGGCGGAATGGGTGGAGGCACTGGTTCGGGAGCTATTCCAGTCATCGTAAAAGCATTGCGAGAAAAAGGTATTTTAACGATCGCAGTAGTCACAAAACCCTTTGCATTCGAAGGTAAAAGAAGAGCACGTATTACGCAAGAAGCTTTAGATCTTATTCAGGCAACTGCTGATACTGTTTTAATTATTCCTAATCAAAAACTGCTTGATGTTACTGATCATACGGTTTCTATGGTCGATGGATTTGGCATGATTAACGAAATTTTGAATCAATCAGTCAAAGGTATTTCTGAAATTATAACACGAGCAGGGCACATTAATGTTGATTTTGCAGATGTTCGAGAAATTATGAAAGACAAAGGTCTTGCAGTTATGGGAACAGCTCGTGCTTCTGGAGAAGGTCGCGCTAAAAAAGCAGCGCTTGAAGCCATCACATCACCATTGTTAGAAAACATGAGCATAGCGGGAGCGCGCGCGGTGCTTTTAAATATTACCGGCGGCATGGATTTAGGGTTGCACGAAATTAGTCAAGCAGCTTCCATTATTTACGAACAAGTCGATGAA
The DNA here is from genome assembly GCA_964547785.1 of uncultured Pseudomonadota bacterium. GTDB lineage: Bacteria > Babelota > Babeliae > Babelales > CAIQNR01 > CANNBR01. The sequence goes on along the minus strand of CAZJPB010000037.1, from coordinate 1,280 downwards.
GAAGCAAATATTATTTTAGGATCTGTGATTGATAGCAACATGGCTAACGAAGTCTCGGTAACTATTATAGCAACGGGATTTCCTGCAGTGCTTGAAAAAAATAATGCAGAAAAAATAAGCATTAAACCAGTCTCTGTTGAAAAAGTATCAGGCGTTCAAGAACAAAAGTTGCAAGCAGATTCTGAAAAAGCAGCTCAAGAAAAAGCGCTTCTTGATCAACAATATCAAGAGTTAGTAAAAGAAGAAGCAGCGTTGCAAGAAGCTTTAGCTTTAAAAAAATTAGAAGAGGCTGAGCTGGCTAAAAAAATGGACCTTGAGCAACATGTTAGTCAAGTGGTGACGATTGATGTGAACGATCTTGATATTCCCGCGTTCATGAGAAAGCAGAATAAAGAAAAAAGATTGTCAGAATAAAATAAAAAAGGGCTTTGCATAAAAAACAAAGCCCTTTTTTTTATTTTATGTGATTAACGGCAGGTGTAAGGATTGTAAGCGATTTTGATTTGCGCATCTGGATTTTCATCAGCACTTTCGGTGTCTTCAACTTTTTGTGCATCAAGATAAGCCATAATTTGTGCAAAATGAGGCATATTTGTTTGTACAAAAGTATTTACTTTTTCAAGTCTCATGAATGATTTTAGTGCTGCAAAAAGAGCCAATCCAACAGCAACATGCGTTGCGCCAACACGAGCAGTATCTTTTCCTGGCAAATAAGATTCTACCGAAGTAACAACTTGTGGCGCATTTGGAAGTTTAGAAGAGATATATCCTTGATAGACTAATCTTCCTGCAAACCAACATACAAATGGATAGAGAAGATAGTCAGCTGTTTGTGCGCCTGTTACTAATGTTTGTTCGCTGATACGCGCTATAGTCGCTCTAAAATGACTTGGTATAGCTTTTTGTGTGCGACATTCTAATGATGCTATAGTTGTGCAGATTAAAAAAAACAACACATTTTTATTCAAAACCATAGGAAACTCCTTTTTTAATGGTTGTGGTAAACTTTAAAAAAAGAAATAACATATCTCATTTTATCTGTATACTTTATTCTTTTTTATAAGGAATTATGTATGAAACATTTGTATCAAGATGTGACTTGTTCGATTTTTTTTGGTGATGCTACCACTGCTTTAATACCTGAAGATTTTCGTGGAAAAAATTTTAAACAACTATTTTCTCATAAATTGCGAAGCGATATTCCAGATATGCTTTCTATTAAAAATGCTTTTTTTTTACAGCAAGTTCATGGAATTAAAGGGAAGGTTCTTATAAAATCA
>CAZJPB010000036.1:7150-9892 GCA_964547785.1 uncultured Pseudomonadota bacterium | reverse complement strand
TGCATTTTTATGTCCAGTGGCTTTAATACGAGTATCGAGACGATTTTTTATCATTTCCCAAATTTCGTAGCCGTAAGGACGAATAACAATGCAACCACGCGTTGGCGAGCCATCAGCAAGCTCAGCTTTATAAATAACTTCTTGATACCATTCAGCAAGATTTACTTTTGGATCCGGCAACCTATTGCTCATTATGCTCTTCTTTCTTTTTACAAAATTAAATAATTACTAGCGTAGTATAGCAAATTTATTCACCTGGATTAACATCTGCATCACTTTCTTCAGCATCAGCTTGCAGTACGGAAACAACTACAAAAGGATTGCCTTTTTTACCGCCAAAAACACTGCCAGCATTAATTATCATCGCCAACACAATTATTAACGATATTCTTTTCATGTTATTTTCCAGCTCTTGCTGCTAGCTTTGCACGCATTTTTGCTGCAGCTAAAGCTCCCTTTTTATCTTGCTTACCACCTTGTTGGCCATTTTTAACTTCAGTAAGTTTTTGCAAAGCTGCTAATTCACTTGGTGTGCATTGGCTGTCAACTCTTCCTCCTGGATTCACAGCTTCTGCAACTTCAGCTCCATATCCTAAACTTGCCATTTTATTAAAACCACGCTTACAGGCTTTTCTGCCACCTATACCAACTTTTTCTGCTCCAAAAATAGTTCCTGCATTAAATATCATAGCCAACGTAATTATTAACGATATTTTGTTCATATTATTTTCCATGTTTCTTAGCTTCTAGCTTTACACGCAATCTATCAGCAGCTGAAGCTCCTCTTTTATCTTGCTTACCACTTTGTTGGCCTTTGCGTAATTCCAGAACTGTGTCTGTTAATGCTGCAAGCCTTTCTAATTCTTTCAAAGGATCCTCTACTTGAGCATCTTTACTCAATCCTGCGGCTAATACTCTGCTTGCTTCGCAAGCACCATCTTTTTGCGGTAATTTTTTTAATGCCCCGCTCATTGCTTTCTTAGCATTTTGAACAAGAAAATCAAAATCTGCTCCAAAAATAGTTCCTGCATTTAATATCATAATTAAAAAAAACAGTATCATAATATCTTTTACCTTTCATTATTTTGAAAAAAACATAAAGTAAATTATAATATTACTGAAAAATTTTACAATATATAGTATAAAAAACACTGTAAAACAAAGGGTTTTATGAAAAAAAGCTGGTTACTTTTAACATTTTTATTAGTAATGCCACAACAACAAAAAACACAGGACCATCCAATAGGTCTTTTTTTTGGTGCAACATTAGCTATTGCAGGTATTATTGTTGGTGTAATTTATTTGAGCCCGTATATTTCTGAATATTGCCCAAATTGTTGTGCGCAAGTAGAAAAAGATCCCAATGGCAATTTTATTGGTGGCGCGAGAGTATTGTGCGGCCACGTGTTCCATACAGCCTGCTACAATCCTTATTATCCCTGCAGAGGATGCGAAGAGATAAGACTTGCTCGTACGGAGGCTGCTGCAAGAACTATCGAAGATAACAATAGACGAGCAGAACGAGATACTCAAGAAAATCTTGCCTATGAACGTCAAAAACGAGCAGACGCAGAATATCAAGCGCAAATTGAACGCCAAAGACGATTAGATCTAGAAGCTCAAAACAGAGCGCAAACAAAACGCGAAGCTAAAGCACGAAGAGCAGAAGCACAAGCAGAAGAACAGGCTAATATTGCTCAAGCGCAACGCGAAAGCATAGAGAGCGAAAATAGACGCAAAGAACGAGTACGTAAAGAACAAGAACAAGCAGAACAACAAAGACAGCGCGATTTAGAACAAAAACGTCAATTAGAAATCGCAAAAAAACAAGAACAAGCAAATATTGAACGCGCTCAACGAGAAAGTATCGCTGATGAACGCAATAGACAATTACGAGCTCAAGAAGAACAACGACGAGAAGCTCAATTAGCTCTAGAAGAAAGACAGCGTCGTGATGCTGCTGCTGGAAGACCAGCGCCAGTTCCATCAGCACCAGCATTTGAAGATAATAAAAACGAACAAGCAAACAGAGAAATACAGGCGCAGCAACAGCAGCAGGATAAGGGTGCAAAATGTCCACGCTGTGGATATTCAACGATTCATAGAGATGGCAAAGTTATGGAACGCTTTAAATTGCCTTGCGGTCATTATTTCCATAAAGGTTGTTTAGAAATATTTTTAAAAGAAGGGAATGCTGCTTGTTCTGTATGTTTTATCAACGGATTGCCACGAGCATTCAGTTTACAAGATATTAAAAATATTCTTACAGGTCGACTTGTGTATTAAAAAATACTTAACGAGAACTTAATCCCATATTCCTATAACGCCAAGAAGCTGATCTTGCATCACATTCTTCGCAACGACAAAGTTCTCCATCTTTTGCATCGCCGTGCAAACCAGGTGTAGTCGCACGAGGTAGCCCTTCTCTTCGAATACGACTATTAATAGATCTTACTGTTATACGTCTTTGTATTTCGCGCATTAAAGCACTTAGATCTGTAGTTAAAGCATCTTCAAGACCAGCATATCCTATACGACCTTGACGATTCATAATACTAACATCATACAATTGATTATCCTGAACATATCGTCTTTGAGTACTAATAAAACTTTCGCGCTCTGCTTGGGCAAGCGTCATCTGACGAAGTGCCTCCTGCCGCCGTGCAGCTTCTTCCTCTGCCTGTTCATGCTCATCAACTTGCATACGTGCTGCTAAAAAATGATCATTTTCTTCTTGCGCTA
>CAZJPB010000036.1:0-7050 GCA_964547785.1 uncultured Pseudomonadota bacterium | reverse complement strand
TTGCGCTACGCGTTCTCGTTCTCTTCTTGCTTGTTCTGTTTCTTGGCAACCACAAAACATGGTGCCTACAAAAAGTAACAAAAAACCTATAAAAAATACGTTATTCTTGAGCATATGATTCTTCCTTTAATTCATCTTTATAAAAAATATATAATCCTAAAAATGCGCATATCACGGTAATAAAAAAAGATAATTTTACAGATTCTGAAAAAAATATCCATTCAAATAATGCCGCAAATAAAGGCGTCGTAATACCAAAAAACGAAAGTGTTGTCGGAGAGTATTTTTTTAATAAATTTCCGTACAGATTATAACAAATTATATTGCCAACAAAAATTAAATAAAAGAGAGAAAACAAAAAAGTATGATTGTGCAGCAAACAAGATAGTGCTGGCAAGGTTTCAAAAAAATAAGCATGCACGCCTGCCAAAAGACCACCAAAAAACATACCGACACCATTTACAAAAAAATAAGAATGCTCAAATGTAGTGATTAATTTTTTCATAAAAATCCAACCAATACACGAAGAAGCAATCGCGATTAATAAAAGTATTTCTGCGATCAAAGTATCAGCAAATGAGCTTTGTTGCGTTGATTCTGTTAATAAGACCGGCATAAAAGCACAAAACCCAATGATGAGCCCAATCCATTTACGCACAGAAAGCTTCTCTTTAAAAAAGATATACGCAAAAAATGCTGTGATAAAGGGCGTTAAGTTATAAAGGAGCGAAACTTTTGCAGCAGTCAGATATTGCAGACTGATAAATTCTAAAACATACGCGCAATAAACATGGAAAAAAACAATCCCTGTAAACCAGACAAGTTCCTTTTTTTTAATACAAAAAACTTGTTTTTGAAATTTAGAAGCTAATAAAAGAATGACTCCTGCAATCATCATGCGCAGGGCTATAAAAAAAACAGGGGGGGCAATAAGCACAGCCTGACGCGCAAAAATAAACGTACTTGCAAATAATATATACAACAGACAGAGCAAAACCATAGTATCATTCCCCTTTTTTTATGTTTTTTTATCGCCCTTCTTCTAGATAATCGCAAGACGATGATTTTTTTGTTCGCAATTCATCTTTATAAAAAATATAAATTCCTACCGAAGTTATCAATGCTGTAACAATAAAAAGCGGTCCAATCGGCGTTCCCAACCAGGCCCAATCATACAAAGCCGCAAACAACGGTATTGTGCAACTAGAAAGCGACATAAGTGTCGTTGAATAACGCTTTAAAAGCAATCCATACATATTATAAACGATGACATTGCCGATCAAAATACTCAATCCTAACAGTATCAAAAAATAAGGATTCAAAACCGTAGAAAGTGCTGGTTGTGTTTCGATACACAGCGAAGAAATGTAGGATAAAATGCCACCAAAAATCATGCCTACGCCATTTGCAAAAAGGCATGAATACTTGAGATCAACCGTAACTTTTTTAAAAAAGACCCAACCGCCGCACGTTGCAACCACCGACATAATTGCCGTACATTGCGCAAGAATGCTGCCTAGCAGGCCAACTTGAATACGCGCTGTTGTTGGTGCGCCCTGCAAAAGCGCAAAGGGTAACATTGCGCCAACGCCGATTAAAATGCCAAGCCATTGTTTTTTGGTAATGCGCTCAGAAAGGCAAAGATACGCAAAAAGCGCCGTGATAAAGGGCGAAATGTTGTAAACAAGCGCGACATAACTCGCTGGTAAATAATCATAACAGATATATTCAAGCACAAAAGCAAAATAAATATGAAAAACAATAATCCCTAAAAACCATCCTACATGCTTTTTAGCTATCGTCAGTTTTTCTTTAGTAAAGCACGCAAGGTAGGCAAGTAATAAGGTTCCGGAAATGATCATCCGAAGACCAACGTAAAAAAGTGGTGGAACAAACGAAGTCGCTTTTCCGCCTAAAATAAAAGTCGCTGCAAAAATTGCATCTAACAAAAGTGGTAAAAACATAAAAAATATCCGCTAGAATTAAAAAACATACCAATTTTCTAATTCTAGCTTTTAAATATTTTTTTGTAAAAAAGTTATTTATTCTTTACCAAATTTTACAACTTGCTCTAAAAGACCATCACAGACATGTTGCGTCATCAAAGGATCTTCTGTAAAAATTTGAGTAAGTAATGTTTGTGCTTGAGAATTATGAGCTAAAGCAGCATCGATTTCTGTTTGTATTGATTTCACTCTTGTTCTTCCTAAATTTATTGCTGAGCTTCTAAATGCTACTACTGTTTGTCCCGAACTTTTAATTTTTTCGCCAATAGTTTTATATAAGTTTTCTAATTCTTTTTCTTGACCACTTTGCATTGCTAAAATTATTGCTTCGATATCTCCTACACCATATTCTTTTTGATTAAAAGATTCATTTTCTTTTAAAAGATTAATTAATTTTGTAATTTTTTGTTTATTTGCAGTAGTATCAGCTGCTTTTAGTTCTTGTATTAAAGGATTAGTTTCTAAAGCTTCTTTAATTGTATTTCTAATTAATTCCATGAGCGCATTTGCATTAACATCTACAATATTCAAATCTCTTGCCATTTTTGCCATTGAAAGCTTTTGACCACTCAATATTTTTAGAAACATCTGATCAACAACTTGAGAATCATATATTCTTGTATTATGTTTTAAAGTTCTTTGAAAATTTGCATCAGTTTTTAAAATACTAATTATTTTTTCATAAGTTGTTTGAATGTTTTCAAAACAAGTCTGATATTCGGTCATTTTAGTTTTTAATTCTTGCAATTGTTCCATAGGATCACTGTCAATGCTCACCTTTATTTCTTGAACGGTCTCTCGTATGTCTCTTAATTCTCCATATTGATGATCATTCATATAGGTCATAACATCAATACAACCTTGCGAAACTTTACCAGCATTTTTGACAGCAACAAGAATATTTCTATTAAATTTTTCTTTAATATTGTCAAAAATAGCATTAATTTTATTAACATATTGTTGCTTTGCTTCTGGTGTTTCTGCTAATCGAGCATCGAGTGATAAATGTTCAACTTTAGCCGCATCAGATCCAAATCCACAGGTTACATCTAAAAATCTTTTAAAGCTTTGTAAAAGTGTTCTTGGTTTTGGTTGAGACTTTGCGCTACCACCAATGGTGCGATCGCCATCAGCAGCATCAATAACGCTTTTTGCAACTCTTGAACCATCTCCAGAGCCAGCAACTACAGCACCATCGCCACCTGAACGCGCAACACCTGGCTCTCCTGCTACTGGTTTAACGCTTGGTTGAGGAGCTTTTGGTGCATCAGTTTTTGGATCTGGCTTACCAGTTGTACCCGAAGTGCGAGTAGTGCCATCTTTATCTATTGTTTTAGGTCGAGAACCTTGATCTCTAGCAATTTCATGAAAAGAACGAGAGCCTTGATCTGAAAAATGTGACGGCAGTGTTGAAAATGGGTCATTTATATCATGCATTCCACGTCCAACTTCATGCATTGCCTGCAAATTTGCAATACCTGCGCACAGGAATCCTATAAAAAGTTTCTTCATTTTTTCTCCTTTTTAAAAAAAGTATCCGACATGCTTTGCGCAATCATTCTTAAATTATCATCAGCTGTTTGATTTTTGATATCATTTAAACTATGTTTGATAAAATTTTGCACATCCGATAATGCCTTATCTCCTGATTCAGGATTATTCGTATTCATTTTTTTAACCAAAGCATCTAATTTTTGCGCAGAATGACTCATCATATAATCATACATTTGCTCTTGCTCTTGACTTTTATTTAACCACTTATTCATTTTTTCATTAAGTCTTCTTGTTACTATCAGACTCCCTGTCGAATAGTCTGCTGTCTTTTTTAAAATATACGGTTGTATCGTATTTAAAGTATCCATTAATGCTTTATATTGTGCTACAGGATCAGTTTCTATAGTTGCTTTTATAGCTTTTGCTGCTTTAAAAGCTTGCTTTACAACTCCAGTATCATTATTCAATATTTTTGTCATATATGTTTTATACACAGGATCAAATTCAGTTAATGTTTTTATAAAAATTTGATACTGTTTTTTAGCATCGCTTCTCATCTGTTTATACATGTTATTAATAGCATCAAGAGCTGCTTGTTGAGCTTTTTGCGTTGTTGCCATTTTCGCATCATCTGCTAAATGCTTAATTTTTTACTCAACGGTTCCGCGTCCTAACGTTAATTCAAAAAAACGTCTTACTCGTTGCATTAATGTTCTTTGTTTTGGCTTCAGTTTTGGTTGTTCTGATTTTGCTATTGTTTGAGCTGTATCGCGTACAATAGCTTGCGCTTTTTGTTGACTAGATGCATCAACACTTTCAGTCTTGACTTGCTGAACGTGTTCAGGTGTTGGAATACGCTGAGTCGCTTCTGTGCTTTTGCCTACAAAAGGTTCTTGAAAGCTTTTTGCAGATTTAGGCATATCATCATGCGCATCATGAGATGAAGTTATGTCTAAAGACTTTTGATACGCAACAGCATCATAAAAAACATCAACATCTTCATCATGCATTCCTTCGTGCATTGCAAAGACATTAAAAAAAATTACACTTACTAATCCTGCGTATATTTTTTTCATTGCTTCTTCTCTTGACTAATAGAAAATTCTTTAATCGCAGATATTACGGGATGGACTTTTTTTGGTTCTAATTTTTCTGGTGTTATATGATCTGTATTTAGACCTTCAAAAGATGCTCTAACAAAATTTGCTATTGCTTGAGGTAGTGGATCTTGAGTTGCTTCATAAACATTATCTAACATAGTCAATAAATTTTTCAATGCGTCTTTAAATGTTATCTGACCTTTGAGCTGTACTTCACTGTTTTTATTAATGTTAGCAACTTTAGATTTTATACTATTTATATTTAAGCTTAAAATATCAAGTCCCCAATATGGCATTTGTTTGCCTATTTCTAGAGCAATTGCATCAAAATTTTCATCAATGTTTTTAATCAAAACTTCTATACGCTGCGACATAGCACTTATTTCTTCTAATTGTGCAATATTTTGTTCAGGAGTAGTATCAATCGTTGCATTAAACAATTCAGCGTTTTTATCAGAAATTACATTTATCAAAAGCCTTATTTTAGCTGTTGAAAGCTTATCCAGACCTTCACAGAAATAATCACAATTTTTTTCTAAATTTTGAGGATTTATGTTAAACAATAATCCCCTATGACTTATTAAATTTATTTCATCACTCACCATATAAATAGATCTTGTATTTAATTGTCGATACATTTTTTTATAAATAGCATTAATTTTATCAACATATTGCTGCTTTGCTTCTGGTGTTTTTGCTAACTGAACATCGAGTGACAAGTGGTTAACTTGAGTTTCATAACTTCCAAACATTTTACCAAAAAAAGCTTTAACGCTTTCGATTGCTGTTCTTGGTTTTGGCTGAGGATTTGCGCTACCACCAATGGTACGAGCGCCACCAGCATCATCAATAACATCTCTTGCAACGCCAGAATCTTTAGAACCAGCAACTGAGCCAGCATCGACACCTGAACGCGCAACACCAGACTCTCCTGTTCCTGGTTTTGCAACTGGTTGAGGAGCTTTTGGTACATCAGTTTTTGGATCTGGCTTACCAGTTATACCCAAAGTGCGAGTAGCACCATCTTTATCTATTGTTTTAGGTCGAGAACCATCGCCAGGCTGAACATCACGATGAGCTACTTCTCGTGTGCCATCTACAGCATGACCAGTTGCTCCAGTATTAACAGGAACAAGTTTATGCATTCCATGTTCAACTTCCATTGCCTGCAGATTTGCAATACCTGCGCACAACATTCCTATAAAAATCTTCTTCATTATTACTCCTTTTTTTAATTTTATATTTTTTTATGTACTCGCTGTCGGTGGAAAATAAAATGCAGATAATTCATTAACACCATTTCTAACATATTCATGTTCAGAGTTTTCTAATATTGTAAAACGTCTTTTAATTAATGCTTTAGCTTCTGCTAGATATCTGTCACCTGCTCCTGAAGCTGATTCATTCATTTGCGCTATCTTTGCGTTTAATTTTTTAGTATTTTTTTGAAGAAAATAACTTATTAATTCATGCACTACTGCAGCTTCTCCATACTTAGCATTTCGAGTAAGGTTTATAGACCAATCAATCATATCTCTGTATCTATCAGACGCAGAAACAATATAGTCTTGCACATTGTAAGCTTCTATTCCTATTTGATGAAGTTGTGCAAGGTCAGCATTAAAATCACCAATCGGCTTAACTGCTTGAAAATTAGTAATTTGTTTTTGAACAAATCCATCTTTTCTGCTTATCGCATTTTGTAAAAATGCATCGTAAGAAGTTGTAAATTTAGCTAAAACAGGACCATCCAAAGTTTTTAATCTATCTAATAAAATTTTATTATTTGCTTGCACATCATTCTTAACATTATCATAAATAGCATCAATTGATTTTAACGCAGCAGCTCTAGCTTCTGGTGTTGTTGCTAATTCAAGATTTCTTTCTCTATGCAAAAGTCGATCTTTATCACTTCCTATATGCAATACTTCTTGCAAAAAATAATTAATCTTTTCTTTTAATGTTCTTGGTTTAACCTGCTTTGCAGGTACAGATGAAGTTGTAGATTGAGCGCGATTAGCATCAGCTTGCTCACCGATTCCTGGTGCATCAGTACTTGCAATTACACTTTCTGCAAGAGCTCTTTGTTGTCCGGTATCAGTTCCGTTATCTCCTGAACCAGATTCATGCGCAATCGAAACGGTAGGATCACTATGAATAATTACTGAAGGCGGCTCTTCACGAGGAGTGCCTGAATTTCCATGCTGACCACCTTGATCACCTGAATGAAACCTGTCACTAAAAGTTGTTGCGCCATTCGGATCATCTTGATGCCTATCTCTACTTCCATTATGATCAATTGGTTCTGGCTTAGAAGTTCTACCGCCATCAATGCCGCCATTACCAAAATCTATTGGCCGCATTCCTTCGTGCATTGCAAAGACATTAAAAAAGATTACACTTACTAATCCTGCGTATATTTTTTTCATTATTACTCTCCATTTTTTAAA
>CAZJPB010000035.1:0-10560 GCA_964547785.1 uncultured Pseudomonadota bacterium | reverse complement strand
ATAAGCAAATGGCTTTATGTTATACATAAACTTTTTCATACGCTTGTTTAAATGTTTCAGAATTATAATTTTCTATAATTGTTTTCAAGCATTGCGCTATCATGCCAATAATATGCTTTGGATCGCGTAAATTAATATCTTGAGGATTTGCAGGTAATAATTTTTCCCAATCATTAAAGGGCAAGTCTATGGAAATTCTTTTATTTGGCAATAATTTAATAAGCTCGACAATCCAATATATTAAAATAATTTGCTTCATTAAATATAATTTTGCTTGATCAAAATCAGTACGCGTTCGTCCAAAATATATCGATAAAAATTTATTTTCTTCATCATTTGTTAATCCAAATCCTTGAGTGGATACTGCTAAATCTACAAAACAAGTATCTTGATTTGCAGTTTCATAATCAATAGCATAAAAAATTTCGTCTTTACATAAGACATTTTTTAAATGCACATCTCTGTGCGAAGGAACTAAAGGATCATTTGCAAAAAGAACACAAATTTTATTTTTAATCGTAAGCAATGTTTCGATTACATCATTTGGAATACCTTGATCTTTAGAATCATTTTTTAAAAATTTTCCAACTTGTTCGCAGGTTGTTTCAACTGTTGGAAACTTTGGACCTGTATGAATTTTTTTTATTAAAGTTGCCAAATATGAAATTAACTTCCCAGACGTTTGCAAATCAGGAATAATATTTTGTGATTCTATATATTCTATGATTACAAAACGCTTATTTTTGTCTTGAAAATGTATTTTTGGTCCATATCCAGCTTTTGAAGCAATTTCTATGCATTCGATCTCTCGCGCATTGTTTTCGTATGAATCTTGCGCAAGCAAACGAACGACAAATGATGCCTGATTATTTTTTACTAAAAACAACTGTGCATGTGAAATACCATCAGTTAATTCAGAAATAGTGCATTTTTTTGCATCAAATCCAGCTTCTTTTAAAATATTTTCAATAGTAAATTGAGCATTACTTTGATAATATTTTTTATATAAAATCAAAACTATTCCAGATAAAAAGAAGAGGAAAAATAATGTTTTTATTTTTTTCATACATAATCCTAATAAAAATATTCTATTTTTTCCTAATCAACACATACACTTGAGCAGAATGAGGAAAGCCTTTGCAATGCTGTTTAAAAAGATGTTCATTATCAAAATAGCCTGTAAATAGATCTAATTTGCACAGATTGTTTTTAAAAGCTGCTCCTGTATCAACAAGCACGCCGATTCTCATTTCTTGCTCAAGTGTTTTTGGGTTTTTTCCAACGTAAGCAATGATTTTTCCAAATCCTAACGCTTGCATATTCCCTGCAAATGCTACATCTGCGATAGGTTCTACTTTTGTCGGATGCCGTTTTATAGGACCTTGTTTTTTCTGTTCTATAAAAAAATATTGTTTATCTTTTTCTTTACCATTGCTGCCAGCAACACTTACGGAAGATTGCTGTTTATCGGGAAAAATGAGTACGCCGCTACCTTGCATCACTAAGTCTTTGTAGCCAGCAAGAGTAACCCATCCATATAATTTTATTTTTTTATCATGTTGTAAGGCTCCGTGAATAATTTCATGTCGCGTATATTTAAATCGAGTAAAATCTTCTTGATGTGCTCGAATATACGATAAAGTTTTTGTTTTTTCATCACTTGGAGCTCCGTACAAAGGAATGTGATGACTTATTGTTTTTTCTTTTTCTGCCGTGATATTCGTCACGTGATAATAGGTAATGCGAACTCCGTGCGGAGGCTTTAACCAGCCGCGGGGAAAAGGGCCCGCGTGTTCAATGCAATGATAATCAGGATACCAACGATAAAAATCAAAAAATTGTTTGTAGAACCATAATTGCTCAAGCCATTCAGGATGTTTTTTGCCCATTTTTACCATAAAATCAGCTGTATCAATAACGTCCTTTAACGTAATAATTCCTTTAAAAATAGATCCTTCATCAATCGAAAAATAGGAACTTGTGTGAGCTGTTTTTAAAAAATCTAAGGTATTTTGTGTAAGTTCTAGCAATGGCCGCCAATTGATGACTGTTTTGCGATTAAAAGTACACTCTTCTTTTTGAAAATGTATGGTTTTTACAACAGAAAAAAAAGTGATCATATAAAAAAATATAATCACTTTAAAAACGTTACTGCAGTTTAAGATCTTTAATTTAGAAATAAAAAATATTAATAATTTTTGAAAAAATTTTCGAACTCTCGTCATCCTCAGGGAGTGTAACGACCGCAAGGATCCATCAGCCGTCGCGCAAAGCGCTATGGCCAGATGTCGCGTCGTAGTGAAACGAAGACGGACAGACTTCGAAGCATAAACAATTTTACGGTATCTTATCATGATATAGCTCTATAAAAACACATCTGGTTTTTAATATTTTTTGTATGCTTTTGTTTTGTATTGATACGAAAAGCTTTGGACTTCGAAGTCTGGATCCTTGCGTCACTTCGTTCCTGAGGATGACGAGAGTTGCAGCATATTTTTAAAAACAATATTTTTTTAAGCTGAAAGTGCTTAGCTATATAAGCCGTATCTTTTATCATCATATGCTATTTCCTTGATTCAAGGCAGGTTCAATTCAGTATTGAATGTAACAAATATGAATGAATCAACGAAACAGACGATGAGTAATTGCAAGAAAATGAGCTTGAAAAATTATATTTTATAAAGCTTAGATGTTTGCTTTCTCAAGTTCCAAAGCTCTTTCTTTTTTTGATAATTTATTTTGTAAAGCAAGTAGTTTTGGATCTAATTTAGAAACAATAGAACTTCTTTCTAGGCCTCGAACTTGCATGCGTAGATAAGTAACTTGTGATAATAACGCAAAAACATCAGGATCTTGAGAAATTAAATAACCACGCACTAATGTTTTTGCATATCTTAATTCTCTTTTTTGTGTTAATAATGCTGCCATAGCTCTCAGACAATCTGCATTAATAATAAATCGTTTTTTATGTAAACTCATATAATAAGCTTGACTGGTTAAATCAGTAGCAGCGTTTAATAGGCTCATCATTAAAAAGCTAAAAATAAATAGTATTTTTTTAATCATGATTATCTCTTTATGCAGAAGTACCAATACCATGCACTATTCCTGCAAGATCTCTAAAAAATATTAATGATTTCAATTGCGCATTAGTTATTTTTATTTTTCTCTGCAAATTAGAAATCGCTACAGGATCAGAATCAACAATATTTTGTTGTGATAAAATAGCCATTTTTCGATCTAATGCCATTTTATATAATGATAAAATTAAAGTTTGCTCAAAAGCTGCTTCAAATGTATTAGACGTTGCAAAAAAAACTTCTAAAACACCACCAGAAGAAGTCGTTTTTTCGCTTATTTCATCAAGTTTCATACGCATTTTTTTTGTATATGCAGCATTATTAATTCGTAATCTTGCTTCTTCAGAATCTGCAGCATCAAATGCTTCTTGATCTTCTTGCGTAAAATAAAATGGTTTTTCTATATTATTTAACGCTTTTGGATTAAAAAACATTAAATTTGGACATCTTAAATGCATATATTGAGGCCATATAGATGTATCACCAAAATGAAATGTTGCTAAATCTTTAAATTCTTGCTTACGACTTAAAGCTATGCATTGTTGAAATACATTTTCTTTTTGGCTTACATAAGCATGTGAACATTCTCTTAATTCTTCTCTAGCTGGACCTCTTGTTTTTGATAATTTTGTAACAACATGAGCAGCTTCATCAGATGCATGCAAAACTAATAAATTTGCTGCTTTTAATTCAATATTGATTACAAAAAGTAATCCAAAAATTATTCTTTTCATTTTTTCTCTAAACGTTTAAAAGAATTTTAAACTTAAATGGTATGCCCGGCAGGATTTGAACCTGCGACCTACGGATTAGAAGTCCGTCGCTCTATCCAACTGAGCTACGGGCACATTACTATCAACATCAGATTAGTATACAAGAATCTCGCATTCTTTCAAAATTAAATTACTGAATCGGGCACAATAAAAAGCACTTTGAACTCTTGCGCAACTTGATGCAATTCATTTTTAATGCTTTCGGAGATATCTTTTGAATCAAACATCGTTTGATATATATGCGGGTATACAGATTCAACGTAGCTCATGAATTGTACAATAAATGCATGCGTTACGGATAAAGGAATATCGACCAAATAGCCTTCTTGCAAAATAAAAAGCATCAGTACTTCTTGCACAAATGTATACGTTGTATATTGCGGTTGCTTTAAAACTTCCATAGCTTTTTGTCCGCGAGAAAGACGATTTTGAGCTTCTTTATCAAGTTCTGTGCCAAATTGAGAAAAATCTAAAAGTTCTCGATATTGCGCTAGTTCAAGGCCTAATGTTTTCGTCATTTTTTTAACAGCGCGTGTTTGAGCTGCTCCGCCAACACGAGAAACAGAAAGACCTATGTTCACCGCCGGTCTCATGCCACTTTTAAATAATTGATCATCTAAAAAAACCTGACCATCGGTAATTGAGATTAAATTTGTAGGAATGTACGCAGTAATATCATCAGATTGCACTTCGATAATTGGCAAAGCGGTCAGTGATCCGCCCTTTGCAAGTTTCCCTGCTCGCTCTAATAATCGAGAATGCAAGTAAAACACATCTCCAGGATAGGCTTCTCGACCAGGAGGACGGCGTAATAATAAAGACATTTCGCGATAAGCAATTGCGTGATTACTTAAATTATCGTAAACAATCAACGCATCGTGTCCTTTTTTTCTAAAATATTCACCGATAGTACAGCCAACATAGGGAGCCAAGTATTGACACAAAACTGAATCGCTCGAATCAGCGCTGATAATTACGGTATAGTCAAGTGCGCCATTTTCGTTAAGCAAGCGAATAATTCGTGCTAAATTTGCCTGACGTTGTCCGATGGAAACATAAATGCAATACACATTTTTGCCTTTTTGATTCAAAATAGTATCAAGTGCAATTGCTGTTTTGCCTGTATTTCTGTTTCCAATAATTAATTCTCTTTGACCTTTTCCGATAGGCACTAAAGAATCAACGACTAAAATACCTGTTTCTAATGATTCATTAATAGGAGATCGTTCGATAACACCAGGAGCTGGAGCTTCGATTGACCACATATCGTCATAATGAATGTCATCCAGTCCGTCGATAGGTTTGCCTACCGCATTTAATGTTCTTCCTAGCAATCCCATGCCAACGGGTGCTTTAAAAACATGTCCTGTACGATGCACAATTTCTAATTCAATTACTGGAATCGTCGCATGCAATAAAAAAATAGAAACATAGCTTTCGTCTAAATCAAGAACAATGCCAGAGTTTCCGCCATCAAATTCTACTAATTCGTTATAGACCACATGATCAAGCCCATGAACTTTACAAATACCATCGCCAACTTGGACAACAATGCCAATTTCTTCTAATTTTTCCTGCGCAGTATCTTGTAACGCTTTTTCAAACAACGTAACAAGATCAGTACTTTTTATTTTCATATGGTTAATCCCTTTCCGCTATTTTCTAATGCTTTTAATTGGGCCTGCACTGAGCGTTCCCATACATAATTTTGATTCGAAATTCGTAATCCTGCGATTAATGCAGAATTAATTTTAAAAGTACAGATAACAATCGCTTGTAATTGTTGTTTTAAAAACAATGCTATCTCTATTTTTTGTTGATCAGACATTTCTAGTGAGCTTTCGACCAACATAGTAATGATCTCTAACTGTTTTTTATATAGTTGCGCAATCTGATCAAAAATAGCGCCTAATAATAATGAACGCTTTTCTTTGATGACCACAGAAAAAAGATTCATGCATGAATTTGGTAATTTATAAAATGATATAATATCTTGCAAAGCTTTATCTTTAGCTTCTGCAGAGAGTAATGATACATCCATCAAAAAACAAGCTTGCTTTTTTTGTTTAAAAAAAAGACTCACCGCTTCAAATGAAAAAATATCTTGTCTTGTAAGATTTCTTGAAAAAACCTTCAGATAGGCACTTGCATAACGTTGAGCAAGGATGGTATGCATTTTGTTCATGCGTTATCCTTCTGTAGTGTGTCAAAAATGCGCGCCATATATTTTTTTTGAGCATCATGATTTTGAAAAAAAAGATTAATTTCTTTTTTTGTTTGTATAAAAATTTCTGGAGCAATAGTGCGCTGTAACATATTTTTGCATAAACCATCGGCGCGTTTTTTTAAATAATCTTGAGAAGTTAATGCAATTCGATCGAGTTCTTGTGCATGAAGCATATTTTTTTTATGTAAAGCCTCTTGCCAGCACGTTATTTTTTCTAACAAAGTGTTTGAATATTTTTTAAAATCTTCTATCTCTTTTTGTACTTTTTCTTGTTCTTTACTGTTTTGGTTTATTTCGTCTTCTAATACAGCAATTTCGTAAGCTTTTTGTTGCATGATTTCTTTAAGATAGGGTACGATATATTTTTTTGAAATATACACTAAAACACCAATAAGACAGCCAAAATTTAAACATTTATTTAACGTCTCTAGCCAAAATTCATTAAACATTCGTAATCCTTTTTACCAATTGTTTAACGATGGCATGTTGCATGTTTTTTTGCGTTGCCAGATCACACTCTTGCACATGAATAAATGAATGTGTCGAAATTATTTTTGTATTAATAGAAATGGTTTTTGGTAAAGTTTGTGCAAAAGTAGTACGAATGTTTAAAAAAACTTTATTTTTTTCTGTTTTAACAACATGCAAGTCTGCTTGTGTTTTGCAAACAGATGCTTGTTTGTGCATTTTTTCTTGATCTTCAAAAGTAACTTGTTCAACGCATGGTTTAAAAAGAAATCTATCTAAAATAAACCAGGAGATAAGAAAGTTAAAAATTTGAATAAAAAAAGTAATATTAAAGTCGCCGATCATAATGCAACTCCTTACTTTTTTAGGACTAACCGGTTTTTGCGGCTAACGAAAGAGCTATTACAAATGCATACACCGCGCCAGTCTCTACAAGAATTAATCCAAAAATCATAGCCCATCTAATCTTGCCAGCATTTTCTGGATACTTACCTATATTTTCGCAGGCTTTAGAAGCGATAAGTCCCATTCCTAAAGATGGTCCTAGCGTTCCAACGCCAATTGCCAATGCCGCACCAATTGCAGCAGCAGCTTTTGCATAAAAAATTCCTTCTACCATCATTTGCAAAATCCTTTCTGGATAATAAAATTTTTTGATTTTATCGTGTAACAAGTTATTGTACTTTACTTTTTGTAAAACTGACAAGCAAGAATTAAAAAAATAATATACGAATCTTTAAAGAATTAATTTTTAAGCTTAATCAACATCATTATGATTTGATAAAAGAGGAGTATCAGTTTCAAGTCCTAAATGATCTTTAATTGTTTCACTTGTTTGTTGTGGTAAAGCGCATCCGCCATTCGAAAATGTATTGACAACTTTGCCTAATCCGCAATATCCAAATCCTAAAGCAGCTCCGCAACCTGTTGCTAACAATGCATCTTTTAATCCTGTTATCGAAGGCAAGTTTCCAGAAAGTGCCATAGATAATCCAGCAGAAGCGCCAAGTAATGCTAATCGGCCAAAAGCTTTCCATTCAGTACGTTCACCAGCTTTAGCAGATCTATAAACGTGCGGTGATGCAACAATAAGCCCACAACCTGCAGCTATCGTAGGAATATGTTGTAATAAAGAGCTTCCTGTAAGTGATCTTGCGCTTTGAGCAATAGAGGATAAAGCAGTCTGTCGCAAATATGATAATCCATTACGAACAATGCCAGTGCTTGCAATCCACGGTAAAACACATCCTGAACCAAGCATCCAGTAATATGATGTTCGTAAACGTGCACGAACTAAAGCATTTTGTGTATCGATAGTTGTTTTATGAGGATTTACTGTTAATAATTCTTGAGGAAGGCTTCTTTTTTCATCTTCTCCTATTACTGGCAATTCTTCTAGAGCTGTTGCATGTTCTGTTGACTGATCATTTGCGTAATTTATTACAGAACGTTGATAGGCGAGTCCATTAAGTAGATCATATTTTATTGTTTGTTTATTCCTTTTAAAATTTGCTTTAAATGCTTCTAGTTCATCTGCATGAATGATAAAATGTAAGTGTTCATTTTGTTGTTCTGCTGTTATAGTATCATAATTAAAAATTTCAAGGTGCTCTGAACGTTCTTTTGTAAATTCGCGTTCTTTTTGTGATAGCAAATTTCCAACTTTATGAATATAGAGTTTATCTTTTAGCGTTGGGTTTTCTAAAGACATTATTGCAAAAGAATGTGATAATGCTGTGAGCCATGCGAGTCTTTTTTCGCAAGAGTCACGATATTTTTTTAACATATCACTGCTGTCTAATTCTTCAGCATAATGTTGTTGTAAAAAAGCATATTTTTGTTTTAAATCTTTTATGTGATTATTAAGTTCTCCTTGATTTTCAAATTTTTTTGGAGAAAATATTTCTTCTCTAAAAAAAATTTCTAAAAAATCAATACTACGTCTTGAATAATGGTCTAAATTTTTTGTAATATTAGTAGTTCTTTGTTGATTATTTGCTATAGATAACGTGGAAAGATCAGATTTATCAAACTTTGCATCTGTAAAAATTTTTAAAATTATAGGCTCACATATTTCATAATTAGGACAAGTTTTTAAAAAATCAAATATTTCAGAATTAGTATTTAAATTTCCATGACTTTCTTTTTCTGCATAACTTTTATTAAATACTTCTAATTTTTTTAAGAATATTAAATATGCTTTTATGGTTTTAAAGGCTTTAAATGCATCCCTGGGTAAAAATAATCCAGATTTATCATTAAATTTAAATATAATACTTTCTGTCGCTACTTCTTCTTCTGATGCCCCTTGTGTTCGCAATACCAAACACAACAAACTAGCTAAAATAATTTTTTTATTCATTTTTTTAATCTCCAAAACTAATTATTACTTTTTTTATGACTTGCAGCTTAAAATTTTCTAATTTTATAAAGCATACTATTTATTATATTTCAAATAGTAAAAATGTCAATCGCTTTGAATTGTTAAAGATTTAGGCTTGAGCAGGATCTTGCGCTTGCGGTTTTCTTAGTCGATCCCAAAAAAGTGAATTGATATTATTTTGAGGAGAAATCTTGTTCGACCTTGATATGGGCAATAAAGTATTGCCTTGTGCTGCATTAGCGTGTGGTGTGCCAAGAAATATACTTGAAAATGTATCAATTTTTATCTTAGGCAACAATAATCCATCATTGGTTTTTTTATTCGATAAATATCCAATACTGTTTAAAGCAATGCCAGCAAGTGCTCCACAGCCTGTTAAGACTAATCCTTCAAATAATCCACTTCCACTAGACGAGCAAATACCGCCTAAAAACCAACTAGCTCCACTTAATGCACCTATTCCTGCAGCTTTAACGAATGATCTTTTTAGTGTTCTTTGAATATTAATATCTGATTCGTTACTACATAAACGATGAAATGCAGCAGAATTATAGATACCTCCGGCGATAACAGCTGTTGCCAATCCAAGTCTCGAAACTGTTCCTAAAGAAGTTAGACCAAAGCCGAGCGTTGCGCATCCAGCTCGTACTAGGCAAGGTACAGAAGCACTTGTTGTTGCAACGATAATGCCCATTTTGGCTAATGTATTTCTTCTGGTTGCATTCCATGCAGCAACAGCAGAAACATGTGGATTACGAGTGATGAGTGTTATTTCTTCATTTGGATAATATCTTATAGGGTTGATTAATTTTTTGTTTAGTTCTTCATTCATATAAGCGTCATCTTCAGATACATCAGGCTGATTTAGATAATTAGCAAACTCAATCAACGCATCTCTATACGCATTTTGATCGAGTTCTGGAAAGGCTTGATTATTATAGTCAATTAATTGATCGAGTTTATCTAAATAATCAGCAGGAAAATTTGTTATTTTTTTCCCTTGATAAGCGCGCCAACCATTAAAGCATTCATCATTTGATCAGAGGTATGTTGTTTACGGGCGTCTTTCATTTCTTCTAGGCTTTGAGCAATGATCTTTGCTCGTTCGGTTTTTATTGTGGTAAATTGTTGTGCTTTTCTCAACGCTTTATATTCTTCAGAGTCTTCAAATGCTTTTAATGCTTTAGTGCAAGGAGTTGCGTCTATTTCGCCTTCTGCAGATGCGCCGTGTAATTGCAACGACATTAAAAGCAAGAATCCAATGACTATATTTTTATTCATTTTTTTAAATCCTATTTATTATTTTTGTATGCATTTAAGCTTAAGTAGAACTTTTTAATTCCTTAAAAAGTCTATTAAGATCAATAATTTTTGAATTATCGGGATCGCTAGGCGTAACAAATCTTGGTGCTGGCAATAAAGTACTTGTTTCTGCTGCTGCCTGATAAGGTGTGTTTTGAAAAATTTCTGGAACACTTGTCCTTGTTTGTTTAGTTAAAAATAATCCATCATTATATTTCTTATTTAAATAATATCCAAGGCCATTTAAAGCAGCTCCAGCAAGTGCTCCACAACCTGTAAAAAGCAACCCTTCCAGTAAACTATTTCCACTGCCACAACAAATACTTC
>CAZJPB010000034.1:0-10673 GCA_964547785.1 uncultured Pseudomonadota bacterium | reverse complement strand
GCTGGGTAGCCAAGTTCGTAAGAGATAACCGCTGAAAGCATATAAGTGGGAAACTTGCTCTAAGATTAGATATCTCGTATTGCAGTAATGTAATACATTAAGATCCCTTGAAGACTACAAGGTTGATAGGTTGGATGTGTAAGCGTTGTAAGGCGTTAAGCTAACCAATACTAATAGATCGAAAGTTTTAATCACGCTTAAAATGTAGTTTGGCAATTTGACTTATAGATGATTTGATTACAAGAAAAATTTTGAAAAATTCTGGTGGCTATAAAAGTAGGGATACACCCGTTACCATTTCGAATACGGAAGTTAAGTTTACTTTGCCGATGATACTTGTCTGGAGACGGACCGGGAAAGCAGGTGCTGCCAGTTATAAAAGGCTCTCATTTTTGAGGGCCTTTTTTTTTGTCTATTTTTTTTACATAAAATAGTTGACTCTTTAGGCTTGTTTGTATGATTATAAAAACATCGTGATTTTATAATGAAAAAGGAGAAAGGAATAAAGGGATGGAAACTATAAAAAAGGGATTATTGCTACTTTGTGTAGCTTTTGGCGCGGATCTGTTTGCTGAGCGTTCTGCATTGCGTGAGTCTAGCCAGGATTCAGAGAACCAAGTAGCGGTCAAAAAAGAAACCAAAAAACATAAAAAAACAGATAAAAAAGAAAAAGAGGTCAAGAAAAAATCTCAAAAATCGCAAGAATCTAAAAAAATAAAGCCTGTTAAAAAGCATCATCAAGAAAAAAAGAATAAAAAAGAAGAACATAAAAAAGATCAAGAACAGGCTATAAGAGTTGGCCATAGGCTTGATGGCGATCAAGAAAAACGAGAAGCAGAAAGAGGTTATGTTCCTTCTAAAAAAGTAGCAGCAGATAAACGAAAAGCAGAAAGAAAAGCTGATAGAATTGCGCGTGGCGAGGAATCAGAGGTTCATTATATTTGCAAAGAAGAATATGGCAGAAAACTTTATACAGATTTTGATTATGGATTTTTAAAGACTTCGTTATTCAAAACGAAATTTTTAAATTCTTCTGGCATTCAACAAACGGTTACACAATTCCATTCAGCTTGTTTACCGATGATTCGTGCAGGTTTTGGTGTTGATTTTGTTGGCCTTAAATCATTTGGCGGCAGAACGACGCACGGTCGAGTTGGCTTGCAAGTGGCATTTGCGCAACGTGGTGATGCGCTCGATACACTCTGGACGGGAACATCAACAGGTATTATCGGCAAGCAGGGCGTCAAGCGCGGCGAGTTGATGCTTATGGGTTCATACGATCTCTGGTGTGATACGTTATCGCTCGAAGGTGGTATCGGCGTAGTCGGCGGAGCGCTCAAAGAATTTGGTCTGTATCAAACAAATGGCGAGCAAACACCGCTTTACACGGGTCAATACTTAAAACCGCATTCAGCTAATCTTGGCGGATTCTTTGGTATTGCAGTAGCGCATCGCTTTAAAAATATGGAACGGTTACGTTTTGAGTTTGGCTATCGTGCGGTCTTTAGTAGCGTTAAATATTACAGAACGGTGTACCAAGATGCGCCTAGTTCATTGTTGCCATTAGGATCAGTATGGCAAAATACCTATCTGAACGTTCAGGCTAATGGTCAGTCAGTGCTTCCAGCAGAACCGCATTTTAGAATCTGCGCGCAACAATTAGCCCTTTCTGTGATTGTTGATTTATAAAAAACAAATAAATATTTATAAATAATAAAGCCGACTATGTGTAAGTCGGCTTTATTATTTATATGAAGTTTTATTATTAAACTTCGTATTGATCTTTCATGGATTTTGTTTTTTCTTGCGTATCTTTAAAAGTCTGTAAGAATGCTTTGGCAGCATCAACTTTTTTTCTTTGAGTTCTTATTGTTTCTTGTAAAGAAACAGTATTACTTTCTTGTGCTTTTGTTAATAATTCTGCTAATAATTCTTCCTCTTCTGCTAATTTTTTTTCTGCTGATTTTGAACTCTTTTGAGGTAATGGTGGTGGATTATATGAGGAAGGCTCTTTGCTTAAAAAGTAATAAGGGTCAGATAGATCTTCATTTTGAGCATCTCTTATAGCATCTCTTATAGCATCCCAATTTGAAGAATCTTTTCTAGTATATTCTTTTTTGGCGCTATCTAATACTTCTGTTACATCTTCTTGATAGTTATTTACTAAAGGATTTCCAATAGGTTCTTCGTCTTGTTGCTCATAACTTTGTTGATAATCACGTGTTGAGTTAAAAAATTCATCCAATAATGCTTTTTCTTGTAATGTATCTACAGCATCTACAGCATTTTCAGTTTCAAGTAATGGTATATTTATTAATGGTTCATCATTATCAATTATTATGTGTCGGTTAGTTGGTCGTTTAGGTTTTTCTAGTATTTTTTGTAATAGTGCCTCATGTTTCTCCGCTTGTTGTTTTTCGACTTGATCAGCTCTTTTTCTTATTGGTTTTGTTAATTTTGCTGCGTGCTCTCTTATTTCATCTTGTTTTTTTAATTCTTGATTCCTTTCTTTTAATTTTGTGTCTCTTTGAGCCTTTCGTAAAGTTTGTAATAGGGAACGATCATCATCATCATCATCATCTTCTTCTTCTAGTATTTCTATTTCCTCTGGTATTTCTTCTTGAGAATCTAAAGATGAAGTTGAAGAAGCAGCGCTGGAAGAACCACTAGATTCTGATGAAGATGACGAAACTGTTGAAGAAGCTGAAGATGATATATCACTTAGATTTTTTTTTAGTACGTCATCTTCTACAGAATATACAATTAATGGGTTTGGTAATTGTTTTGGAGTTTTAGTTGTACTTCTTGCGGGTTCCATTTGCGTTAGATCACGCTCTAATACTCCACGCTCTAATACTCTTTGAGGTGCAGGCGGAAAAGTAGCAGCAGTGTTAATAGATGTAGTTTGAGGGATGCTGTCAATTCCTGTTGCTGTAACAGAAGTTGGCATTACTAAGCTAGGGGTAGTTCGTCTTGCAGCTCTTGATGGGTTTACAACAACTACTGGTGATTCTATTGCAGTCGGTCTAGTTGTTGATGCATCCGTTTGAACTTCCGCAATCCGTCTCATCATAACAACTTGTTGTTGTTGAGGCGTAAGAAAATTCTCGTCATCCGTGCTTGCCGGTGGAGTTGTTGGTTCAAGTTTTTTTACTATTAATGTTGGATTTTGCGTAACAGCTTCAGATCTTGCGACCATTGTTCCTGGTGTTTCGGTTGTTTTTGGCATTACTCGTTGCATACTTGGTGTTAGCGTATTAGTTGGCGTTGTATCCGGTAGTCCATACGGTGCTAATGATTCATCAGATCGATAATCTCCTGGTTTAAAACCTGGCGCTGGTTCCATGGTTGTTGTCTCTACTGCTGGTTCAGCTCGACCTTTTCTTGGATTAACAACTACTACTGGTTCTATTCTTGTTGGTGCTGTTGCTCTTGGCGTTCTATCGCCGTCATCAGAAGCACCACCACCATCACCTAAGTCGCTATCGCTATCATCAGCGGTCGTGGTTGCGGTAGATTCTTCTGTGACTGATGACCGAATATCATTAAAAATTGCAAGAAGATTAAGTAATAATTCATTATCTAAATTTTTTAGCGCTTGTGAGGTCTCGCCTTCTTTTACTATAGCTATAATATCTTTATGCATATTTGGATCGTTTAAATAATTCAAAAGTATAGCATCTTTAGTAATCAATTCGGACAATTCAAATACTAATGCTTCAGTCAAATCAGTATTTTGAGTCATTAATGTTTGCATTCTTGTATCAGATGTTATTGTTTTAGGGCGGATGTATTTTTTTGTGTGTTGTATTACAAAATTTAAAAACAATATTTGACTATCACTGAGTGTTTTAGGTTCTTCTTGGGCCTGTTGGAATATTCCACGAATATTTTCAGGCATATCCATTGTATGCATTTTGCTTATAAATTCTAAAACTTCACCTTTAAGAGCGTTAATATCTTTGTCAATTAATGCAGTATTATTTTTGTAAAATTTGTTGAGTGCTCTTAGATACAAAGTAAATGCTAATTCAAGTTTATTTTGATTTATTGCAACTCTAATATTAAAAGCTTCTGTAGCATTTAAAACTTTTTCAGCAGTTTTAGTTTCAAGATTTTCTATTAATAGCCTCATTAAATGTAGTTTGAATTCGTAAAATGGCAAAGAATTATAAAATTCAGCTGGATTAACAGCATCATATATAGAATCTTTTAAAAGCATAGTATTAACAGTATCATATATGTTTGTTATGTTTTCATATAGAGGATCTGGGTGAGGTTTTATGTCAAGATATGCAGGTCGTCCTTCTTCTTCTTCTTTTGACCATTCTGCTACTGCATCCTCTTCATCATCTTCATCCCATGAACGCGTTGGAACGTTAACATAAGGTTGTCCTGTGTTATATACTTCATAAATAGGTTCTTCTGCGTCTGTAACGTTTTCTCCTGCTGCTCGACTTGCAGGCTCATCTTGATCTTCATCGACTAATAATTCTCCTGCTGTTACTGCTGGTGCTGGTTCTGGCGCTGTTACTAAAGCTGGACCTGTTGGTTCTACTCTTCCAGCTACTGTTCTTGTTGTTGCAGGTCTTGTTTGTTCTGGAGCTATTACTGCTGGTTCTACGGTTGCAGCTACTGTTGCTGCTGCTTGTGCTGCTACTGTTCTTGCTGGTGCTGTTTGTTTAGGCGCTACAAGCAATGAAGAGCTTATTTGATGTCTTTGTGTGCTTGAAGGTGTAAACATATCGAAATCAGTAGATGGATTTTCTGGTAAATTTAATAAGTTATCTTGAAACATTTTAAGATTCTGCTTTACATAAAGTAAATAAGCTGTTTCAAAAAATTTTTGTAGTGCTTCTTTATCAGTAATCTTACGACTATCTTTATGGAAGGTTTTAACTGCTATAAATGATCCTTCAAAAGATTTATTGTTTATATTAGGATAAGTACTTTTGTAGTCTTCAAAAGATAAGTCGCTATAGAGTGCTTGTTGTATACTATCTAATGTACCTAAATTATACTCTTGATTATCTGTATTAAAAAAATCAAAAAAAATATCTATAAATTTGTCAAACGCCGACTCAAAAGCATTATTGTCTTTAGCGTCAAACATGGCATCTAGATTATTTGCTAGTGTTGCTTGTGTATCTTCATCGATATTTAATTTATAATTGGCATCATTTGAGATAAAATCTCTGATAGCCATTGTTAAGCACTGATTGTTAAGCCATATATAATCACTCTTTGTAGCTCCCATTGGTGTGTATTGTGTAAATTTTCTTTTTATGATTTTAGTTTCGCTTATCATCGGTTGTGACATTGCAGGAAATGCTGGTTCTTCATCTGCTGCTGCGGCTGATTGCATTAAAGAAATATTTGCAAATAATATAAGGTTAAGGCTTATAAAGACACCCTTTTTTAGTAGTCTTAAGATTGACATGATAACTCCTTTTTTTGTTATTTTTAAGTTTTACTTATTTTCAATTATTATCATAGCAAAAACATATATAAGAATTCAAATAGAAAATTTTAACGAGCTTAAAAACATTACAAATAAGCTTAAGGTTTTAATTTATTTTTTATATATTGTATAATATTTGATGTCTTGTTATTTATTTCGGTTTTTAATTCTATAGATTTTTTTCTTCGGTTTAAGGTTTCTTTAATTGAGGTTTCGTTTTCAGAAGAGAATATAATCTTGTCTAGCCAAGCTCTTAATTCTTGAGATAATTCAAAAAAATTTTCGATTGTTCTTTGTTTTGGTAAAGGTACTTTTGTGCCTGTAGAAGGAGAAGCGGTATATGTTGGAGCTGAAGATTCAGTTGGCCCAAAAAAAGAAGCATCAAGAGTTGTAGTTTGGTCTGCAGGTATTGTTCCTAGTGCTCTTGGTAAATCGCGTTTTAATGTATGTAAGTCAATTTGAGAAGGTCTTTGAGGTGCTTGAGGAAGTACTGAAACTTT
The DNA here is from genome assembly GCA_964547785.1 of uncultured Pseudomonadota bacterium. Classification (GTDB taxonomy): domain Bacteria; phylum Babelota; class Babeliae; order Babelales; family CAIQNR01; genus CANNBR01. Next base: position 4,712 of record CAZJPB010000034.1, on the reverse strand, counting down.
TGTAGGTAAAACTGGTGCTGGCGGAAGGGAAGGATGCGATTTGGATTGTTGTTTGGCTAAAAATTCAAAGAATTCTTCATCAGAAAGTGCATCTTTAGGATTTGTAGGAAATGCAGAAGTTTTTGGTGGCTCAGCAAAAGATGGTTCTTCAAAATCAAATACGCCAGCTGCTAATAATTCTGCAAGCTGCTCATCAGTGAGTTCGTCAGTTGATTGAGCAGTTGCGCCTAGTTGAGCAGAAGAAGCTACTTGTTGTGATGAATTAGGCGCTGGCGCAGCAGATGTTGCAATCCATGCTAGTTCTTCAGGAGTAAGGGCATCTGTAGGGGTAAAAGCTTGCCATGGCTGTGCTGGTTGCATTCTTCCATAAAAACTTTCACTCGATAATTTTAAAATTTCAATAGCGTTAGCAAGTGCTCTTTTGTCTTCTTCGTGTGTAAGTTGTGGTATAAAATTTTGTAATAATGTAAGCCAATGATGAAATGGTTGTTGATAATCTGATCGAGCAGTAGTAATTTTTTGCTCCAAAAGTGCTTGTTGCAGTACAGGATTATTGATAATAAGCGTAAAGACTAAAGCGCTTTGATTGTCTTCGGAAGCATGGGCAGCAGCAAAAAATGATATAATTTCTCGACCGGGTTGTGGTGTAAATTGGGCATTATTTGGCGATAAATGTTGATCGTGAGGATTTACTAGCAACGATGCTAATGTATTAAAAGGAAGATCTTGTGCTGCGCCTAACCCTACAGGTTCAAACAATCCCATTAAAACTTGAGCGCTTACATTATTTTTTGAGCCAAATCGCCAATAATGCCAACAAATATTCCAGGGCGTTGGAACGAGTTTGTTATGAACATTCTGTGATCCATGAATGGTAATCGCAAATGATTGTGTTTGGAATGCTATAAATGGATTGGTTACGCATAATTGATTTCTAGTGAATCTTTCGCCAAGTTCTTGCAGTTTTATTTGACCGGGATTGCCAAAAGATTGTGAGGTAAAAAGAGTTAAAAATTCATATTTGGCTGGAGTGTAATGTCCATACAAAGGTAGACTTTGGTAAGCTTTGTAATCTGGCCTAGCTGCGCTTGCAGCAGATATATGCAAAGTATACAAGCATAAAAAAGTTATAAAAAATATTTTATATTTCATTGATTATCTCACTTTTTTTAAAAAAATATTCTCATGATTCATTTTTTAATATAACAAAATAAATTTTATAAATTCAATTGTAATTTTTAATTAAACTTATTTATTCTATTTTCTTTACAAATAGATAAAAAATATTTTATCTTTATAGTAAAGATTATAAAGTAAGGTTAAAAATGGAAAAATGTATAAAAATATATGGAATGATTTTATTTTTTGGCTTATGTATTACAAAAATTAATTCAAGTGAATTTTTTATGCCTGAAAATCAAGATGATGATGTTCGAGAAGTCTATGATGGGCCTGAGTCTTGTGATTGTGAGTATTTAGAACGAAGTATTCAGAATTTACAAGATCAAGGTGATGCTATACAGGCAGAATTTGATGAACAACTTGCAAAAGAAAAAAGAGAAATACAGTCATTGCAGCAAACAATATATACATTACAGATGGAAATTAAAGAACTTCGGGCGGGAAAAGAGCATACAAAAACACTTAAAGTTAAAGAAGAAGCATTAAAACAAGAAATTAGTTTATTACGGCATCGTAATGAAGAATTGCAAAGACAAATCCAATCAGCACAATCAGATGTTATGCAATCCGCAGTTATGGCAAGTGGTATTGATGTTCCCAGTGAAGAAGCAAGATTAAAAGGAATTAAAGAAGCTTTAGTAGTAGAACTTGCAGCTGCGCAACAAGAGCTGGAACAATGTAAAGATGCAATAAAAGCGGTGAAATTGGAGATTGCTCATAAACAAAGTAAACTCGATGAGCCGGTTGACGATCTTTATAATCTGAAAGATCTATTGCGTAACATTCAAGATCAAATAGACGATGCAAAAGTACAATTAGCTGCTCAACCTGTATCGGTCGATGAGAGTGTTCATAATGATCCTGCATTACAAAGTTATGTAGAACATCTTGAAATAACTGGTAGTCCTGTAGGAAATGATGATGGAGCAGATTCATGAAGTGTTTAAAATATGTAATGTTTGCAATGATATTTTTTGAATCCTATAAAAATAGTGCGTGCGATTGCAAACAAGGCTACGAAAGACTTCAAAGATTAGAAAAAGAAAATAATCAAAAAGCCCAAGTTTTTGACAATAAAATAAAAGAAATAATTGAGCAAAAAAAAGATTTACAGCAACAAATAATTTATTTAAAACAACAAATAATTGATTTTGAATCGCAACAAGAAGATGCAAGTGAACTTGACGCCTCTATCGAAAGTCTTACGAAAGATAGCGCAGAACTAAAAAAAGAAAATAGTAGACTCAGTGAAACTATTCATCTTGAACAAAATGTGCAAAAAAGATCAGGCGTGGATAGTGGTGTTGATGATCAAAGTCAAATTAAAGAGCTTGAAGTGGCTATACGAGATTTAGAGCAAAATATTCAGAAAATAAAACAAGAAATAGAAAATGGTAATCAAGAGTTAAAGCGATTACATCAACTTCTTGAAGGTCAAGGTAAAAAAGTTGATGATGATGAAAGATTAAAAGATAAACTTAAAGACGCAATAGAAAAAGCTGAACAAGAATTGCAAGAGTTACAAGAGCAAATAAATTCTAGACCATCAATGCCAACACTTGCGGATGAACTAAGCGGTTTAGGTGTTTTTGTGCCATTCCAGCCGGATGTTATTGTTGAAGAACTAGTTTTGCCAGAAGCAGCAACAGGCGGTCGTCCTGCAGTGCAAGTGTCTTCAAGAGCAGCTGAGCAAATTATAGATCAAGCAACAGGAACTCCTGAAGCATTATTAGAACCTCAGGAAGCAAGTACAAGAATAGTTCTAGAAGAAGCAACACACGATCGTCCTTCAGCGCAAGTGCCTTCAAGAGCAACTGAACAAACTATAGATCAAGCAAAAGGGGCTGCTGGAGCATTATTGGATCCTAAGAGCGCAAGTACGTTTGTATTGCCAGAACCAGTACGAGTTATTCCGGGCAGCTTGCCAGATGTTAGTGTTGAAGATGTAGTAGAATTTCCAGCACTAGAAGAAGAGATAGGAACTTCAAAAGCATTGTCAGAACCTAAGAGTGCAAGTACAAGAATATTGTTAGAAGAAGCAGCAGTCGGTCGTCCTGCAGCACAAGTTCCTTCCGAAGCAACTGAACAAACTATAGATCAAACAAAAGGGGCTGCTGGAAAGTTATTGGAACCTCAGGATGCAGGTACAAGAATATTGTTAGAAGAAGCAACAGGCAGTCGTCCTGCAGTGCAAACGCCTTCAGAAGCAACTGAACAAAGCATAGATCAAGCAACAGGAGCTGCTGGAAAGTTATTGGAGCCTAAGAGTGCAAGCACAAGAATATTGTTAGAAGAAGCAATAGGTGGTCGTCCTATAGTTCCAGTCCCTTTGGTAGCAATAGAAAATATAGTAGAAAAAACAACAGGAGCTGCTGGATCGTTACCAATTTCTCAGGAAGCAAGTACAAGAATAGTTCTAGAAAAAGCAATAGGAAATCGACCAGAAAGACCAGTGCCTTCAAGGACGCAAGAAGATACTATAGAACATGCGACAGGGGCTCCAAGTCAAGTTAATCAACCTAAGGTTGTTGATAATCTTAAAGAAATCAATGATGAAGATTATATTACGCAAGAAGAGATTGATACTTTATTTTTACAATCAATCAAAGCAATCATAAAAAAATTGGAAATTGAGCAAAAAAAAACAATTGTAACTGAAGAAATTTTTAATGTTGCAACAGAGCTTGAGGAGTCTGGTTATATTGCTGAGTCTTTTGAGATGTATTTGAATATATTACAAGATTTTTTAACATCAAAAGAATATCTAAAATCAGAAAATGCAAAAAAATTAGTAGAAAGTTTTCCTATAATCAAAAATTCTTTATTACTTTTTATGAGTCAAATGGATCAAAGAAGGTTATTGCCAATTTATAGAAAAATTTTTAAAAATATAAATTATATGAAAAATTATGAAGAAACTTACCTTGTATTATATAATTTTTTAATGTTGGAATCATTACAAAAGCAAACGGGAAAATCTTTAAAATCCGATGATTTATTATATGAATTTAGATATAATAATACTGATTTTACTGATGAATTATTGCAAGAATTATTAGCTTATATAGCAACAAATGATCTATTAAATGGATATGTTGATAATGTTAATTTGCATGAAAATATATTTGAAATTTTATTAGAAGATGAATCAGTATCGCAGGAATTGAAAAATGTAGGAAAAGAAAAAATATTAAAAGTTCTTAGGTCGTTTAATGTTAAAGCAAGAGAAGATTTTATTGCATTCCAAAAAACAAAAGAAGTGCGATTGCATCGTATTTTAGAAGATCAAAAAAAAATATTAAAAATATCTGAAGGGATTTTTGAAGCTATAAAAAAAGAAGAGAGTATAATTTTAAAAATGCAACAAAAATTAAAAAGTGCTTCAGAAAGAGTTATGTCAGATGTGATAGAACAAATACTCGAAAAAATTTCTTTTATAAAACAAAATGCAATTTTTATAAAAGACATAGATGTTGACCATCGCTTTTCTCAAAATGAGGCAGTTTCATAGTACCTCCAGTATACCGTAA